>NZ_LIPN01000062.1 GCF_001418325.1 Streptomyces atriruber | reverse complement strand
CGGCTATCCGCCGGCCGCGCCCACGCAGCCCACGCCGATCGCCCCGCCGATCCCCGTCGCCCAGCCGTCGTACGGCTATCCGCAGCCGGTGCTGCCGATGCCGGACCCGAACTTCCGGCTGCCTCCGCAGGGGCCGCAGTTCCTGTCCCGCTGAGGGCGCGGCCGGGGTCGGGGGACCCGGCGGATCCGGTGGGCCCTGCGGGCACACGGGTCAGCCGACCTTGGCCTTGTAGCCCCGGCCCCACTGGAGCCCCCAGCCGTACAGCCGGTCGAGCTCGGCCTGGAAGCCGTAGACGAACTTCACCTCGCGGCGCACGATCAGCTCGTCCTTGACGTTCTCGATGGAGACCACCGCGCAGGAGCGGGCCTGCGGCTGCCGCTCGTCCAGGTCGATCTCGATCCGGGGACCGTTGCTGGGGTAGAGCGTGACCTTCGCGTGCGTGCGGTCGAAGGCCGGCGTCTGGTCGTAGATGTACACGAAGATCAGCAACCGTTTGATCGACTCGCGGTGGTCGAGATTCACGTAGAGCGTCTCGCCGGAGCCCGAGCCGAACCGGTCGTCGCCGCTGCCCTTCACGTACGGCGGTGAGTTCAGGCTCCCGAAGAAGTTGCCCAGCGGCTGCACCACGCCCTTGTCGCCGTCCGTCAGCTCGTACAGACAGCCCAGGTCGAGGTCGACGTTGACCATGCTCTGGGTGTGCGCCTGGACCGGCTCGGGCCGGAACATCTGGAAGGGGTGCCGCAGCAGACCGCCGCCCGTGCCGCGCGGCTTGCCGATGAGGTCGGACGTACGCATCTGCCAGGAGAGGTTGACGCGCAGGTTGCCGGTGGCCGCGCCCTGCTTGGAGAGCGAGACCGTCGGATGCCGTTTGGTCAGTTCGATGGAGTTCGTGGCGGCGCTGCCCGATTCGAAGTCCATCGAACGCCCACGCCACAGACCGTCCCAGAAGGACATTGCGCCCCCAAGTGCCCTTGTGCCACCTACGAATACCGACGGGGCGGCCATGAGGACATCTCCTCGACGGCCGCCCCGCACAGAGCGTTCCTCACCCTGGCCGTCATCACACTCCGGGGACCGGAATCGGACAGCTCGGCGAGGGAATCAGTCAGTCTCAGACGCCTGACGAGACCTCTGCCTTGTCACCCGAGCTGCCTTGCCCCTCGGCTGCCGCCATCCGCTTGTTCCTGATCACCGACGAGACGAAGGACCAGGCGATCAGGATGACGCCGACGGAGCCGGTGATGACCTCGTGGATCTCGTACTGGATCGTGATCAGGAGGATCACCGCGAGGGCACCGATCGCGTAGTGCGCGCCGTGCTCCAGGTACACGTAGTCGTCGAGGGTGCCCTGGCGGACCAGGTAGACCGTGAGCGAACGGACGTACATGGCGCCGATGCCGAGGCCGAGGGCCATCAGCACGATGTCGTTGGTGACGGCGAAGGCGCCGATCACCCCGTCGAAGGAGAAGGACGCGTCCAGGACCTCGAGGTAGAGGAACATGAAGAACGCGGCCTTGCCGGCCAGGACGACGGCAGGAACCTTCTTGCCCGACTTCGCGGCCGCTTCCTCCTGCTCGTGCTCGCGCTCCTCCTCTTCCTCCAGCTTGTTCTCGAAGTATCCGGAGAGGCCGCCGACCACGAGATACGTGATCAGACCCGCGATGCCTGAGATGAGGACTGTCTGCGCCTTGTCCACATGGGTGCCGCCGTGCTGGTGGGCGTGGGTGGCGACGGTCATGGCGGTCACGAGGAGCACGACGAGCGCGATACAGACCGACAGCATGTCGACCTTGCCGAGCTTGGCGAGCGGGCGCTCCAGCCAGCCCAGCCACTTGATGTCCCGGTCCTCGAAGATGAAGTCCAGGAAGATCATCAGCAGGAACATGCCACCGAAGGCGGCGATCGACGGGTGAGCGTCGGTGACCAGCTGCTGGTACTGGTCCTTGTCGTTGAGCGCGAGACGGACGGCCTCGATCGGGCCGATCTTGGCGCTGATGGCCACGATGACGACGGGGAAGACCAGTCGCATGCCGAAGACCGCGATCAGCACGCCGATGGTGAGGAAGATCTTCTGCCAGAAGGCATTCATCTTCTTCAGGATTCCGGCGTTGACCACCGCGTTGTCGAAGGACAGCGAGATCTCGAGGACGGACAGGATCGCCACGACGCCGAAGCCGGTCCACCCCCCGTAGAGCACCGCGGCGACTAGGCCGAGCGCGGTTACCGCGAACGACCAGCCGAAGGTTTTCAGAAGCACTGGCTACCCAATCGTGTGTGTACGGGCTCCCGTGTAGCGGTCTCCCCCGCGCCGGTCCCCGGCTTTACAAAACGTTGACCCCGAAGTGTAGAGGCCCCGCTGCACGTCCGGGGAGGCCGACCCTCCCCGGACGCCGAGCCCGCCGGACGCCTCGGCCGTGCGCGCGTGGCCCTCTACGAAACGTTGACCCCGAAGTCCAGAGCGATGCCGCGCAGACCGGACGCGTACCCCTGTCCGACCGCACGGAACTTCCACTCGCCCCCGTACCGGTACACCTCACCGAAGATCATCGCCGTCTCCGTCGAGGCGTCCTCGCTGAGGTCGTAGCGCGCGAGCTCCTGGCCGTCCGCCTGGTTCACGACGCGGATGAACGCGTTGCTGACCTGGCCGAATGTCTGGCCCCTGTTGTCCGCGTCATGGATCGAGACCGGGAAGATGATCTTGTCGCAGCCGACCGGGACCTGGGAGAGGTCGATCAGGAGCGACTCGTCGTCGCCGTCGCCCTCACCCGTGAGGTTGTCGCCGGTGTGCTCGACGGAGCCGTCGGGGCTCTTCAGGTTGTTGTAGAAGACGAACCACTCGTCGCCGAGGACCCGGCCCGCGTTGCACAGCAGCGCGCTCGCGTCGAGGTCGAAGGGGGCGCCGGTGGTGGAGCGCGCGTCCCAGCCCAGCCCGACGAGGACCTGGGTGAGATTGGGTGCGGCCTTGGAGAGGGAGACATTGCCTCCCTTGGCGAGCGTGACGCCCATGGTGAAGTCCTCCCCGTGGTGACGAGACCAGAAGTTCCCGCGGTGCCGGGAACGTGTGTCCCCCCAGAGACGGGAACACACGTCTCCGTGGTGACGGAAGCCCGCGCGCCGCGGTGCGGGCGCACGAGACGGCGAGCACGTCCGGCGCCGCACCTGGAAACTGTGCGGCGCCGGACGGAGAGCGCTGGGGCGTGCTCGGCTCAGACGTTGACGCCGAAGTCCTGCGCGATGCCGCGCAGGCCCGAGGCGTAGCCCTGGCCGACCGCGCGGAACTTCCACTCGGCGCCGTGGCGGTACAGCTCGCCGAAGACCATGGCGGTCTCCGTCGAGGCGTCCTCGGAGAGGTCGTACCGCGCGATCTCCGCACCGCCCGCCTGGTTCACGACGCGGATGAACGCGTTGCGCACCTGGCCGAACGACTGCTGGCGGTTCTCGGCGTCGTAGATCGAGACCGGGAAGACGATCTTCTCGACGTCCGCGGGAACCGCGGCCAGGTCGACCTTGATCGCCTCGTCGTCGCCCTCGCCCTCACCAGTGGTGTTGTCACCGGTGTGCTCGACGGAGCCGTCGGGGCTCTTCAGGTTGTTGAAGAACACGAAGTTCTGGTCACTGGTGACCTTGCCCTCCGTGTTCGTCAGGATGGCGCTGGCGTCGAGGTCGAAGTCCGTACCGGTGGTGGTGCGGACGTCCCATCCGAGGCCGACCAGAACCGCGGTCAGGCCCGGCGCCTCCTTGCTCAGCGATACGTTGCCGCCCTTGCTGAGGCTGACTCCCACGAATCCTCCCAATTGATGTCCAGGGGCGGGGAGCCCCAAGCGTTGCGTTGCCATCGGATCAACGTGTGGATCCTAGTGACCGGTTCCCGGCCGCGAGCGAAAACAAAGCTCGCTCAGAGCGTTTCGAGCGCCTTGACGTACTCGTTCAGGTCACGCGCGTCCGGCAGGTCATTGACCACGGTCCAGCGCACCACGCCCTCCTTGTCGATGATGAAGGTGCCGCGCACCGCGCAGCCCTTCTCCTCGTCGAAGACGCCGTACGCCCGCGAGACCTCGCCGTGCGGCCAGAAGTCGGAGACCAGCGGGTACTCCAGGCCCTCCTGCTCGGCGAAGACGCGCAGCGTGTGGATGGAGTCGTTGGAGACGGCGAGCAGCTGGGTGTCGTCGTTGACGAACTTCGGCAGCTCGTCGCGGAGCGCACAGAGCTCGCCGGTGCACACGCCGGTGAATGCGAACGGGTAGAAGAGCACCACCACGTTCTTCTCACCGCGGAAGTCGGAGAGCCGCACGGTCCGGCCGTGGTTGTCCTTCAGCTCGAAATCCGGGGCCTTGGTGCCGGCCGCGATTCCAACGAGCGCCATGTGTACGCATCCCTTCGACGGGCCCATTCGAGTGGGGCTGTTCGGGTGACTCCACCCTACGTCCGCCGAATCCTGACGGTCCGCACCCCACGCATGCGTGAGGGCCCCCGTCGACGAACATGTCGACGGGGGCCCTCAGAGCGCTCCGAAAGGGCGCGGGGAATCGCGTGGCCGACCGCGTCGTAGCCGCGGAGGCCGCGCATCAGCGCCCTACGGAGTGTTACCGCTTCTTGGCGGCCGCCTTCGGCGTGATGAGACGGCTGCCGCTCCAGTCCTTGCCGGCGTTGACGCTCTTGGTTGCCGACAGGCCGGCGGTGGTGGCCGCCTCGCCGATCTCGCTCGGCTCGACGTAACCGTCACGACCGGTCTTCGGAGTCAGCAGCAGAATCGAGCCGCCCTCCTCCATGTACGCGATGGCATCCACCAGCGCATCAGTCAGGTCCCCGTCGTCCTCACGGAACCAGAGCACCACGGCGTCGGCCACGTCGTCGTACTCCTCGTCGACGAGCTCTGTGCCTGTGGCCTGCTCGATGGCCTCGCGGAGCTCCTGGTCGACGTCGTCGTCGTAGCCGATCTCCTGGACCACCTGGTCGGGCTGGAAACCAAGCCTTACGGCAAGGTTCGTCTCCGCGTGGTCCGCGGTCGCGCTCACGGATTGCCTCCTGATCATGTTTTTGGGAATGCCTGTCAGCCACGCGCGTGCGCGGGGCGTTGGCCGTAGTCCACACGGGCGGGACGGATCGCGCAAGTACCCGGCCGCCGAGACCGCCGAAACGGTGACGTTCCCGACCGTGTCGCCGCAACTGTCGCCACACCCGTACGAGACCGAACGGCTCTGCGAAGCGGTTAGGCAGGATGGGCGTATCGTTGCGATTTGGGCCGAGCCTACCCCAGGGTGGCCGGATGAACGTCTCGGTTACCTATCGGTAGACATGACGTTTGCGTCCGCGAGGTACACGATGGGGAGCGGTGCACGGCCAGGCATAACCCAGGCGAGAGCCCCAACAGCGAAGGAACAGCGTGGCTTCCGGATCCGATCGCAACCCGATCATCATTGGCGGCCTGCCGAGTCAGGTCCCGGACTTCGATCCCGAAGAAACCCAGGAGTGGCTCGACTCCCTCGATGCCGCGGTCGACGAACGCGGCCGCGAGCGGGCCCGCTACCTGATGCTCCGGTTGATCGAGCGCGCGCGGGAGAAGCGCGTCGCCGTGCCCGAAATGCGCAGTACGGACTACGTCAACACGATCGCCACCAAGGACGAGCCGTTCTTCCCCGGCAACGAGGAAATCGAACGCAAGGTCCTGAACGCCACCCGCTGGAACGCCGCGGTGATGGTCTCGCGCGCCCAGCGCCCCGGCATCGGCGTCGGCGGCCACATCGCCACCTTCGCTTCCTCCGCCTCGCTCTACGACGTGGGCTTCAACCACTTCTTCCGCGGCAAGGACGAGGGCGACGGCGGCGACCAGATCTTCTTCCAGGGGCACGCGTCCCCCGGTATCTACGCCCGCGCCTTCCTCCTCGACCGGCTCTCCGAGCAGCAGCTCGACGCGTTCCGCCAGGAGAAGTCGAAGGCCCCGAACGGGCTTTCCTCCTACCCGCACCCGCGCCTGATGCCGGACTTCTGGGAGTTCCCGACCGTCTCCATGGGCCTCGGCCCGCTCGGCGCGATCTTCCAGGCCCGCATGAACCGCTACATGGAGGCGCGCGGCATCGCCGACACCTCCAAGTCGCACGTCTGGGCCTACCTCGGCGACGGCGAGATGGACGAGCCCGAGTCCCTCGGCCAGCTCTCCATCGCCGCCCGCGAGGGCCTGGACAACCTGACCTTCGTCGTCAACTGCAACCTCCAGCGCCTCGACGGCCCGGTGCGCGGCAACGGCAAGATCATCCAGGAGCTGGAGTCCCAGTTCCGCGGCGCCGGCTGGAACGTCATCAAGCTGGTCTGGGACCGCAGCTGGGACCCGCTGCTCGCGCAGGACCGCGACGGCCTCCTGGTCAACCGCCTCAACACCACGCCCGACGGCCAGTTCCAGACGTACGCGACCGAGACCGGTTCGTACATCCGCGAACACTTCTTCGGCGACGACCAGCGCCTGCGCGCCATGGTCGAGAACATGACCGACGAGCAGATCCTGCACCTGGGCCGCGGCGGCCACGACCACAAGAAGGTCTACGCGGCGTACGCGGCGGCCAAGGCCCACAAGGGCCAGCCGACCGTGATCCTCGCCCAGACGGTCAAGGGCTGGACCCTCGGCCCGAACTTCGAGGGCCGCAACGCCACGCACCAGATGAAGAAGCTCACGGTCGACGACCTCAAGGGCTTCCGCGACCGCCTGCACATCCCGATCACGGACAAGCAGCTGGAGGACGGCGCCCCGCCGTACTACCACCCGGGCCGCGACTCCGAAGAGATCCAGTACATGCACGACCGCCGCAAGAGCCTGGGCGGCTACGTCCCGACTCGCGTCGTGCGCTCCAAGCCGCTCCAGCTCCCCGAGGACAAGACGTACGCGGCCGCGAAGAAGGGCTCGGGTCAGCAGTCGATCGCCACCACCATGGCGTTCGTCCGCATCCTGAAGGACCTCATGCGGGACAAGGAGATCGGCAAGCGTTTCGTGCTGATCGCCCCCGACGAGTACCGCACCTTCGGCATGGACGCGTTCTTCCCGAGCGCGAAGATCTACAACCCGCTCGGCCAGCAGTACGAGGCCGTGGACCGCGAGCTCCTCCTTGCCTACAAGGAGTCGCCGACGGGCCAGATGCTGCACGACGGCATCTCGGAGGCAGGCTGCACGGCGTCCCTCATCGCCGCCGGTTCGGCCTACGCCACCCACGGCGAGCCCCTGATTCCGGTGTACGTCTTCTACTCGATGTTCGGTTTCCAGCGCACCGGCGACCAGTTCTGGCAGATGGCCGACCAGCTCGCGCGCGGTTTCGTCCTCGGCGCGACCGCCGGTCGCACGACCCTGACCGGCGAGGGCCTGCAGCACGCGGACGGCCACTCGCAGCTGCTCGCCTCCACGAACCCGGGCTGCGTCGCCTACGACCCGGCCTTCGGCTACGAGATCGCGCACATCGTCAAGGACGGCCTCCGTCGGATGTACGGCCCCGACAGCGAGGACGTCTTCTACTACCTCACCGTCTACAACGAGCCGATCCAGCACCCGGCCGAGCCCGCCGACGTGGACGTCGACGGCATCCTCAAGGGCATCTACCGCTTCAAGTCCGGTGAGCAGGGCGCCATCCCCGCTCAGATCCTCGCTTCCGGTGTCGCTGTTCCGTGGGCGGTCGAGGCACAGCAGATCCTCGCTTCGGAGTGGAACGTCAAGGCAGACGTCTGGTCGGCGACCTCCTGGAACGAGCTGCGCCGCGAGGCCGTGGACGTGGAGCGCCACAACCTCCTGCACCCCGAGGAGGAGCAGCGCGTCCCGTACGTCACGCGGAAGCTGTCCGGCGCCGAGGGCCCGTTCGTGGCCGTCTCCGACTGGATGCGGAGCGTTCCCGACCAGATCTCCCGCTGGGTACCCGGCACGTACCAGTCGCTGGGCGCGGACGGCTTCGGCTTCGCCGACACCCGCGGTGCGGCCCGCCGCTTCTTCCACATCGACGCGCAGTCGATCGTGGTCGGCGTGCTGACCGAACTGGCCCGCGAGGGCAAGGTGGACCGCTCCGTCCTGAAGCAGGCGGTCGACCGCTACCAGCTCCTCGACGTCACGGCGGCCGACCCGGGCGCGGCTGGGGGCGACGCGTAGCACGGCACGTGGCTCAGTAACACGGCACGTGGCTCGGTAACACGGCACGCGCCCCATTCGGAGGGTGGCAGGACTGTGGTCCTGTCGCCCTTCGGCTTTTCTGCTGTGCCTGTCCTTCTCCGGCTGTCTGCTCTGGCTGTCTTCTCCGGCTGTCTGCTCTGGCTGTCTGCTCTGCCTTTTCTGCGTCGCCTTTCTACGATGCGCCCATGAAGGAACAACCGGCACAGACTCGTTGGGAGCGGCGCACTCAGCGCCCGCTGCTCGTACTCGCGGTGGCATTCGCCGTCGCCTACGCCGTGCCGATCGTGATGCCCGAAGCGAGCAAGTCCGTGACGAGAAGCTGCTCGATGGTGGAGTGGTTCGTGTGGGCTGCGTTCGTCGTCGACTACTCCGTGCGTCTTCTCCTCTCCGATCACCGCAAGCAGTTCGTCCGCACCCACTGGCTGGACCTGTGTGCCGTGGTCCTTCCGATGATTCAGCCGCTGCGGTTGCTGCGGCTCGTCTCCACACTGGCGCTCGTCGGGCGACGGGCCCGGATGGCATCACAGATAAAGCTGACGACGTATGTCGCGGGCTCGGTGGTGGGCCTGTTGATGTTCGGTTCCCTGGCGGTGCTCTCCGTGGAGCGGGAGGCACCGAACGGGAACATCAAGACTCTTGGCGATGCGGTGTGGTGGTCCTTCACCACCATGACGACCGTCGGGTACGGAGATCACGCACCGACGACGGGCCTCGGCAGGGTGCTCGCGGTCGGTCTGATGCTGTCGGGCATCGCGCTCCTGGGTGTGGTCACCGCGAACATCGCGGCGTGGTTCATCGCGCGCTTCGAGAAGGACGACGTCGAGGAGCGGCGCCAGACAGCCGCGATCGAGGCGTTGACGGCGGAGGTGAAGGCGCTGCGTGCGCAGGTGGCTTCGCTGTCGGGGGCGCCGGGTGCGCCCGGGGTGGCAGGCGGGCCGGGAACGCCCGGGGTGCCGGGCCTGGGGGTACGTGCGGGTGCGGTGCCCCGCCCGGGGGCGGCAGAGAACGGCGGCTCGGGGGCAGGTGCGGCTGGCACCGGCACCGGCACCGGCACCGGCACCGATGGTTCCGGTGCGTCCCGAGCCGGAGCGTAAGCTCGCCGCCCCGGCTCTCGGGCCCGGTCGTTGGGTGTCAGAACATGCCGTTCGTCGTGGTCGTCCCCGCTATCCATATGAGTGCGAGGACCGTGTCGATCAAGCCCAGGACCAGGGCCACCAGAGCCGGCACCGGACGGGCGCCGGCCCAACTTCGGCCCATGGCCAGCCAGCCGCAGGCAATCGCCATCGGGCCGAGGATGATCCCCAGCACGAAGAATCCGGCGATTGCGCAGATGGCGCCTATGATCCCGAGCGTCGCGCGATCCGGCCGACTCCGCGACCACGTACGGCCGCGTGAGCCGGGGCGCTTGCGCGTGGTGTGTCCGAAGCCCGCCATCATCACTCCTCATGTCAGCTGGTTCGGGCCTTTCCGTCGGGTACCCCCGTTCAGCTTTCCCAGACTTTGAATGCTCGTACGCGATAGGGCGATTCGGGCGCCCAAGTGCCGCTGCCCGGGTACGTGTTGAACTCGCCGGTCTCCGCGCACTCCCCCGACTGGTACACGGTGACCGGCCGTCCCGTGCGGTTGGCGAGAGACTCCGCGCTGCCCCCCTCCGGCAGCGCGGTGCAACTCTCGATGTCGATGTCCGACAGCTCGTACGTATGGCGGGCGCCCTTGAACCCCGCCTTCTGCCAGAGACAGAGCTCGCCCGGGCCGCATCCGCGGAGTGTGGGCGGAGCGGCGGCTCCGGCGTGTGCGGGTGTGAGGATGACTGCGGCGAGTGCGGCTGCCGTGATCGTCGCGGTGATGGTCGTACGCATGTGCTCAACCCCCGTGTGATGTGGCGCAGTTGTCCACGTGTCGCTCGTACGGCTCGATCGTCCGGGCCGTGCGGATCTTCTGACTGCACTGTGGACCCGTCGGCCGGGGCATCGGAAGGGGTACGAATGTGCGTCACCCTGATAGGCGAAAGCCCCCCAGGTTGTCCCTGAGGGGCTTTCCCTGACACCGGGGGCTCTCGCCCCGGGTCGGCGTCTCAGATGTGACCGACGCCCGCGCCCGCCTCGGCGTTGTCGCCGCGCTTGGTCAGGAACGCGACGAAGACCGCGACCACGGCGACGCCGGTGGCGACCAGGCACGCCATACCCATGCCCGACATGAACGTGTCGTGCGCGACCGAGGTGATCTGGTCGGCGATGGACGGCGGAGCCTTCGGCGGCACCGGCGCCACACCGACCTGGACGGCCTCGGCCGCCTTGTCGAGCTGGGCCTCGCTGAGCGGCGGAAGCTTCGCCTCGGCCCAGTTGTCGGGCAGGTCGCTGTCGACCTTCGAGGCCATGACGGCGCCGAGGACGGCCGTGCCGAGGCTGCCGCCGATCTGCATCGCGGCCTGCTGGAGGCCGCCGGCCACGCCGGAGAGCTCCATCGGCGCGTTGCCCACGATGACCTCGGTGGCGCCGACCATCACCGGGGCGAGGCCGAGGCCGAGGAGCGCGAACCAGATCGACATGAGACCGCTGCCCGTGCCTGCCTCCAGCGTGGACATGCCGTACATGGCGATGGCGGTGCACAGCATGCCGCCCGCCAGCGGGATGCGCGGGCCCATCTTGGTGATCATCGCGCCCGCGAGCGGCGAGCCGATGATCATCATGCCGGTGAGCGGCAGCAGGTGCAGACCGCTGTCGACGGGGCTCATCCCGTGCACGTTCTGCAGGTAGAAGGTGACGAAGAACAGTCCGCCCATGAATGCGATGGCCATGAGCACCATCAGCACCACGCCCGCGGACAGCGGCACCGAACGGAACAGGGCCAGCGGGATGAGCGGTTCCTTGACCTTCGACTCCCAGACCGCGAAGAGCGCGAAGCTCACCACGGAGATGCCGATGAACGTCCAGGTCATGCCGGAGCCCCAGCCCCATTCCGGGGCCTTGATGAGTGCCCAGACCAGGCAGAACATGGCCGCCGAGAGCAGCACGATGCCGACGATGTCGAAGGACTTCGGGGCGTTCTCCGCGCGGTGGTCCTTGAGGATGACCACGCCGAGCACAAGGGCGATGATGCCGACCGGCACGTTGATGAAGAAGACCGACTGCCAGCTGACGTGCTGGACGAGCAGGCCGCCGAGGATCGGGCCGCCGGCCGTGGAGGCGCCGATCACCATGCCCCAGATGCCGATGGCCATGTTGAGCTTCTCGGCCGGGAACGTGGCCCGGAGGAGGCCGAGCGCGGCGGGCATCAGCAGGGCTCCGAAGAGACCCTGGAGCACGCGGAAAGTGACCACCAGCGCGATGCTGTCCGACAGGCCGATGGCGCCGGAGGCGGCGGCGAAGCCGACCACACCGACGAGGAACGTCTGCCGGTGGCCGAAGCGGTCACCCAGCTTGCCCGCGGTGATCAGCGCGACGGCGAGCGCGAGGAAGTAGCCGTTGGTGATCCATTGGACTTCCGCGAAGGTGGCGCCGAGATCCTTCTGGATGGCCGGGTTGGCTATCGCCACGATGGTGCCGTCGAGGGCGACCATCATCACGCCGATCGCAACGGCGAACAGCGTCAGCCAGGGGTGGCCACGGAGCCCCTTGGCCGGGGCCGGAACCGGCACGGGCTCCGGCGCCTTGTCCGCCTTGTCGACGGTGATCTGACTAGTCATGTGATCGAGGTTAGTGACAGCGACTGACAGTTGACAAACCATTTCACAAGTCGGCAACTGTCACGTAGCTCACAGGTATGGTGAACTGGGAAAACGGCGAGAAAGAGGACCACGGTGTGAAGACCACGCAGCGAGTGACGGACCGCCTGGAAGCGCGCACGGAGACCGCCGAGCACGCTTCCGCCGAGCCCGTCGGCAGGCCTGGACTGCGCGAGCGGAAGAAGCAGCGCACCCGGGACGCCCTTCTGCGTGCGGCACTCGAACTCTTCACGACCAAGGGCTACGAGGAGACGACCGTCGACGAGATCGCCGAAGCGGTCGACGTCTCGCAGCGCACGTTCTTCCGGTACTTCGCCAACAAGCAGGAAGCCGCCTTCGCGGTCCAGGAGATGGTGGAGGCGCGGTTCGTCCAGGCCGTGCGCGACCGCCCCGCACACGAAGCCCCACTGGAGGCGCTGCGCGGTGCCGTTCTCGGCACTTGGGAGGCGATGGGCCAGTCCATCGAGGAGGTGGTCCCGGTCGAACTCCACATGCGCACCTACCAGATGATCGAGTCGACACCCACCCTCGTCGCCGCCCACCTGCGCCGCTCCATCGAGATGGAGGACGAGGTCGCCCGCGTGATCGCCGAACGCGAGGGGCTCGACCTGGAGAGCGATCCGCGCCCGCGCGTGGCGGTGGCCGCGTTCAGCGGCGTCATGCGGATCACGGGGCGCCAGTGGGGCGCAGGCGAGGACACCAGTCCGGAGTCGATCCGCGAGCTCACGGAGACGTATCTCGACCACCTGGGGCCCGCGTTGGCGCAGGGCTGGCGCACACACCGGCCGACACCGTCCGAGTAGCTCTTCAACCAGCTGAATTCTCCCAAGCGTTACGTGTTCGCACGTACACTCTGAGCCACCGTCACCCCCGTCGCGCCGCGCGCGTGCGCCACTTACGGAGCGTGATCGGTCGAGATCAGATGCGCCCGCTTTGCCTCAATTACCCCTACAGAAACGTGATCTGCCTCACGCGATGCACGGTAGGCATCACGGTTCTCCTAGGGTGTTCCGTAGTGACTTCCTTCGACTCATCCCCCCAACTCAACGCGTGGCGCGCTCTGCTCGCGCTGGCCGTCGTGTTCGTCATGCTTGCGACCACCGGCTGGACCGCCGTGCGCCACAACAGGGGCGACGCCTCGCCCCTCCAAGCCGCGCTCTCCGCCTGGGAGCGGGGAAGTATCGACGGGCGCCGCCTGCCCGACCCCGACGCTTCCTCCACCAAGCTCGCCCGCTTCTTCGCCTCGCTCGACGGACACCAGCGCAACCGGCTCGCCGGCCGCTACCCGCTCGCGGTCGGCAACATGAACGGCGCGCCCGCCACGCTTCGCTACCGCGCGAACCACATCGCCCTGGGGCAGGCCCGCAAGGTCGAGCGTGAGCGCATGCACGACAAGCGCCTCTCCCCCTTGGGGCAGCATGAGGCCGAGCGCAGGATGAAGCGGTTCGGCGTCATGATGCGCCCGGGACGCCAGGTCCTGGCCTTCGACCCCATGGGCTCCGGACGCATGGCAGAGGTCTTCGGAGACATAGACAAGGCCCGTCGCGTCTCCGTCGTCGTGCCCGGCGTCGACACCAACGTGCTGACCTTCGAGCGGACGTTCCGCAAGTACTCGGCACCGGTGGGGATGGCGAAATCGCTCTACCGCGCGGAGCGCTCGGTCAGCCCTCGCGGACATACCGCCGTGATCGCCTGGGCCGACTACACCGCACCCGTCGGGATCGGCGTCGACGCGGCGACGGCCATGCGCGCCGAGGACGGGGCCACGCGCCTCGAAGCCATGGTGCGCGGCCTGCCCGGCCGCAGCCCGGTCGCGCTGTACTGCCACAGCTACGGCTCCGTGGTGTGCGGTGTGGCCGCACGGGACCTGCCCTCGAGGGTCAGCGACATCGCGGTAGCGGGAAGCCCCGGCATGCGCGCCGACACGGCCTCCCAGTTGGGCACGGGTGCCCGGATCTGGGCCACCCGGGACGGCGACGACTGGATTCAGGACGTACCGAACATGGAGTTCGGCGGGCTCGGCCACGGCGCCGACCCGGTGGCCGAAGGGTTCGGCGCGCGCGTGCTGTCCGCGGCCGGCGCTCAAGGGCACACCGGCTATTTCGAGCCGGGCACGGAGAGCCTGCGGAACTTCGCAGAAATCGGAACTGGTTCGTACCACGCGGTGCGATGCGCGAGTGAGGACGGTGCCTGCCGGAAGGGTATTTCCGGTGGGGCAGCGGCCTGACGCGCGTAGAAATCGATGAAACAGCGGCCCGCCGCAGGAGGGACGGAGGCGCGCGTGCCGCCTACGATGAGCCGCATGGGTGATGTTCTGGCCGGATTTCATGCCGCCTGGGAGTTCGAGTCCGACTCTGTGCTCATCCGCTTCGAACGGGGAATCCGCACACCGAAGCTGTTCCAGACACTCGGTGAACGGCGCATCCCCCATGAAGCGATCTCGGCGGTGACGCTCTCCCCCGGCAAACGCGGGACGGTGATTCTGCATGCCGTGCCGAGACCGGGCGCCGATCCTCTGATGGAGGCCGCGGCGGGGCAGCTCAAGGAGAGCTGCGACCCGTACCGCCTGGTGCTGCCCGCGGAGCGGGAGACGCTCGCCGAGTACTACGCGGACGAGCTGCGGGCACAGATCTCCGCCGACGACGGCGAGCCCGCGGAGCGCTATCTGGTGGCGTCGCCCGAGGCGCCCCTGCAGTTCAAGGCGTACGACGGGAAGGCGAGCTTCGACGGGAAGCTGGTGTCCTTCCGGTGGTTCTGGACGGGCGCCTCGTCGGCGAAGTGGAAGGCCGGTGACCAGAGCTTCCTCGTCACCGACCTGAGCGGCATCGAGTGGCGTTCCCCCGAGGTGTTCGAGGGCCACCTGCGCCTGCTGCGGCGCGAGACCCCGGTGGCGCAGCCCGCACAGGCCGACCAGGACCCGGCGGCCGTCGTCTTCGGCCTCGGCTACGGCCCGGTCCACGAGTCGCTGCCGTTCGCCGCGTCGGTCCTCGCCGCGGTGCGCGCATCGAGCTCGGCCCTGAACTCGGACGGTGTCGGCAGCGGCGCCTCCGCCACACCGTCCGTGCGGCGCGACCCGGCCGACATCGCCGAACGCATCCGGCACCTGGGCGAACTGCACCAGGCGGGCCTGCTCACGGACGACGAGTTCACGATGAAGAAGACCGAACTGCTGGCGGAACTGTGATCCCTGCGGGTGCTGGTGCCGCCCGCAGGGGACCTGGTGATACCTGGGTATGAGGCACGGTCCGGCTCCCCGGTATGACGCCACGGCGAGAGCTTCATGCCTACTCTGATCAGGCCATGAGCAGCGCATCGACACCTCCCGATCCCATACCGCCCCATCCCACATCGCCTGACCCGGCACCTCTCACATCGCCCGACCCTGCACCTCACGAGACGACGCCTCCCGGTCACGCGCCCCGACGTCCCACGTCCGCGCCGGACGGGCGACCGGGCCCTTTCCGCCGCACCACGACGGCAGTCCTCGACGGCCTGCGCACGGCGGGGACCGCACTGTCGGCGCCCTCGGGGCCGAACGAGCCGCTGCTCGCACACGCTCCCAAGCGCTGGGTGCGGATGCTGCCGCTGGTCATCGCGTCCTGTTTCGTCGCCGTCCTCATCCCGGTCACCGTCCAGGTACTGACGAACGACTACGGCGTCGACGGCGGCCTGGCCGGTGCCCTGGGAGTTGCCCAGGCCGCGCCGCTGCTCCTCGCTATCACCCGGCCGCTGATGGCGTGGTGGATCGTGATCGTCGCGGACGTCCTCGGGGCCGTCGCGACGCTGGCCGCGGACCCGACCCGCCCCGCCCCCTGGACCCCCATGATCATCGTGGGGTACCTGGTCCTGTGCATCGCGCTGTCCGTGCGGGAGAGCCGCCGCACGCTCCTCGGAATCTGGCTGGTCACCGTGGTCGCCGGCGTCGTGCTCGGTGCGTTCCGCGACGGCGGCAGCCAGGACACCGGTGTGCTGCTGACCGTGCTGAGCGGCGCCGTGCTGCTCCTCGGCGCCCTGCTGCGGGAGCGCAGCGACGCCCGGCGCAGGCTCGTCGAGCAGGAGAGCATCAGCGAGACCGAGCGCGCCCAGCGCACACTCCTCGAGGAACGGGCCCGCATCGCCCGCGAGTTGCACGACGTCGTCGCCCACCACATGTCGGTGATCACCGTCCAGGCCGACTCCGCGCCCTACCGGCTCCATGACCTGCCCGACGAGGTGTGCGATGAGTTCGACAGCATCGCGGCGAGCGCACGGGAATCCCTCACCGAGATGCGGCGGCTGCTCTCGGTGCTGCGCAGCGAAGGCGCGGACGGTGAACGGGCGCCCCAGCCAGGGCTCGAGAGGCTGCCGCACCTCGTCGAGGCCACGGTGCGGGCAGGTATACCGATCGAGCTGTCGCACCTCGAATTGTCGATCCTCACCCAGCTGGCCAAGGTGACCCCGGCCGTGGACCTGTCCGCCTACCGCATCGTGCAGGAAGCCCTGTCGAACGTGATGCGCCACGCGCCGGGCGCACGCACCAGGATCACACTGACCCTGGACACCCGGAACCTCCTGATCCTCGTCGTCAACGGCCCGTCCGACGCACCACCTGCCCGCCTGGAGGGCAGCGGCACGGGGCACGGCCTCGTCGGCATGCGCGAGCGCGTACGGTTGGTCGGCGGCACCGTCGACGTCGGTCCGCTCCCCGACGGCGGCTTCCGCGTGGCCGCCCGGCTCCCCCTCATCCCGAAGGACTCCGGCACCGCATGACCATCCGCGTGATCATCGTCGACGACCAGGCCATGGTGCGGGCGGGATTCGCCGCACTGCTCGCGGCGCAGAGCGACATCGACGTGGTGGGCGAAGCCCCGGACGGCACGAAGGGCGTCGAGGTCAGCCGCAGCACTCACCCCGACGTCGTCCTGATGGACGTCCGCATGCCGGAGATGGACGGACTCGATGCCGCCCGAGCCCTGTTGGACCCGCCGCCTGGCGTGGTGCACCGGCCGAAGGTGCTCATGCTCACCACCTTCGACGTGGACGACTACGTGTACGAGGCGCTGCGCGCCGGAGCCTCCGGGTTCCTGCTGAAGGACGCGCCGCCCGCCGACCTCATCTCGGCCGTACGTGTGGTGGCGTCCGGCGAGGCCCTGCTCGCCCCGTCGGTGACCCGCCGTCTGATCGCGGACTTCGCCAAGCAGCGGTCCGCGCCCCGCAAGGACGCCCTCCGCCTCAACGGCCTGACGCCGCGTGAGACCGAGGTACTGGTGCTGATCGCACGCGGCCTGTCCAACCAGGAGATCGCCGAACGCCTCGTGCTCGCCGAGCAGACGGTGAAGACCCACATCGGCCGCGTGCTCAACAAGCTGGACCTGCGGGATCGCGCCCAGGCCGTGATCTTCGCCTATGAATCAGGGCTGGTCACACCAGGCGAGCAGTAGCCCGTCCCAGCCCCACCCCCTACCGGGGTATCACCTGGACATACCCCGGTATCACCTGCGAGTTGGCTCCTCGGTGTGACGTGCCCCGGCCCACCGTCTCCCTACCTTTCGCTTCGTCAGGCCACAGCGCGCCACGAAGCGGGGAGGGAGACGGGCCATGCGGCTTCGGTCCTGGAAAGCACGGAGCAAGAGGGCGCTCGTCGCCGCCTCACTCATGACGACAGTCGTGGTGGGCACGGCGGGTTGGGCCATCGGAAATGAACAGCAGCCGCTCACGGGCCCACCACCCGGCACGAGTTCCTGGCGGGCGGACCGTTCACTGAACGTGCGGCTGCCCGACCCGGCGACCGCGTCCCCCGCCCGGATCTCAGCGTTCTTCGACTCGTTGAGCCCCGCCGATCGGCAGCGACTGGTAGCACGCCACCCGTCCGTCGTCGGAAACCTGGACGGCGCCCCCATCTCCCTCCGGTATGAGGCCAACTCCCGTTTCCTGAAGCAGGAGCTCGCCCGCGAGCGCGCCCGATCGACCGACCCCGACCTCACCCTCCAGGACCATGAGCGGGCCCGCTCCCTGGCCGTTCGCTACGAAGAGCTGCTGGCCCCGGGACGGCAGATAATGGCGTTCGACCCACGAGGCCGAGGGCAAATCGCGGAAGTGTACGGCGACTTGCCCACTGCCGAGCATGTCTCCGTCGTCGTGCCGGGCTCCGACATCGACCTCAGCACCTTCGACCGCAGCAAGGACAAGTACGGGACACCGGCGGGCATGGGCCGCTCCCTGCGCGCGGCAGCGGACGCCCGCACCGCCGTGATCGCCTGGGTCGGGTACACCACCCCGGTCGGCCTCGGCCCCGACGCCGCCACGGGCCGACTGGCCGAGGCCGGCGCTCCGCGCCTCGCGCGCTTCGCCCAAGGCCTGACGGCGGCCGGCGCCCCGCGGCCCGCCGTCTTCTGCCACAGCTACGGCTCGGTGGTGTGCGGCCTCGCCGCACCGCGGCTGCCCGCAGCCGACCTAGTGGTCTTCGGCTCCCCGGGAATGCGCGCCGACAGCGTCTCCGACCTGCACACCACCGCACGCGTCTGGGCCGCCAAGGACGACAGCGACTGGATCGACAACGTGCCGAGCGTCGAGCTGTTCGGCCTCGGGCACGGCGAGGACCCGACCGACCCCGCCTTCGGTGCCCGCCGGCTCCCTGCCGAGCAGGCCGAGGGCCACACCGGCTACTTCGCCCCCGGCACGGACTCCCTGCGCGCCTTCGCCCTCATCGCCGACGGAGAAGTCTCCCCCGACGGCACCACACCTACCGGAGCACGGACATGAGCCTTCCCGCCCCGAGCGCGCCGCGCAGCCTGAACGCACCGCGCACCGCGAACACACCGCACATCATGAACACACCGCGCACCGCGAACGCGCCCCGAACCGTGAGCCAGCCCCGCACCGCGCGCAAGCCGCCCACCGTCAACGCTCGACGCACCCCGAGCACAGGAAGCACCCCGAGCACAGGAAGCATCCTCAGCACACGAAGCACCCCCACCACACGCCGCGCCCTGAGCGCGCTGCGCGGCACCGCGTCCGCCATCGATGCCAAGACCCCCGCCCATCGTGACCGGGCGATAGACGGGCTGCGTGCCCTCGCCCTGCTCGCCGTCCCGACCGGGCACTGGCTCCTCGGCGGATTCACCCTCGACTCCGACGGCGCCCTGCACAATGCCAGCCCGCTCGCCTCGTTCGGCTTCCTCTCCCCGGTCAGCTGGGTGCTGCAGATGCTGGGCATCTTCTTCCTGGTCGGCGGCTATGCCTCCACGCTGTCGTACCGCCGGGCGAGAGCGCGAGGCGAGTCGACCGGCGGCTGGCTGCGGGGGCGACTCGCCCGGCTCGGTCGGCCGGTCCTCGGCGTAACCGCCGTGTGGGCCGCGCTGATCCCGACGCTGTCCGCGCTGGGAGTGCCGGGTGCGACCCTGCGCACCGCCTCCACGTTGGTCATCCAGCCGCTGTGGTTCGTGGGCGTCTATGCGGTGATCACGGCCCTCACCCCGGGGTGCATCCGTGCGGCGGAACGATTGAAGGGCTGGGCCGCGGTGCCGCTGCTCGGGTCGGTGGCCGTCGTCGACTTCCTGCGCTACGGCCCGTATGCGGAGGCGATGCCCTCCTGGCTGAGCCTGCTGAATCTGCTGCCGGGCTGGCTCTTCGCCTATCAACTGGGCGTCTGCTGGGGCGAGAAGAGGCTGGGGAAGCGTGGTGCGTGGCTGCTCCTCGTGGGCGGTACCGCACTCTTCGTCATGCTGCTCCTCCTCTTCCACTACCCCGCGTCGATGGTCGGGGTTCCCGGCGAGGCCCGCACCAACTCGCACCCGCCGTCGCTCCTGGTCCTCGCTCTCGCCGCGGCGCAGAGCGGTGCGGCGATCCTCCTGCGGGACCGCATCGGCAGGCTGCTGCGCAGACCGGCCCTGTGGGCTCCGGTCGTCGTCATCAATCTCTCCGCGATGACGATCCTGTGCTGGCATCAGACCGCGCTGCTCACGGCGGCGGTGCCCGGCTCGTTCCTCGGCGAGGTGCCCGGGCTGACCACCAGCCCCGATACGTTCGGGTGGACGGCCTGGCGCGTCGCCTGGCTTCCGATCTTCGCGGGGCTGCTGCTCCTGATAGGGCGGTACGCACGCGGGTTCGAGGCCCCGTGGACCCGGGCATCCCGCGCACGGCGCGCCCTCGCCGGGCTCTTGGCGGCGGGCTTCGCGGTCTTCGCCTTGGGGCTGGCGTGAGTGCGGGGTTGAACCGGGTGCTCCGGCGAACTCCCAGGCCGCGCCTGCAGCCACCCGCGCAGGTGTCCTACCCGCCCGCCCGGGGGCTTGGTGTGAGCACGGGGATGCACCGGGCACCCGGGCAGACCCCCAGACCGCCCGCACAGACACCCCACATAGCCACCACGACGCAGGAGCCCGACCTCTCCATCGGTGTCCCCGCCACGACGCAGGAGCCCGGCCTCCCCACCAGCGCCCCCGCCACGACGCAGAAGGCCGACCTCCCCACCAGCCTCCCTGCCACGACGGAGAAGCCCAGCCTGCAGTCCGGCCTACCTACCCGCGCACCGAGACCGTCCCTACTCGCGGCCCGCCGACGTGGACGTCATGTCGGCGTAGCGGTCGCCCGCGACGGCGGCGGCGATCGGGGACAGCAGGGCGAGCTCGTCCTCGGTGAGGGTGATGCGGGTGGCCGCGGTGTTCTCCTCGACCCGGGTCGGCTTGCGGGTGCCGGGGATCGGGACGACGGCCAGGCCGTGGACGTCGGCCTGCTGCTGGACCCAGGCCAGTGCGACCTGGCCGAGGCTGGCTCCGTGGGCGTCGGCGATGGAGCGGACGGGGTCCAGGAGGGCCGCGTTGGCGGTGGCGTTGGCGCCGGTGAAGCGGGGCTGCTGGCGGCGGAAGTCGTCCTCGCCGAGCTCCTTTTCGGCGCTGACGAACGAGCCGGTGAGGAAACCGCGGCCGAGCGGGGAGTAGGGCACGAGGGCCACGCCGAGCTCGGCGGCCGTGGGGACGACGCCGCGCTCGATGTCGCGGCTGAAGAGGGACCACTCCGACTGGACGGCGGCGATGGGATGGACGGCGTGTGCGGCGCGCAGTTCGCCGCCGGTGACCTCACTCAGGCCGACGTGCTTGACCTTGCCCGCGGTGACGAGCTCGGCGAGCACGCCGACCGTCTCCTCGATGGGCACGTTCGGGTCGCGGCGGTGCATGTAGTAGAGGTCGATGACGTCCGTGCCGAGGCGGCGGAGGCTGGCGTCGACGCTGGAGCGGATGTACACGGGGCTGTTGTCGATGCGCCGCTTCGTCGGCTCGGCCGGGTCGATGGCCAGGGCGAACTTGGTGGCGAGGACGATCTCGTCGCGGTGGGCCTTGATGAAGGGGGCCAGGAATTTCTCGTTCTCGCCCATGCCGTAGACGTCGGCGGTGTCATAGAGGGTGACGCCCAGTTCCAGGGCGCGGTCCAGCGTGGCCCTGGCCTGGTCGGTGTCCGTGGGGCCGTAGGCGAAGCTCATGCCCATGCAGCCCAGGCCCTGGACGCCGACTTCGGGGCCGCCCGTGCCGAGCCGAACCTTTGCCATTGCCTTGTCCGTCATCAGTCAGGGCCTTTCCGACGCCTGGCGGGCGCATGCATAGTTGTCGATCTTGTAGTCGAGGACGGCGAGGGTGTCCTGCAGCTCCGTGATGCGGGCGCGGACGTCGCGTCGGGTCTGCTCCAGGAGTTCCTGGCGGTCGGGGAAGGTGTGCTCGCCCTCGCGCACCAGCTCCGCGTAGCGGACCATGTCCGCCACCGGCATCCCGGTCAGGCGGAGTTTGCCGACGAAGGCGAGCCAGTTCAGGTCCCGGTTGCGGTAGCGGCGCTGGCCCGTGTGGGAGCGGTCGATGTGCGGCATCAGGCCGATCCGCTCGTACCACCGCAGGGTGTAGGCGGAGAGACCGGTGTGGGCGGCGACTTCGCTGATCGTGTAGTGGTCCTGGCCGTCCGGGCTCGGGGGCGCGGCCGGTCCGGGTGCGCGGACAGCGGTCCCGCTCGCTTCGGTCCTGGTCTCCATCACCGTCATGCCCCTCACGCTAGAACCCTGGAGTGCACTCCAAGCAAGCTGATCCAGGAGAAATTCCGGAGACGTCTCGGCTCGTGTTCACTACGGTCCCGGCATGAATCTCGTACGACGGGCCACGCCAGAGGATGCCGAGGAACTGCTCAGACTGAGGCAGGTGATGATCGACTCTGTCTTTGCCGTGGAATCCGGGCCCGGGGCTGGCGCTGGGTCCGGCTCCGGCTCCGGCTCCGATACCAGTTGGCACGCCGAGTCCCTGGCGACCGTGCGGCATCGGCTCGCGGAGCCCGAGGGAAGCTTCGTGGCGTTCGTCGTCGATCATCCGGAGCGGCCGGACGGGCTCGCGGCGCTGGTCGCCGGGTCGCTCGAATACCGGATCGGGCGGGCGGGCAATCCGCACGGCAGGGTCGGCTGCGTGTTCAGCGTCGCCACCGACCCGGACCAGCGGCGCAAGGGGTATGCGCGGGCGGCGATGGAGGCGCTGCTCGACTGGTTCCGGGAGCACGGGGCGGGCAGCGTGGACCTCAACGCGTCGGTCGAGGCGGAGCCGCTGTACGCGTCGCTCGGCTTCGTGCGCAAGGCCGACCCCTCGATGCGGCTCAACCTGTAGGACGCATAGGCTCGGGGGCATGCAGAGCCTGGCGTTGATCGAGAACTGGCCGGTCCCCACCGCTGCCGCGGCCGTCGTCCGTGCGGACGGCACCGTCGCGGGGACGCACGGCCCCACGGACCGGCGTTTCGCGCTCGCCTCGGTCACCAAACCCCTCGCGGCGTACGCGGCGCTCGTCGCGTACGAGGAGGGGGCGATCGAGCTCGACGAACCCGCGGGGCCCGAGGGGTCGACGGTGCGGCATCTGCTCGCGCACACCAGTGGGCTCGCGTTCGACGAGCACCGGGTGACGTCGGCGCCGGGGACTCGGCGGCTGTACTCGAACGCCGGGTTCGAGGTGCTGGGGGAGCACATCGCCAAGGCGACGGACATTCCCTTCGAGGAGTATCTGCGGCAGGCGGTCCTCGTGCCGCTGGGGATGACGTCCACCACGCTCGAGGGTGGGCTCTCGCCCGCCAAGGACGGGGTGTCGACGGTCGACGACCTGGTGCGGTTCGCGGCGGAGGTGCAGGCTCCGCGGTTGCTGGACGCGCGGACCGTGGCGGCGGCGATGACAGTGACGTATCCGGGGCTGAAGGGCGTCCTTCCCGGGTACGGGCACCAGAATCCCAACGACTGGGGGCTCGGGTTCGAGATCCGGGACTCCAAGGCCCCGCATTGGACGGGGAGTTCGTCGTCGCCGCGGACGTTCGGGCACTTCGGGCAGGCGGGGACGTTCTTGTGGATCGACCCCGATGCGCAGGCGGCCTGTGTCGCGCTCACCGACCGGCCCTTCGGGCCGTGGGCGGCCGAGGTGTGGCCGCCGTTCACCGACGCGGTGCTCGCCGAGGTCCGCGGGTGAACGACCGGGCCGACCGCGCCTGACGGCGTCCCCGCGGCTATGGGGCGCTCGTCATCTCCCAGATCAGTAGTTCCGCGGCGTCCGAGGCCGTCCCTTCCAGGGCCGATTCGTCGCTGATCCGCGCGGAGTCGCCGGGGCCCAGCCGGTCGTCGGCGAGGGCCAGTTCGCCGTGCACCACGTGGACGTAGACGAACGGCGCGTCCGGGACCGCCAGCCGCTCCCCCGTCGCCAGGCGGCGCACGTGGAGGAGTGCGCCCGCGCCGGGCACCGCGTACGGCGTGGAGTCGGCTATTCCGCGGACCACCTCGTAGGACGGGTCGCCGCCCGGCGCGAGGGGGGCCAGCCACATCTGGACGAAGACGAGGGGGTCCGGGCCGTCGTTGCGTTCCACATGGCGGACACCGCCCGCCGAGGAGAGGTGCTGGACGTCGCCGGGGCGGACCTGTGACGCACGGCCCGTCGAGTCGCGGTGGGTGAGCTCGCCCTCGACGACCCAGGTCACGATCTCCGTGTGGCTGTGCGGGTGCTCGTCGAAGCCCGCGCCGGGTGCGAGGCGTTCTTCGTTGCAGGCCAGGACCGCGCCGAAGCGGAGATTGTCGGGGTCGTAATGAGGGCCGAAGGAGAAGGCGTGGCAGGACTCGATACCGGCCGCGGTCTCCCCGCCGCGGTACCGGTCGCCGGAGCGCCGTACGTCAATCACGCCTCCACGGTAGGACAGGTCGCGGCCCCGGCACCGCACGTCCCCGCCCCGATAAGGCAGTCTTGTCCCGTGCCCGAACCTTCAGCGAACGAAGCCCACCAGAACGCCCGCCGGTCCGCCCATGCCCATGCCGCGACCCTGAAGCGTCTGGAGAAGTCGTCCGGGAGCCTCGCGGCGCAGGCCATCGCGCGCATGGACGAGACGCTGTCCTGGTACCGGGCGATGCCGCCGGAGAACCGGTCCTGGATCGGTCTGGTCGCCCAGGCCGGTATCGCCGCGTTCACCGAGTGGTTCCGGCACCCGGACGCCCCGCAGGCCATCTCCACCGACGTCTTCGGCACCGCCCCCCGCGAGCTGACCAGGGCGATCACCCTGCGCCAGACCGTGGAGATGGTGCGTACGACGATCGAGGTGATGGAGTCGGCGATCGACGAGGTCGCCGCCCCGGGTGACGAGTCGGTGCTGCGCGAGGCGCTCCTCGTCTACGCACGCGAGATCGCCTTCGCCACCGCACAGGTGTACGCGCAGGCCGCCGAGGCACGCGGTGCCTGGGACGCCCGGCTCGAGTCGCTGGTCGTGAACGCGGTGCTGTCCGGAGAGGCCGACGAAGGGGCCGTCTCGCGCGCCGCCGCTCTCGGGTGGAACTCCCCCGAGCATGTGTGCGTGGTCCTCGGCACGGCCCCCGACGGAGACAGCGAGCTGACCGTCGAGGCCATCCGCCGCGCCGCCCGGCACGCGAAGCTGCAGGTCCTGACGGGTGTCCTCGGTGACCGTCTGGTCGTCATCGCGGGTGGGAACGACAATCCGCTGCATGTGGCGAAGTCCCTCATCGGACCGTATGCCGCGGGCCCCGTCGTGGCCGGGCCGATCGTCCCCGATCTGCTCGCCGCGACCCGTTCCGCGCAGGCCGCGGCCGCCGGACTCAAGGCCTCCGCCGCCTGGCAGGACGCCCCGAGGCCCGTCCTCGCGGACGATCTGCTGCCGGAACGCGCGATCGCGGGGGATCCGGCGGCGCGCGAGCAGTTGGTGGAGGAGATCTACAGACCACTGGAGGAAGCGGGCTCCGCGCTCCTGGAAACGCTCAGCGTGTATCTGGAACAGGCCAGCAGTCTCGAAGGTGCGGCCAGGATGCTCTTCGTCCACCCGAACACCGTGCGCTACCGGCTCCGACGTGTGACTGACGTCACCGGCTGGTCGCCTTCCGATGTGCGCTCCGCTTTCACGCTGCGTATCGCACTGATCCTGGGACGTCTGGCCGACGGCGATCCTCAGTCATAGAGTTTGGCGGCGGGTTTGTCGGCCCTCTACAAATCCCCCAGCCGTTCTTCGTCCCTGTCCCCACGGGCGGCTCCCACCGTCCACAAGAGAGAGTGTAAGAGTGCTCGTACTCGTCGCTCCCGGCCAAGGCGCTCAGACGCCCGGCTTCCTGACCCCCTGGCTCGACCTCCCCGGTGCTGCCGACCGCATCGCCGCCTGGTCGGACGCCATCGGGCTCGACCTCGCCCACTACGGCACCCAGGCCGACGCGGACGCGATCCGTGACACGGCCGTGGCCCAGCCGCTGCTCGTGGCCGCCGGTCTACTCTCCGCCGCGGCACTCGGTGACATCACGCCGGGCGCCGTGGCCGGGCACAGCGTCGGCGAGATCACCGCGGCCGCGTACGCCGGTGTCATCACCGAAGACGACGCCCTCGGCCTGGTCCGCACCCGTGGCCTGGCCATGGCCGACGCCGCCGCCGTCACCGAGACCGGCATGGCCGCGCTGCTCGGCGGCGACCCCGACGTCACCGTCCCGCACCTGGAGAAGCTCGGGCTGACCCCGGCGAACGTGAACGGCGCCGGCCAGATCGTTGCCGCAGGCACCCTGGAGCAGCTCGCCGCGCTGCAGGAGGACAAGCCCGAAGGCGTCCGCAAGGTCGTCGCCCTCAAGGTCGCGGGCGCGTTCCACACCGAGCACATGGCGCCCGCCGTGACGCGTCTGGAGGAGGCCGCCGCAGGTCTCACCGTCGCCGACCCGAGGCTCACCTACGTCTCGAACCGCGACGGCAAGGCGGTCACCACCGGCGCCGACGTGATCTCCCGGCTGGTCGGCCAGGTCGCCAACCCGGTCCGCTGGGACCTGTGCATGGAGACGTTCAAGGAGCTCGGCGTGACGGCGCTGGTCGAGGTGTGCCCCGGCGGTACGCTGACCGGTCTGGCCAAGCGTGCCCTGCCCGGCGTCAAGACGCTCGCGGTGAAGACCCCCGATGACCTCGACGCGGCCCGCGCGCTCGTCGCCGAGCATTCCTGAGCCGACGACAGACAAGGAGCCGTAGCGCATGACGAAGATCAAGGCCAGCCAGGGCCATCCGTACGCGCGGATCATGGGCGTCGGCGGCTACCGTCCCACCCGTGTCGTGCCGAACGAGGTCATCCTCGAGACGATCGACTCGTCCGACGAATGGATCCGCTCCCGCTCCGGCATCGCGACGCGCCACTGGGCCTCCGACGAGGAGACCGTGGCCGCGATGTCCGTCGAGGCCGCGGGCAAGGCGATCGCCGACGCCGGCATCACGCCCGAGCAGGTCGGAGCCGTGATCGTCTCCACCGTCTCGCACTTCAAGCAGACCCCGGCCATCGCGACCGAGATCGCGGACAAGATCGGCGCGGGCAAGCCCGCCGCGTTCGACATCTCCGCGGGCTGCGCCGGATTCGGTTACGGCCTCACGCTCGCCAAGGGCATGGTCGTCGAGGGTTCCGCCGAGTACGTCCTGGTCATCGGCGTGGAGCGGCTGAGCGACCTCACCGACCTGCACGACCGCGCGACGGCGTTCCTGTTCGGTGACGGCGCGGGCGCCGTGATCGTGGGCCCCGCCAAGGAGCCGAGGATCGGCCCGACGGTCTGGGGCTCGGAGGGCGACAAGGCCGAGACGATCAAGCAGACCGAGGCCTGGGACGTGTACCGCAACGGCGGTGCGCCTGCCAAGTACCCTGCCATCACGCAGGAGGGCCAGGCGGTGTTCCGCTGGGCCGTGTTCGAGATGGCGAAGGTCGCCCAGCAGGCGCTGGACGCGGCCGGAATCACCGCGGACGACCTGGATGTCTTCATTCCGCATCAGGCCAACGAGCGGATCATCGACTCGATGGTGAAGACTCTGAAACTGCCGGAACACGTCACGGTGGCCCGTGACGTGCGCACCACCGGCAACACCTCGGCCGCCTCGATCCCGCTCGCGATGGAGCGGCTCCTGGCGACCGGGGAGGCGAAGAGCGGCGACACTGCCCTCGTCATCGGCTTCGGGGCGGGTCTCGTGTACGCCGCGACGGTCGTTACCCTCCCCTAGGCAACACGTCCGGATCATCCGATCCGTACCGCTGAAACCAACCTGCCGCTGCCGCGGCGGGCGCCACACCCTCTGGATACGTAAGAAGGAGCGCCAACATGGCCGCCACTCAGGAAGAGATCGTCGCCGGTCTCGCGGAGATCGTCAACGAGATCGCCGGCATCCCGGTCGAGGACGTCCAGCTGGACAAGTCCTTCACCGACGACCTGGACGTCGACTCGCTGTCCATGGTCGAGGTCGTCGTCGCCGCCGAAGAGCGCTTCGACGTGAAGATCCCGGACGACGACGTCAAGAACCTCAAGACGGTCGGCGACGCGACCAAGTACATCCTCGAGCACCAGGGCTGACCCAGCCCGTGCTCTGTCGCCACCCGGCGGTGGCGCCGCTGATCCCCTCAACACCGTGGAGAATTTTCCTGTGAACTCGACCAATCGCACCGTGGTCGTCACCGGTATCGGCGCAACCACACCGCTGGGTGGCGACGCAGCGTCGACGTGGGAGGGCCTGCTCGCGGGCCGCTCCGGCGTCAGCGCGCTGGAGCAGGACTGGGCAGCCGAGCTGCCCGTCCGCATCGCCGGTCAGATCGCCGTGGAGCCCGGCGAGGTCATCCCCCGCCCGCAGGCCCGCAAGCTGGACCGGTCGGCGCAGTTCGCGCTGATCGCGGCCAAGGAGGCCTGGGCGGACGCCGGCTACACCGCCAAGGCGGGCGAGGACACCTCGGTGGACCCGCACCGCCTGGGCGCGGTCATCGCCTCCGGCATCGGCGGCGTGACCACGCTGCTCGACCAGTACGACGTGCTCAAGGAGAAGGGCGTACGCCGCGTCTCCCCGCACACCGTGCCGATGCTGATGCCCAACTCCCCGGCGGCCAACGTCGGCATCGAGCTGGGTGCCCACGCGGGCGTCCACACCCCGGTGTCGGCCTGCGCCTCGGGCGCCGAGGCCATCGGCTACGCGATCGAGATGATCCGCACCGGCCGCGCCGACGTCGTCGTCGCGGGCGGCACGGAGGCGGCGATCCACCCGCTGCCGATCGTCGCGTTCGGCAACATGATGGCGATGTCCAAGGACAACGACGATCCGCAGGGCGCCTCGCGTCCCTACGACGCCTCCCGCAACGGCTTCGTGCTCGGCGAGGGCGCCGGCGTCATCGTCCTGGAGTCCGAGGAGCACGCCAAGGCCCGCGGCGCGAAGATCTACGCGGAGGCCGTCGGCCAGGGCATCTCGGCCGACGCCCACCACATCACGCAGCCCGAGCCGTCCGGCAACGGCATCGCCGCGGCGCTGCAGAACCTGATCGACACGACGGACCTCAAGCCCGCCGAGATCGCGCACGTGAACGCGCACGCGACCTCGACGCCGCAGGGTGACGTCGCGGAGATCAAGGCGCTGCGCAAGGCGTTCGGCGACGACGTCGACCACATGGCGATCTCCAGCACCAAGTCGATGACCGGTCACCTGCTCGGTGGCGCGGGCGGCGTGGAGACCGTGGCCACGGTCCTCGCGCTGAAGAACCGCGTCGCCCCGCCGACGATCAACATCGAGAACCTCGACCCCGAGGTCGACGCGGACGTCGTCCGCGGCGAGGCCCGCGCGCTGCCCGAGGGCAGGATCGCGGCGCTGAACGACTCGTTCGGCTTCGGCGGCCACAACGTCGTCCTGGCGTTCCGGACCGTCTGAGTCCGCTGCGGCTGAACCTGCCGTACGTACGCGAAGGGCCCCACCGATCCGGTGGGGCCCTTCGCGTACGTCGGACCACTTTTCAGACCGCGGTCAGACCACTTGGTGCAGCCAGCGCACGGGCGCGCCCTCGCCCGCGTACCTGAACGGTTCGAGCTCGTCGTCCCACGGCTTGCCGAGGAGCTTGGCGAGCTCGGCCTCCAGGTCGCTCTCGCCGCGCTGCGAGCGGGCCAGCGCGGCGCGGAGCCGGTCCTCGGGGATGAGGATGTCCCCGTGGATGCCGGTGACGGCGTGATAGATGCCGAGCTCGGGCGTGGCGCTGTAGCGCTCGCCCTCGGCGCTTGCGCAGGGCTCCGCCGTGACCTCGAAGCGCAGCAGATCCCAGCCGCGCAGGGCGGAGGCGAGCTTGGAGGCGGTGCCCACCGAGCCCTGCCAGGAGAATTCGGATCTCCAGGTGCCCGGCGCCGCGGGCTGCCTGATCCAGTCGAGGCTCACACGCGCACCGAGCACGCCCGCGACAGCCCACTCGACGTGTGGGCACAGCGCGCGCGGAGCGGAGTGCACATACAGAACTCCACGTGTCGTCACCGGGACCTCCAGTGTGGGTCGAGGTTCGCCTTCCCCAGCGGCCTCGCGCCCGTGCCGAGCAGTTTTCCCCAAATACTAGATAAACCTGGGAAAAGGGGACAGATGTGACGTGATGTAATTTAGCGGAACCACAAGAGCGAGGCGTCACCGGGTGGACCACCCGCCCTGTCGCTGCCGTGACAGCAGTGGCCCGGCGGCTACGGGCCCGAGGCTACCGTGCGGCGGCGCAAGGAGTGTGACGTACCGTCGGTCCAGAGGCCAGGAAACTCCGACCTTTCACCCGGCGGGGCGCAACCTTGGGCACGCGCACGACGTCACGTTGAACGACCGAGGGGAGCAGGGATGCGGAACCGCAGGCGCCGCTCACGCGCCGTCGTCGCAGTCGCGACGGCGGCCCTTCTCTGCGGCGGGGCGCTCACCGCCTGCGACGCGCAGGGCGGGAACTCGGGGGCACCGGGCGGTGAGTCCGCCCACGGCAAGCCGTCGCCGAAACCCACTCCCGCCTGGGACACCTCGCCCCGCTCGCTGGCCGCGGTCGGCGACTCCATCACGCGCGGCTTCGACGCCTGCTCGGTGCTCTCCGACTGCCCCGAGGCGTCCTGGGCGACCGGCACCGACAGCGAGGTCGACAGCCTGGCGACGCGGCTGCTCGGGAAGGAGCGGGCCGCCTCGCACAGTTGGAACCACGCGAAGACCGGCGCCCGCATGGAGGATCTGGACGGACAGATCCAGGCGGCCGCCGCGGACCGTCCCGAGCTGGTCACGGTGATGACGGGCGCCAACGACGCGTGCCGCTCGTCGGCCGCCGCGATGACGCCCGTCGGCGAGTTCCGCGCCGACTTCGAGCAGGCGCTGCGCACCCTGCGCCGCGAGCTGCCGAAGGCGCAGGTGTACGTGGCGTCCGTGCCGGACCTGAAGCGGCTCTGGTCGCAGGGGCGGACCAATCCGCTGGGCAAGCAGGTGTGGAAGCTGGGCATCTGCTCCTCGATGCTGGCCGACCCCGACGACCTGAACGCGGCCGCGACCGAGCGGCGCGACTCGGTGCAGGACCGCGTGGTCGCGTACAACAAGGTCCTTGAAGACGTGTGCGACAAGGACCGGCGCTGCCGTTACGACGGCGGGGCGGTCTTCGACTACCGCTTCGACGGCGACCAGTTGAGCCACTGGGACTGGTTCCACCCCAGCAAGAACGGGCAGTCACGGCTCGCCGAGATCGCCTATCGGCAGGTGACGTCGAGGAAGCCCGTGGCGTGACGGGGGCCGCGTAGGGTCTCGATCATGCGTAGTGAACTCTTCGGAACGCTTCCCGACGGCAGCCCCGTCCACCGCTGGACCCTGGAGAGGGCCGGGGTACGGGTACGCGTCCTGACGTACGGCGGAATCGTGCAGTCGGCGCAAGTGCCCGACCGTTTCGGGCGGATGGCGTCGGTGGCGCTGGGGTTCGAGGAGCTGGCGGGGTATCTGGCGCATCCGGGGCCGTACTTCGGGGCGGTGGTGGGGCGGTACGCGAACCGGATCGCGGGCGGCGCCTTCGAGGTCGACGGGCGTGCGTACCGCCTCGCGCGGAACAACGGGCCCAACGCGCTGCACGGCGGCGAGCGCGGCTTCGACAAGCACGTCTGGGACGCGGAGCCCGCCGACGGGCACGGGGTGCGGCTCTCGCGGATCTCCCCCGACGGCGAGGAGGGCTATCCCGGGCGGCTCGCGGTCTCGGTGACGTACACGCTCGACGAGACCGGGGCGCTGCGGATCGCGTACGAGGCGACGACCGACGCGCCGACCGTCGTGAACCTCACCAACCACACGTACTGGAACCTCGCGGGGGCGGGCACCGGGACCGCGCTCGGGCACGAGCTGCGGATCGCCGCGTCCCGCGTCACCCCGGTGGACGGGGACGGGATTCCCACCGGGGAGTACGAGGACGTGGCGGGCACGCGGTGCGACTTCCGCGCGGCACGCGAGGTCGGACCCGGCTTCGACCACAACTACGTGCTCGACAAGGGGGTCACCGCGGAGCCGGTCGAGGTGGCCGGGCTGAGCGATCCCGGCTCCGGGCGGATACTGACCGTCTCGACGACGGAGCCGGGGCTGCAGCTCTACACGGCGGACCACTTCGCGGCGGACCTGCCGTTCGCGCCGGGCGGCGGGATCGCGCTGGAGACGCAGCACTTCCCCGACTCCCCGAACCGGCCGCGGTTCCCCGGGACGGAGCTGCGGCCGGGCGGGGTGTACGCGTCGGAGACGGTGTACGGCTTCTCGTCGCGCTAGCACGGTCCGCCGGACCCCTCGGGCGATGGTCCGCCGGCCCCCTCAGGCGATGAGCGTCTCGGTCAGTCGGCGGTCGGCCACCGAGCGGCCCGCCTGGACCTCGTACGTGCCGCTCCGGTACGTCCAGGAGTCCGTGCCCTCGTCCCAGGTCTCGAAGGCCCTGCGCGGGAGTTCCACGGTCACCTCGACGGTCTCGCCCGGCGCCGCCACCGCGCCCGCGAAGCCGGCCAGCCAGCGGGCCGGGCGGTCGGGGTCGCCGGGGGCGGGGGCCAGGTAGACCTGGACGACCTCGCGGCCCGTGCGGTCACCGGTGTTGCGGACGCGGATCGTGGCCGTCGTGCCTTCGACGGTCAGCGACTCGTACGTCCAGTCGGTGTAGCCGAGTCCGTGTCCGAAGGCGTAGGAGGGCGTGGCGCCCGCCTCCTCCCAGGCCCGGTAGCCGATGAACACGCCCTCGGCGTAGGCCAGTTCGCCTTCGGCGGGGGTGACGTCGGTGACGGGGGCGGCGGCCAGGTCGCCCCAGGTGGTGGGGAGGCGGCCGCCGGGCTCCTCGACGCCGAGCAGGACGTCGGCGAGGGCCGCGCCGCCCTCCTGGCCGGGGAACCAGCCGAGCAGGACGGCCGCGACGTCGTCGCGCCAGGGCAGCTCCACGGGTGAGCCGGAGTTGACGACGACCACGGTGTTCGGGTTGGCGGCGGCCACGGCACGGACCAGGTCGTCCTGGCGGCCCGGCAGCCGCAGATCGCGGCGGTCGAAGCCCTCGGACTCGACGCGTTCGGTGGTGCCGACGACCACGACGGCGGTGTCGGCGGCGCGGGCGGCGCCGACGGCCTCGGCGATCAGCTCGTCGGGATCGCGCCGCGGGCCGAGGTGGACGAGGGAGAACACGACGCCCCGCAGCGGGGCCTCGAAGTCCTCGGTGAGCGGGTGCCGCAGGGAGATCTCGACGGGTTCACCGGCGGTGAGCCGCACCCTGCCGCGCTCGACGGGCGAGCCGAAGAACGCCTCGAAGGGGTCGGACGCGGAGCCCATCCCCTGGACGCCGTCGTACAGGGTCTCGCCGCCGACGGTGAGGGTGAAGGCGCCGAGGCCGCTGGTGCCGAAGACGTGCTCGCCGCTCTCGCGCGGGGTGAAGGTGCCGACCACGTCGACGCCCGCCAGGGTCTCGTGGGTGACGCCGTCGGGCAGGTCGTCGCCGATCCACTGGACGTGGCCGGAGGGGAGGTTGCCCTCGCCGAGGACGGCGCCCGTGGCGTCGCGGCAGATCGCGCGGAGCGCGAACCCCTTGTCGGCGGCGGCGAGTTCGTCGCTGGGGTCGGCGCCGACGGCGTACGTGAGCGCGCCCTCGGGCAGGGCGGCGGTCAGGCCGTCGAGCGGGGAGACGACGTGGTCGGGGAAGACGGTGGCGGAGCCGCCGCCGAGGATGCGGGCGTCGCGGGCGGCGGCGCCGATGAGGGCGACGGTGCCCGCGCCGGTGCCGTCGGGGCCGAGCGGCAGGGCCCGGTTCTCGTTGCGCACGAGGACGAAGGCGCGGCGGGCGATCTCGCGGGCCAGGGCGTCGCCGTCGATCCCGGCCGGGAGGTCCCGCGGGGCGACGACCGGCTCGGCGCCCTCGAGGACGCCGACGCGGGCGGCGAGGCGCAGGACGTTGCGGACGGCCGCGTCGACGGTCTCCTCGGCGACCTCGCCCGCGCGTACGGCGGCGGCGAGCGGCTCGCCGTAGACGGTCCTCGGTCCCGGCATGGCGACGTCGAGGCCGCCCTCGATGTCGCCGGTGGTGGAGCGGGCGGCCATCCAGTCGGAGACGTTGTAGCCGTCGAAGCCCCATTCACCGCGCAGGACCTCGCCGACGAGGTGACGGTGCTCGGTCATGGTCACGCCGTTGACCTGGTTGTACGCGGTCATGATGCCCCACGGGTGGGCATGGGCGACGATCGCTTCGAAGGGCGCCAGATACAGCTCGCGCAAGGCGCGCGGGGGCACCTTGTTGTCGACGGTGAAGCGGTCGGTCTCGGCGTCGTTGGCGACGAAGTGCTTGACGGTCGTGCCGACGCCGCCGGACTGCACGCCCCGCACATAGCCGGTGCCGATGACGCCGGTCAGGAACGGGTCCTCGCTGTACGCCTCGAAGTGGCGGCCGCCGAGCGGGGAGCGGTGGAGATTGACGGTGGGGGCGAGCAGGACGTGCACGCCCTTGCGGCGGGCCTCCTGCGCGAGCAGGGCACCGGCGCGGCGGGCCAGGTCCTGGTCCCAGGTGGCGGCGAGCGCGGTCGGGGAGGGCAGCGCGACGGACGGGTCGTCGGCGGTCCAGCGGACGCCGCGCACGCCGACCGGGCCGTCGGACATCACGAGCGACCGGAGGCCGATCTCCGGCAGGGCGTGCAGGGCCCACATGTTCCGGCCGCCCAGGAGGCGGGCCTTGGCGTCGAGGTCGAGCTTGCCGAGTGCGGCCTCGACGGCCGCCTCGCGCGCCCGCTCCCCGTGCCGGTCCCGCTCGTGGTCCTGCCGCTGCTCGGTGGGCTGGGTCTCCGCCATGGCGGTGCCTCCTCGTTCCGTCCGTCTCGTGCCGTCCGCGCCGGTCCTTCCATCGTGCATCGGCCACCTGTAGAGAGGTAGGTTTCGTTACCCTGTCGTTATCTGTGGTCCGTTTTCGAAGATGTCGTACGGTCCTCCGAGCGAGGACACAGGGAAGGGGTGCGGGCCATGGCGGCCAGGGCCAGGAGCGAGGAGCGGCGCGCGGAGATCCTCCGGGCGGCGTTCGAGGTGATCGCCGAGCGCGGTTACCGGGGCGCGAGCCTCGGGGCGGTCGCCGAGCGGGTCGGGCTGACCCAGCAGGGCCTGCTGCACTACTTCCCCACCAAGGAGGCCCTGCTGGTCGCCGTCCTGGAGGCGCGCGACCAGTGGGACGCGGTGCCGCGCGGCGAGTGGCGCCTGGATCTGCTGGGCTCGCTGGTCGAGTACAACGCGATGCGCCCCGGCATCGTGCAGACCTTCTCCGCCCTGCTCGGCGAGAGCGTCACGCACGGGCACCCCGCCCGCGCCTTCTTCACGAAGCGGTACGAGGCGGTGCGCGAGAACTTCGCGGCGGTGCTGCGCGCCGAGTACGGCGACCGGCTGCCGGGCGGTCTCACCCCGGAGGCCGCCGCGCCGCTGATGGTGGCGGCGATGGACGGCCTGCAGTACCAGTGGCTGCTCGCCCCCGACGCGGTGGACATGCCGGGGGCGTTCAGGGACTTCCTGCGGCTACTGGGCGCCGGCTCCCCCGGCGGCGGCTCCCCCGGTGCCGACGGCGGCGACGACCTCGACCTCGACCAGCGCCCGCGGCGGGACGAGCCGTGAGACCGCGACGGTGGTGCTGGTGGGCGGGGTCCCGGTGAGGAACTCCTTGCGCACGGCGGCGTAATCGGCGAAGCCGTCCATGTCGGTGAGGTACGTACGGATGTTGATGATGTCGTCGAGCCCCGCGCCGTGCGCCGCGAGCAGCAGCCGCAGGGCCTCGAAGACACCGCGGGACTGGGCGGCCGTGCCGTCCCCTTCCGCGCACTGCCCGGAGACGTACAACAGGACGCCTCCGTCGGCGTGTTCGACACGGGCGACCTGCGAGTAAGGGCCGAAGGGCTGCGGGGCGCCGACGGGGTTGTCGATGGATATCTGCATGGCTGTTCCGTTCTCCTCAGCTGTCACGGCGGGCGCGGATGTGGGTGACGGCGCGGGCGATGTCCTCGTGGACGACGTCCGGGTCGGCGGCGGCCGCTTCGAAGTGGCTCAACACGGCGTCCATCGCGGGCAGTCGTGCCACCCCCGTCGCGAGGGAGACGTCCTTGACGGCGAGGTCGCTGCCGAAGTGCACGTCGGTCGCGAAGGCGCGGGCGACGGCGCCGCCGAGCGGGCCCGCGGCGAGGGCGCTCCTGGCGGTGTCCTCGTCCAGGCCGAGCGCGTCGGCGAGCTTCATCGCCTCGGCGACCAGGGCCACCCCGCCGATGACGGCGGTGTTGACGACGAGCTTGAGCGCGGCCCCGGAGCCGAGGGCGCCGGTGCGGGTGACGGGGCCGAAGCGGGCGAGGACCTGCTCCACGCCCGCCGCGTCACCGCCCGCCAGGATGCCGAGCCGCCCCTCTGCGGCCTTGTCCGTGCTGCCCATGACGGGGGCGTCGACGAGGGTCACGCCGTCCGGGACGCGGCCCGCCAGCTCCCGCACCGCTTCCGGCCCGACGGTCGACATCTCCACCCAGTGCGCGCCGGGGCGCAGCGCCGGGACCACGGCGTCCGCGACCTCCCGCACGGCGTCGGGCCCGGCGAGCATCGTGATGACGACGTCGGCCTCGCGCACGGCGTCGGCGGGGCTCGCGGCGGCCGTGGCCCCCGCCGAGACGAGAGCGTCGGCCTTCTCGGGGGTGCGGTTCCACACGCTCAAGGGATGCCCGGCCAGCAGCAGTTGACGGGCCATCGGCTCGCCCATGTGTCCCAGACCGAGGAATGCGATCTTTTCCATGCGTCCGACGCTAGGCCCGGCCGCGCGATGCGACAAGCGAATGTCTAGCATGCCAGCCATGCCGAACCCGCATGCCGCACCCTCTGCCCACGGCACACGATCCGCCCGCGGCGCACAGCCCGCCCACGGAGCGGACACCGCCCCGCCCGAGCTGTCGACCGGCTGGCTCCGCACCTTCCTGGACGTGGCCCGGCACGGGTCGTTCACGGTGGCCGCGCGGGAGCTGGGGTGGACGCAGTCCGCGGTGTCGCGGCAGATCGCCGCGCTGGAGGCGGCGCTCGGCGGGGCGCCGCTCTTCGACCGGCTGCCGCGCGGGGTGCGGCCGACGGCGCAGGGCCGGGCGCTGCTGCCGCACGCGGAGGAGCTGCTGACACGACTGCACTCCATGGCACGGGAGTTGACGGCCCTGCGGGACGCGGCGGGCGGGCTGCTGCGGGTCGGGGCGTTCGCGACGGCGGACGCGGGTCTCGTGCCGCGGGCCATCGCCGCCTTCCGCTCCCGGCACCCCGGTGTGACCCTCACCCGCGAGGAGGGCCTGACACCCGCGCTCCTGTCCCGGCTCGCGGAGGGGGAGCTCGATCTGGCGGTGGTGTCGGCGACGGGCGGCACGCTGCCCGGCCCCGGCGAGGCGTACGAGCTGCACCACCTGCTCGACGAGACGCTCTACGTCGCGCTGCCCGCGGGACACGCGCTGGCGGGCGAGCCAGAGCTGCGGCTCCGCAGGCTCGCCGCGGAGGACTGGATCTCCGGCAGCGCCCGCATCGAGGGTTCCCTGCTCGACCCGGCGCTGCGGCACGGCTTCCGGCCGCGCGTCGCGCACGTCGTCGCGGAGTGGACGGCGAAGCAGGGGTACGTGGCGGCCGGGCTCGGCGTCGCCCTGGTCCCCGCGCTGGCGGCGGAGGGCGTACGGCCGGACATCGTGCTGGTTCCGGTACGGGACGAGGGGATGCCTCCGCGCGCGGTGTACGCGGCGACGGCGCGGGGCCGGACACCCGCGCCCGCGGTACGGCCGTTCCTGACGGCGCTTCGGGGGGGCGGCGCGGGGACTGGGGGCGCGCGACGCCTAGGTGTATTGGCTCGCAGGGTTGTTGACGCGGACGTGCAGGTGGCCTTCGCCCGGATAGTCGGGCGGGAAGGGCGGCAGTACGGAGTGGAAGGCGTACCCGGACTTCCGGGCGACGCGGCAGGAGTTCTCGTTGGCGGCGGCGTGGAGGAGTTCGAGGCGGCCGGGCACCGCCAGGGTCAGGGAGGCGAACGCCCAGCGTGAGACGGCTTCGAGGGCGCGCGGGGCCACGCCCTTGCCCCGGGCCTCGGGGGCGGTCCAGTAGCCGACTTCCGAGGCGGCGCCGGGGCGCGAGCCGTCGGGTACCGCCTTGAGCACGACGTTGCCCACGACGGGGTGGTCGGTACGGGTGTCGCCGTCGGTTTCGAGTACCGCGAAGCTGAACCAGGTGCCCGCGGCCCACGCCTCGTGCTGCTCCCCCACCCAGCGGTGCGCGTCCGCCGCGCTCTCCAGGCGCAGCACGAGCCAGCGGCGCAGGTCCGGGTCGCGGTGGGCCGCGAGGAGGGCGGGGACGTCTCGGGCGGTCCAGGGGCGGAGCGTCAACCCCGGTCTGCCGGGGGCTGGTTCGACGGTCAGGTTCACGGTCACGGTCATTCGGATGCGGCTTCTTCCTGAGAGATTCACCGAATTCTGTTCGACCGACCCTACGGAAGCGGATACGGTCCGGGCTCGGGATCCGGGCCCGGGTCCGGTGGACGAAGGGGACATGTGAGTACGGGGAAGATGCACGCCGACGAGGTCGACATCGACGGGGCGCTGGTGCGTCGGCTGGTCGAGGACCAGTTCCCGGCCTGGGCCGGGCTGCCCGTGGAGCGTGTGGACTCCGCGGGGACGTCCAACGCGATGTACCGGCTCGGCGCGGACATGGTGGTGCGGCTGCCCCGACTGTCCGGCTCCGTCGAGGACATCGAGCGCGAGCACCGGTGGCTGCGCGGGCTGGCGGCGGCGCTCCCCGTCCCCGTGCCCGCGCCGCTCGGCATGGGCGGGCCGGGCGACGGTTACCCGTACCCGTGGTCCGTCTTCCGGTGGCTCGACGGCGAGACGCCCGTCGCGGGGCGGCCGCTCGCCGAACCCGCCCTGTTCGCGAAGGACATGGCGGAGTTCATCACCGCCCTGCGCGAGGTCGACCCGACGGGCGCACCCGCCGCCTACCGCAGCGATGCCCTCGCGTCGCGCGACACCGCCACGCGCGAGGCCGTCAGCGGGCTGCGCGGGGTCGTCGACGTCGACGCCGTCACCGCCGTATGGGACGCCGCGCTGCGCGCCGCCCCGTGGCAGGGTCCCGGCGTCTGGGTGCACGGCGACCTCCAGCCGGGGAACGTACTGGTCCACGAAGGCCGACTCGGTGCCGTCATCGACTTCGAGTGCATGGGTACGGCCGACCCCGCCGTCGACCTGATCGCCGCGTGGTACCTGATGGACGCCGCGGCCCGCCCCGTCTTCCGTACCGCCCTCGGAGCGGCCGTCGACGACGACATGTGGGCGCGCGGGCAGGGCTGGGCGCTCACGATCGCGCTCATGGAGCTCTCGTACTACCAGGAGACGAACCCCGTGATGGCCGACACCGCGCGGTGCGTGATCGGTCGGCTCACCGGGCTCGCCGACTGACGGATCCGGCCCGCACCCGGCTTCCACCCGGCGTCAGGCGCTCAGCAGCAGGTGGACCGCCAGGCCCGTGATCAGCGCGCTCGACGCCAGCGCGGTGACCAGTCGGCCCGCGCGGCCCGTCAGGGCCCTGCCCAACAGCGCGCCGCCGCCCGCCAGGAGCAGTTGCCAGCTCGCGGACGCGAGGAAGGCGGCCAGCGCGAACACCGCCTGTTCCGTGCGCGTCAGCGATGCCGTGGCGGGACTGCCGAGGACGAGCTCGCCGAAGTAGATGACGGTGGCCGGGTTCAGGAGGGTGAGGCCGAGCAGGGCGGCGCAGGCGCGGGCGGGGCCGAGGGGGGCGCCGGTCCTGACGGTGGCGGCGTCGCCTGCGCGGTGCTCGCGGACCGCCGTCACCGCACCGCGTGCCGCCATCACGACGAGCACCAGGACCGAGGCCCAGCGCAGCGTCTCCATGACCGGCTCGACGACGTCGGTGAGGGAGGCGCCGCCGAGTGCGGCCACGAGTGCGTAGAGTCCGTCGGCGGTCGCCACGCCCAACGCGGCGCAGGCGCCGACCTTCAAGGTCGTCCTCGCGGTGAGGGCCACGAGGTAGGCGCCTACGGCGCCCACTGGCATCGCGATGCCGTAACCGGCGAGCAGGCCCGCGATCATGACCGCGCTCATGCGGTCAGCCTCGCGGAGGCGGGGAGGGGGCGGCAACCGGTTTACGGTCCGGCCTGTTGCCCTGCGACGTCCTGCTGGGCAGGAGCCTCAAGACCGCCGCTCCGCGGCGTCCAGCGGGGGGAGGAGCCTCTAGTAGACCTCCAACCCCTTCGCGTACCCCCTCAACACCCCCCGCGCCGACTCCGGCGTGTGGTGGCCCACCACCGTTTGGGCCGTGAGGCCGTCCGTCAGGGCCAGCAGGACGCGGGCCTCCGTCGACGCGTCCACGTCGGGGCGCAGCTCCCCCGTGGTGCGGCCGTAGTCGAGGAGCCAGACGAGGAGTTCGTGGAGCTTCGCGTACGTGTCCCGCAGTACCCCCGCCAACTCCTCGCTCACCGCCGCATGCGCGACGAACGCCCCCCAGACCTGCGCCTCCGTCCTGTCCTCGGGCTCGACGAGCGCGAGCGCGGACAGGGCCTGGTCCAGCAGCGTCACGGCCGACTCCGGGGTGCCCGACGCCTCGATGCGGGCCTTCGCCCGGTCCCCGATCCGTTCCGAGATGCCTTCGAGGGCAAAGAGCAGCATCTCGTCCTTCGTGCGGAAGCAGCGCTGTACCGCCCCCATCGACACCCCGGCCTCGGCGGCCACGTCCCGCAGGCTGACGGACTCCATTCCGGAGCGGGCGATCAGCAGGCAGACCGCTTCGGCGATGCGGCTCCGACGGTCCTCGTAGTCGACCTGCTTGGGCATGTCGGTGGCGCCTTTCCTCGGGCCTTCTCGATCCTCGGGCCTTTTCGATGCGGTTGCATCATATCGCGGAGAGGTGCATGATCTGATGCGACCGCATCGGAAAAACGTGACGCCGCGAGGCATCGCCATCGGGGAGATGAGACACGCATGACCAGCCGCAACCGGACCACGCTCCAGGGCAAGCCCAGGACCAAGTCCAAGAAGTCCACCGGCGGGCTCCTCGCCCTCTTCGGCGCCATCCTGCTCGTGCAGGGCTTCGGCTCCGCGATCACGGAGTCGGGGTGGGACACCTCGTTCGGGGTCTCCGCCGTGCTGCGGGAGGCGGGGGCGCCGGCCTGGGTGGATCTGGTGGTCGGCGCGGTCGGCTGCGCGCTGCTCGCGGCGGCGGCCCGCGCCCGGAGTCCGCGCAACGCACCCTGACGTGCCGTAGCGCTCACGCCGCCCGTCCCGCGATACTTCCGCCACCTCACCCGTCACGGAAGGACTCGCGTGCTCTCACGACTTGGCGCCCTCGGCGTCGCCGCCCTGCTGACCGGGCTCGGTGTCCCGGCCTCCGCCTCCGCCGCCCCGGCCGGGCGCACGGCCCCCACCGCCGAGGAGGCCCGACTCGACCGCGCCGCCCCGCAGGAGATCCTGCGGCGCAGCGGATTCGACTCCGTGGCCCCGGAGCTCGCCGACGCGCTGGAGAAGGTCCGCTCCTACGGCCAGGCGCAGCGTCTGGTCGTACGCGAAGGACAGTCGCTGTGGCGGCGGGCCGTCGACCGGGCGCAGGGGAAGCAGCAGTCGGGCCTCAGCAAGGACGACGACCGGCCGCTGTACTGGGCACGGCTCGGGATGACGCGCGAGCTGCGGCAGTGGGAGCCGAATCGTTTCGCCCTCACCCCTGAGCAGCGGGACCGGCTCATGGGCGCCCTGGAGCGGTCGTCCCGCGGACAGGACACCGTCGATCACCGCCCCGGAAAGCACGGACACGGGCGCGGGCACGTCAAGCGCATCCTCGTCACCGGGTTCGACCCCTTCACCCTCGACCGCGACGTCCGCATCAGCAATCCGTCGGGCGCCGCCGCCCTGGCCCTGGACGGCACGACGATCCGGACCGCCGACGGGCCCGCGCGCGTCGAGGCGGTCGTCTTCCCGGTCCGCTGGGACGACTTCGCCGACGGCGCGGTGGAGCGGGCGCTGCGGCCGTATCTGCCCCGCGTCGACCTGTTCACCACCATCAGCCAGGGCCGCGTGGGGAAGTTCGACATCGAGCGGACCAACGGCGCCTGGCGCGGCGGCTTCGCCGACAACGAGAACCTGTCACGCACCGGGATCGTCCCGGTGAGCGATCCCGCGACGCAACCCCAGTGGACGTCCACGACCCTCCCGTACAAGGAGATCGCGGCCGCGAAGACCGGGCGCTTCCCGGTGTACGACAACACGTCGGTGACCGAGATACCGGCGGGCGGCGGCGAGCCCGTGGTCCGGCCCGACGGCCCCACCGAGGGGTCGGCGGCGCGGGCGGGCGGCGGCGGGGACTACCTGTCGAACGAGATCGCCTACCGCGCCACCCTGCTGCGGGACCGGCTCGGGCTGCACGACCGGCTGCCCGGCGGCCATGTCCACACGCCGGTGCTGCAGTTCGGCGCGGGGAACACCGACCCGGCGACGGGTGACGTCACCGATCCCGAGTTCGTGCGGAACCGGCTCGACATCATCGCTCAGGTGCGGGAGATCCTCGGGGTCGCCGCGTCGTCGTCCTGACCGCCGACGCCATGGCGTGAGCCGTCGCCGTCCGAGCCGTTCTCGCCCAGCAGGTCCCGTGCCATCAGCGTCGCGCCCGCGACCGCGCCCGGCATCAGGAACACGGCGACGAACGGCACCAGGAAGGCGACGGCGAGCGGCGTGCCGAAGCCCCAGGCGAGCCGCTTGCGGGAGCGCAACAGAGCGAGCCGCTCGCGGAGTTCGACGCCGCGGCGCTGCATCGCGACCGCGGAGAGCTCCTCGGCGAGGAAGAAGCCGGTGACGCAGAAGCCGATCACCGGGACGACGGTCTGGCCGACGACGGGGATGAAGCCGAGCGCGAAGAGCAGCACGCCCCACACCAGCGCGCGCACCACGATGCGCAGGCTGTCCCGCGCGGAGATCCACAGGTCTCGCCAGAGCGGCAGGCCCGACTCGGGGGCGTGGCCGCACTCGGAGATGTCGACCTGCTCGGACAGCGATTCGTAGAAGGGATCCCCGATGAGCAGGGTCACCGCGGTGAAGGTGACGACGGAGAGCAGCAGCGCGAGGGCGAAGAGCAGGGCCGTCAGGAAGCCGCGGAAGAGGCCGGGCCAGGGCGAGGACCAGTCGTCGGCGAACGGCGTGGCCCAGCCGACGAGGTCGATGCCCCACAGGGCGAGCGAGACGAGCGCGGCCGCATAGAGGACAAGCGTGATGAGGCCGGGCAGCAGCCCCCATCCGTACTGCCTGCCGTGCTGGGCGACCCAGCGCTGCCCCTTCATCAAGTAGCCGAAGCCCACACCCAGATCGCGCATGCGGCACACCTTAGCCGCAGGTCGCCGGGGGTTTGTTCGGGGTCGTGTGCCGGGACTGTCACAGCTGGCAATCAAGGCCCTCTTGTTGAACGGGAGTTGAACCGGTAAGACCTCGCTTACCGATCTTCCGGAGGTACATATGGGTATGTCCCGGCCATCCAGACCCGTTCTGCTCACCACCGCCGCCACCGCGGGTGCGCTGGTCCTCACCGCGCTTGTCCCGGGCAGCGCGACCGCCGACCCGACGCCGCGCCCGGTCATCCGCGAGGGGACGCCGCCCGGCGCCGACCGGGCCGCCAGGACCCCGGAGGCCGCGGCCGAACGCGCCCTCGGCGACGCGAGGTCCGGCGCTGCGAGGCTCGGCGACCGGGGCCGCGGGTACCCGCGCGAGCGGAAGCTCGAACCGCCCCCGGAGAACCCTGCCGACAAGTCGATAAAACTGGGGCTGACGCCGTACCACGGCATAGCCCCGAAGCTGAACGACCTGCAGCGCATCGGCGACCGCGTGAGCGTGGAGATCGCGGGCCGTTCGGCGGGCGGACACCAGCTCTACCTCGTGACCGTCACCGCCCCCGAGTCCGCGCGCGAGACGGCCCGGCAGGCGCGGATGCGGGAGAAGATGGAGAACGACCCCGCGGCAGCCGCGAAGGACGGGGCGATCAAGTCCTCGTACAAGACGCCCGTCTTCATCAACAACAACATCCACGGCAACGAGTGGGAGGGCACCGACGCGGCCCTCAAGCTCATCGAGAAGCTCGCGAAGGCCGAGGACGAGAAGAGCCGGGACCTGCTCGCGCACCACCGCCTCTACTTCAACGTCACCACCAACCCCGACGGCCGCATAGCGGGCACCCGCGCCAACGCCAACGGCTTCGACCTGAACCGCGACTTCATCACCGCCTCGCAGCCCGAGGCCCGCGCAGTCCGCGAGATCGCCATCGCCAAGCAGCCCGCGGTCATGATCGACCTGCACGGCTATGTGAACGGCACGCTGATCGAGCCGACCACTCCCCCGCACGGCGAGAACTACGAGTACGACCTCTTCCTCAAGAACTCCTACGCCAACGCCCTCGGCATGGAGGCGGCCGTCAACGGCCTCGGGTACACGGAGGCGAAGGACGGCGTGCGGCCCGCCGTCATCCCCTTCCGTGACCAGAAGGAGGGCTGGGACGACTGGCCGCCGATCTTCACCCCGCAGTACATGCCCTTCCACGGCGCGGTCGCCACGCACACCATCGAGTTCCCGATGCAGGTGAACAACGGGGAGTACGAGTCGCAGCCGGTCGCCGAGCTGCGCCGCAGGGCCAGGATCAACACGGACATCGCGGGCGCCGCGATGCGCGCCACCCTCGACTACACCGACCGGCACCGCGCCTCGGTGATCGCCGACCAGATCGAGGTCTTCCGGCGGGGCGCGACGGGCGCGAAGCAGGTGCCGGTGTCGGAGGAGACCGTGCCGGGCGTGCCCGGGATCGGTCCCGAGGACGTGTACACGACCGAGTTCCCCCGGGCGTACGTGATTCCGGCGGACGGCGCCGAGGGCGGGCGCGGCCAGCGCTCCGCCGCGGCGGCGTCGCGCCTCGTGGACCATCTGATCGCCAACGACGTCCGCGTGGAACGCGCGAGCCACGCCTTCCGGCTCGGCGGGCGGACGTACGCGAAGGGTTCGTACGTCGTCGACATGCACCAGCCCAAGCGGGGCCTGGCCAATGTGATGCTGGCCGACGGGCGGGACATCAGCGACAAGGTGTCGACGATGTACGACATCTCGGGCTGGAGCCTCGGACGGCTGTGGGGCGCGAGCGTGGACGCGGTCAAGGGCGGCGGCCTGACGGGCGTGCACGCGCGTCCGGTACGGGCGGCCTCGCAGGTCGGGTACGTGGCGCCGCGCGGCGACCTGCGGCTGCGGCTCGACGACCCGCGCGAGATCGCCGCACTCAACTCCCTTCTCGCGCAGGGGGTCTCTGCACGCCGCGACCGTGACGGGAGCGCCGTCCTGCCGTCCTCGGCGCGCCGTGCCGCGGCCGTCGCGGCGAAGAAGTACGACGTCGCCTTCGACGCCACGAAGGCGAAGGGCGGCACGGCCCTGCACCGTACGCGGGTCGCCGCGGCCGTCACGCCGGGCGAGCTGTTCGCGCTGCGGGAGATGAACTTCGACGTGGTGCCCGTGTCGACGGCCGTGCTCAACTCCGGCTTCGACTGGAAGAAGACGGACGCGCTCTTCGTGTCGGCCGGACTGGACCGCGGCGAGCTGAACGCGGCCGCCAGGGAACGGCTCGACCGGTTCCTCGCCGGGGGCGGCGGTCTGGTGGGGCGGGGCGCGACCGGCGCCGCGCTCAACGCCGACGCCGGGCTCCTCGCCGTCAAGGCCGTCGGGGGCAACGGCGACGCCAACGGCGTGGTCCGCGTGGTGAACGCGGGCGGCACCGTCACCGGCGGGGCGCCGGACCACGGCTTCGTCTACTCGCCGTCGTGGTTCACCGACCTCGGCCCCGGTGTGCGCGTGGAGCAGAAGTACGGCACCGGCAATCCGCTGGTGTCCGGGCACTGGCGGGCCGCGGAGGACGGCACGGGAGGGCCCGCGGACGCCGCGGGCCGCGCCGCGGTCGTCAGTGGGTCGGACGGCGGCACGGACGTGGTCCTCTTCGGTACCGAACCGCTCTTCCGCGACCACCCGAAGGGGATGTTCCCGCAGGTCGGCCGGGCGCTGCTGAGCGTCGGCCGATAGCGGGAATGCAGTTCGGGGGCGCGGCGGTTGATCATGTCACTGCCACACCGCCGCGCCCCTGGAGGTTTCTCCGCCATGACCCGTGAGATCCGAGTGCAGGGCACGGTCGCCGACGGATACGAGGCGGTGCGCGAGGAGTTCACCGCCGTACTCGCGAACGAGCTGCCCCTGTACGAGGGGCAGCTGGCCGCCCATGTGCGGGGCCGCAAGGTCGTCGACCTGTGGGTGGGCCCGGACGTCACGGGCGAGAGCCTCTACGGCGTCTACTCCTCCACCAAGGGCGCCGCCCACCTCGTCGTGGCCCTCCTCGTGCAGGACGGGGTCCTGGACCTGGACCGGGCCGTCGCCCACTACTGGCCGGAGTTCGCGGCCGAGGGCAAGGGCGCGGTGACCCTGCGGGAGCTGCTCGCGCACCGCGCCGGCGTCCCGGGCGCCGACTCCGGCTTCCGGGCCGAGGAGATCGCCGACGACCGGGCGATCGCCGCGCGCCTGGCCGCGCAGCGCCCCTTCTGGCGCCCGGGCACCGCCTTCGGCTACCACGCGCTCGCCATCGGAGCGCTCTCCGGAGAGGTGGTGTTCCGCGCCACCGGGCAGACCCTGCAGCAGGTGTACGAGGAGCGGGTGCGCGCCCCGTACGGGCTCGACTTCTTCCTGGGGCTGCCCGAGGAGCACGAGAGCCGGTTCCGTGCCGTGCAGCCGATGGCGCCCACGCCCGAGCAGGCGGCCCTGCTCGACGCGCTGCCGCCCCGGCCGCAGAGCCTCGGCTCCATCGCCTTCAACCGCCACACCGCCGAGCCCACCGATCTGGAGGCGGTGCCCAACTCCCGCCCGCTGCGCGCCGCCGGGCCCGCTTCGGTCGGCGGTGCGGCGTCCGCGCGGGGCCTCGCCGGGATGTACGCGGCGGCGGTCACCGGCGTCGACGGCCGCGAGGCGCTGCTCGAACCGGACACGGTCGCCGAGTTCGGGCAGATCCAGTCGGTCGGCCACGATCTGGTGGCGGGGGCCTTCAAGGCGTTCGCCGTCGGCTTCCAGGCGACTTCGGTGGCCGTGTACCCGTTCCTGGGCGCGGGCACGATCGGGCACAGCGGCGCGGGCGGCTCGCAGGCGTTCGCCGATCCGCGCAGCGGGCTCGCCTACGGCTACACGCGGCGGCGGTTCGCCTACCCCGGCGGCCCCGCCACGGAGAACGAGCGGCTGGTCAGGGCGGTCCACGAGGCGGCGCTCGCGGCGGGCTGAGCGCCCCGGCCGAAGCGGGCCACGCGCCCCGCGCACGCGTGAGGGCCGCCCCCCGGAGCGGGGTGCGGCCCTCACGTACGTACGGCCTGCGGTCAGGCGGCCGAGACCTCGACCTTGATGTTGCCGCGCGTGGCGTTCGAGTAGGGGCACACCTGGTGCGCCTTCTCGACCAGGGACTGCGCGGTGGCCGCGTCCACGTTCGGGATGGCGGCCGTGATGACGACCTCCAGGCCGAAGCCGCCGGCCTCGTTCTGGCCGATGCCGACCTTGGCGGTCACGGTCGAGCCGGTGATGTCGGCGTTCTCCTTGCGGGCGACCACGCCGAGGGCGCCCTGGAAGCAGGCGCTGTAGCCCGCCGCGAAGAGCTGCTCCGGGTTGGTGCCCGCGCCGCTGCCGCCCATCTCCTTCGGCGGGTTCACGACGACGTCGAGCTTGCCGTCGTCGCTGGCCACACGGCCGTCGCGGCCGTTCTCCGCGGTGGCTACGGCGGTGTACTTGACGTCGATCTTCTGGATGGACATAACTGCCTTTTCCTCCTGAGACATGACGTGGCGCGCGCCCACAACCACGGTTTGCGGAATTAGGTTATCGGATACCGGAAGTTTTCCGATGGGGCGGCCGGAGTCGCTCAGCCCGGGGAGACGATCATCTTTCCGGTGTTCTCGCCGCGGAGCATGCCCAGGAAGGCCTCGACGCCGTTCTCCACGCCCTCGACGACCGTCTCGCGGTACTTGAGCTCGCCGGAGCGGATCCAGCCGCCGACCTCGCGGACGAACTCGGGCTGCAGCGCCGCGTGGTCCTGCACGAGCATGCCCTGCAGGCGCAGCCGCTTGCCGATGACCATGGCGAGGTTGCGCGGGGCCGGGGTCGGCTCGGTGTCGTTGTAGCCCGCGATCATGCCGCAGATGGTGACGCGGCCGTGCAGGTTCAGGCGGCTGATGGCAGCCTCCAGGTGCTCGCCGCCGACGTTGTCGAAGTAGACGTCGATGCCGTCGGGGGCCACCTCCTTGAGCTGCTCGGCGACGGACTTCTTGTCCTTGTAGTTGAAGGCCGCGTCGAAGCCGTACTCCTCGACGAGCAGCTTCACCTTCTCGTCCGAACCGGCCGAGCCGACGACGCGCGAGGCGCCCTTCAGCTTGGCGATCTGGCCGACCTGGCCGCCGACCGCACCGGCGGCGCCGGAGACGAAGACGGCGTCGCCCTCCTTGAAGGAGGCCACTTCGAGCAGCCCGGCGTACGCGGTCAGGCCCGTCATGCCGAGCACGCCGAGGTAGGCGGAGAGCGGAGCGGCCTGCGGGTCGACCTTGGTGGCGTGCTGGGCGGGCACGGAGGCGTACTCGCGCCAGCCCGCGAAGTGCAGGACGTGGTCGCCCACCGCGAAGCCCTCGGCGTTCGACGCGACGACCTCGCCGACCGCGCCACCCTCCATGGGACGGTCGAGCTGGAACGGCGGCACGTACGACTTCACGTCGTTCATGCGGCCCCGCATGTACGGGTCCACGGAGAAGTGCAGGTTGCGGACCAGGACGCGGCCCTGGGCCGGGGCCTCCACCGGGACCTCGCGCAGCGCGAAGTCCTCCGGGACCGGCCAGCCGGACGGGCGCCGCACGAGGTGCCATTCGCGGCTGACGGAGGGAAGCTGCTCGGGGGTGACGGTCATGGGGGGCGTCCTCCTACTGCGTGCGGGCTGTCGTGTGCCAGCGCCGGGGGTCACGAAAAATGCTTGAGGTTGTAAAACAACCATGCTCCTGAATATTTCATGATGTCAAGTAAACGGGTAGCCTGGCGAGCATGCCCACCAGTAGCTCCAGCGCCCGCACCCCCCGCACCGACCCGCTGACACTCGAAGTCGTCGAGCTGATCGGCACGGTCGTGGCGCGCTACTACGAGGAGTACGAGGAGGCGGCCGCCGAGCACGCGCTGACCGGAGCGCAGGCACGCGTCCTCGGGCTGCTCTCCCTCGAACCCATGCCGATGCGCCACATCGCGCAGAAGCTGAAGTGCGAGCCGTCGAACATCACGGGGATCGTCGACCGCCTGGAGGCGCGCGGCCTCGTCGAGCGGCGCCCCGACGCGGCCGACCGGCGCGTGAAGCTGGCGGCGCCCACGGCGGAGGGCGTCGAGGTCGCCCGCGGCCTGCGGGAGTCGCTGAACTTCGCGCGCGAGCCGCTGGCGGAGCTCTCGCGCGAGGAGCGGCTCGCGCTGCGGGGGCTGCTGCGCAGGATGCTGGGCGAAGAGATCTGACCGCTTCAGTTTTCGCGAACTCGCGGGTCTCTGTGCCCGGTCCTCCCGAAGCTCCGGTGAAGTGACGAGTAGCTCTCTCCGGCTGATGCGATGTACGGGCTTCGCGCGCGGGCGTGCGGGTGCTCGCGCAGATGGCGCAGGAACTCGTACTGGGACGCGGTGATCCCGTAGCCCTTGCGCAGCCGGTCGTTGAGCGTGTTGTACAGGCGGGTCTCGCACCGCACCAGATCGCTGAAGAACACCGCCGTCCCTTCATCGCTCGCCTGATTTGCTGCCTGGGCATATGGATGGTGCTGGCCGAGCGCCGCAGCCCGCACATCTGCTGAGCTTGTTCTTTGACCTTTGCGGGCGGTGATGACGAGCCAGGTCCAGCGGTCCGCGGCCTCGGGAGTGCGGAGCTTCGGCCGGGTCCAGCCGAGCGTCTGCTTGATCATGCGGAAGGTGTGTTCGAGGTCGAATCTGCGGAGGAACGTCTGCCATCGCAAGGTCGATGTCCGTGGCTTTCATGCCGGTCTTCGAGGACCACCGCCAGATGGGCAGCGCGTCCTGGCCGCCGGGCAGGTGGTCGACTTGGAGGCGTATCAGGGTTCCTTCGGGGACGGGGAGTTCACCGTCGTGGTCGATCCGGGCGTTGCGGGTGGTCACCCTGGGGCGGATACGGTCCCAGGCCATGGCCTGGGCGGTGCCGTAGCGGTCGGTGCCCTGCACCGTTGCCGCGTCGGGATCGCCCCAGGAGTCCGGCTTGGCGAAGCGGAACTCGCCGCCGTGCTTGGGTGGGTGTCCGCCGCGGGGGTCGGCCCGGTAGAACTCCTCGCGGGAGGGCGCCGGACGGCGCATGACGCGGTCGGAGCGCATCCGCCCCAGAGCCTCGACCGGGAGGCCGTCGAGGAGGTAGGCCATGCGCGGGGGCGTCGTAGCCGGCGTCGAAGACGACCAGGGATGTCGGGATCCGCTGGCTCCCACTGGCCGCCGTCGATCAGGTCCTTGACGACGCCGCGGACCTGGGCGGCAGTGACCTCGGCGATGTCGTCGTCAGGGCCGGGGCGGACCGCGTCCGGCAGCTGGCACCACGAAGTGCGGCCGGTCTCCGGTGCAGCGAGGAACGAGTACGGCCGCCCGGGGATGAACTGGTCGCTGGAGCGGCCCGAGCGCCCATAGACGTGGCAGAACAGCCGCTCGGGGCTGCACGGGGCGTCCGAGCGAAGCCAGTTGGTCACGTCGACCGCCAGGACGAGCCGGTCGTCCGCGGCCTTGGGCTGCGGCAGCACCGCCGGCGCACGGCGCGACCCCGCCGCCTCGATGCGCCCGCAGTTCAGCGCGTCTAGAGCGCACCGTGCCCACGGCGGTGCTCGGCCGGCAGCGTCAGATCGACCGGCGAGGTCACCGGCCCGTTCTCGCAGAGCATCGCGTCGCACAGCTCGAACAAGGTGTCACCGCGCCGGGACAGGCACGCGTACAGGTCTCCCCGGAAGTGTGACGTGACGTCGAACGCGTCGCGCCGGGCATCGTGATGCAGCCAGCTCACCTCTGCGGCCTTCGTATGAATCTGTTTCCGTGGCGGAACGCAGGATCATGCGAGGGCCGTCCGCCTGACCGACGAATCCTCAGTTGAGTGACCTTGCACGACGCCCAGTTCGACCCCAGAGGTTGAAGAACAAGCTCAGCACTGGGCTACCGCACCCCGATTGAGTACGAACTACTCTCCGAACAAGACACCATCCCTGCCTCTGTTGCGGGCTACTCGTGAGAATGGTGGTGGCCCGGCCGTCGCGTCGGGTGGGCGCCAGGTGGCAGGGATCCCGCTGAGCCGTTCAAACAGTCGCATGTGCTGCCTGGGCTGTATGCAGTGGCCGTCGGCAGGTATGGCATATTCCTCAGCTCTCCGATGCTGGACCCTAGCATGTCCGCTGCGCGAATTGATCGGACAATTTCTGCCAGGTAGCAGCACACTGTTCAGCAAGCTTCGCCATTGAACCGGTCTGGTGCGTCGGCACAGAGGTGATGAGACTGTCCAAGAGCTCTGAATCGAGCGAGAGGATGCCGAGCCACTGGATAAGGAGTCTCCCCGTTTCCGTCATTCGGACAGAAGGATCATTGCGCAGGGCGCGCAGGAGCCGGTAGTAGTCGGCCGTTGATCCGATCCTCTTCTGCGGATCCCCCTCGGTTTCCTCTGACTGGGCGCGGAGATCCGTTCGAGCATTACTGACTATTTCTGCTCGCTCCGCAGCTCTTTTCCGTCCAGTCTTGACGGCAGATCTACGTGCTGAACCGCCGTGCGGTGCCCTTGGCATCGACGGGGAGGTCTTTTCAGCTGACAGGCGGCGCACAGCAGCGATCCTCTGCATGCCGATTCCTGTGAGTTCCGCTATCCCTTCGTCGCTCCAATCAGGATAGGCGCGCAGAATTCCTTCAATGGCCAACCTTTGCTCGACGTCGGACAATAGATATATATTCTTCACGCCGTACGTAACACCTACCCAGGGGGGGAACTTAACAATTATCCATCTTCAAAACGTGCCGAGATCAGTCGAAGCTCCTCCCCTTCAAGCCGCACCCGATAGGGTAAACAACAAAGAGGTAAAGCATTGAAGACACTATAAAAAAGCGACAAAATTCCCCAGGATCACCCAATCGAGAGCCATCGAGTAAATATCTAATCCAACCGGCAGGATGGTCCCATCGGTCGCTACGAAGAGGCCCCCCAAGGGATACGCCGAGCGAGACAACAGCACCTAGGGGGCGCACGCCCTCTGGCTCACCCAAAGCCTTGATGGAGTTTCCGATTCGATCCGAATTCGGATTCATGAAATGGACGTTCATCTCTCGCATGCACGGCATCAGCCAAGCAGGCCAACGAAGCGCCCGCACAGTGCAGCAACAACCCTTGCCGGAGCTCCGACGCCTGCTACTCCCAATTGAGGCCTCTGCGATCCGGATGACGACGCCCGGCGTCACGAACCAGATCGTTCGCCGACAGGGGACAAAGCCCCAAAGCATACGGCCGAAGGGCCTGAATTTGTCAGTACCTTTGCCCCTACCCTTGAATCGTCAACATTTGTGAATTTTGGATTGGCCAAACTCAGAGGTGAGCTTGACCAAGTCCCCCTGCAAGCTGGGAAGAAAGGCGGCTACGGCCATGCCTCAAAGCCCCAGGCGCCCTCAATTCCTGAATGAGTCACCGCGTTCGTGGTTCACGTAGGGAGTCACGGCGACCGAAGAGAAACCAAAGCAGGCTTCCCAGGAAGGGGAGCACGAAAGCGAAGACCAGCCAAGCAAACTTCATACCTCCAGTCAGACGTGACCGCGCGATACTGATAAGCGCGCCAACAAACAACAGGGCAGCGCCGATGCAGGCGCAGATAGCGACAACGGACGTGACACCTGATGCCTCATTCTTAGTAGCAGCCAGCAGCACTTGATGGGTGGATTGCCTCACGGTTCCTCCTTTCTTCGAGTGGCTTAGATTCCGGCGCCTCACGCTCCTGCCTATTTGGCGGTTCCGCGGATTCCATTGATGGCGAAATGGACAGGAAGTCAGCCATCAGAAGAGATGAAGACTCCCCAAGGAAACTCTTCTGTCAATCCGTTCAATAAACGGAATGAGAGATCCTTGGGTGCGATGAAAAATGGGGCCTGGTCGGCCGCTGAACGGGAGATGAGGGAAGCCGACCAGGCCCTCTGGGGGCAACTCTAACGAGCATTCCTGGTGGCGTCTATCGACGATTTCCGATATGGCGATAGGGTTCACCTTTCACCTATCCGTACCGGTGGTTGGCTTATGATGCGCATCGGAGGTAGCTGGATATGCGCGTGGAACAGTTGGAATACCTGGAGGCAGTCACACGCCTGGGGTCACTACGTCGCGCTGCGGAAGAACTGCACCTGTCCCAGCCGGCATTGGGTGAGACGCTACGCAAACTGGAGCGGGAACTGGGAGTGGAGCTCCTGGAACGCAAACGGTCCGGTTCAAAGATCAGTTACGAGGGACGCGAACTGCTGCCGCACATCGCCGCGGTACTGGACGCAGTCGACCGTCTGCGCCGAGCAGCTGGCGAGCAGCACCACAGCGGCCGCACACTGCGACTGGGTACGGTCAACGCGGCCACCGTTACCCTCCTGACACCAGCCATCCGCGAGTTCCACACCACCCACCCATCCACCCCTGTGGAAGTAATCGCAGACCGGCACGACGGTATCCAACAACACCTCGCCGAGGGCGGATTCGACCTCGGGCTCGTCAGCTATCTCCGCGATGACGACCTTCCGCCCGGCCTGCACACCACCGAGTTGCTCCGCGGACGCCCAGTCGTCTGCATGCGCCAGGACAGCCCACTGGCCGCACTCAGCACAGTTACCGTCGCCGACCTACTGGCTCAGCCTCTGATCGCCATGCGAGCCGGCTACGTCATGCACCGTTATGTCCACCGGCTCCTCAGCGGCAGAGCACCAGCCTTCTCCTACTCGGCCGACGGCGCCGAAATGGGTAAACTCATGGTCGCCGAGGGACTCGGCACCACCGTCCTGCCCGACTACAGCGTGCACGGCGACCCACTGGAACGCAGCGGCACCATCACCTACCGCCCTCTCGCAGACGACGCCACCGAACTTCGCGTCATGATTCAACGACGCCACACACAATCGGTGCCGCCAGCCGCACACGCTCTACACGCCATCCTCATACGCCGGGCCATAGAACAGCGCACGAACCCACACGCCGGAGCCAAACAGCTCTGATTGGGAGTGTCATGAATCAGGTGGGCGCCCGCTCGGAAGGGCCCCCTGATGGACACGGAGAACGGTCACCCGGTCTAGGACGCTGGCGGCGTGTCGGTTGCGGTGCTGGACATGGACGTTGCCGGTGCCGGTGCTGCATCGAAGACGACAGCGGCGAGCCGCCGGGCGGCATCCGAGCGCAGGCTGAGTCCCGGCCTGATGGACGAACTGGCTGAGCTCGCCGCGGACAAGGGCCGCGATGGCGGACAGCGGTTGATGGGTGAGGGCGGCCTCCTGGTCGAGCTCACGCGCGAGTTGATGCAGGCCGCTGTCGAGGCGGAGATGAACCTGCACCTGGCCGAGGAATCCTGCCGCATCGGCGGGTGCGCCTCCCACTCGGGTGCGCCTGCAACGGGCACCGGCCGAGGAAGGTGATATCGGAGAGTCGTGCCGTCACGGGCAGGCCGTTGATCGTCTGGGCTGTGAGCAGCGCGACGTAGCCACTTCTGATAGTGGCTCGCACGGCTCCGGCCGGCTCCATCAAGTTCTTTCACCTCCAGTTTGCGCCACCGGGGACTTACTGCCGCAGTAGATTCCCGACCTCGCCCACCGCATTTATGCCTTTCTGTGCGCCCAGCAGGCCGCCCCAGGACTCATGACAGGCCAGCCAATTGGACGGGGCGGGAAGAGGTGAAAGGCAATCCCTATCGCTATAACGGAATTTCCTAATCGACTGGGGCTGAAGATGTAAGTAATGTCCTCTCGCAATAGAGGCGATCTGTGGCGACTGCGGACTGGACCGACGCGTTGCCGAGTCGCGCTTGAACTCAGAGCAAAAGGACTGTTGTGCGAGAGAACATGGCTCACCGTCGCCTTGTCGCGGCAGGAGTTGCCACTCTTGTCGCCGCAGCCATGATTGGCACCGCTGCCTCCGGGGCAGCCGCTGCCGCCGATCGAACGCAAGAGAAAGAGAAGACGCCGCAGGCGGCAGCATCTGTTGATGCGCTGCAGAGTCTGCAGGATTCCGTAATCCGTATCGAGGTACGGAAGTCAACCGGAGATGCAACCTCTGCCCTCATTCGCTCCGGTCGCCTTGATGGCGTCAGCGACGAGGAGGGAGTGGCCGCACTCCAGCAAGCGTTCGACATTATTGGTTCAATTCCCGATTCGCTCATTCAGCGTATCGAGGCCGGTGACCATGGGGCGCAGCAGGAGTTGGCAGATTTTCTGAACCAGGCTGCTAGTGCAGAACCCGCAACGCGGGGATGGTTCCAGTGCGCGGCTGGGGTGGCAAAGCTTTCCGCTGAGAACGCGATCGGAGTCGCCAAGGTCTACAAGATCGCCAAGGGGGGTAAGAAGGTGATCAAAGCTGTTTGGGCTTGGATAAAGCACAAGAAGCGCCCCACTGGCATCGACGAGGACATTGCTAACCTCATAGTCAACTCCACGGGACTCCCCGCACTGGCAGAGGCGTGCCTGTAGGATAACGAAGGGAAGTGGGCGCCGTGAAAAGCGATGAAAAAAGTCCCGTTGCTGACTCAGATGATGAGCTTGGGGCCATAGGGGGAGGCGTTCTTTATACGGCCATGTTCCTTCTGGTGGCCTATATACCCGGCACCCTTATCGGTGAATGTATCGGCAACCGCGGTTTGCCCACTTCTCCTTGGGTGATCGCACCGGCCGTGGCGCTGATTATTAGCGTCATGTTTCGGTTGGAGACGTATCTTGAAGGGCTATCGTGGTGGTCTCGGGTGGAGTATGGGTGGGGAACCCTCATGCTCGGTCAAAGTTTCGTACTCCCCATCGTCCTCGCCGTGGTATGGCCCAACTCCGTCTTGCCGTGGCTACCGCCAGCGGTCCCCACGCTTTTGTCCGTCGTGCCGATCTCATGCGCTATCTGGTGTATCAAGTGGTGGCACCGGCATCTTTGGAAAATGCAGCGGCCACAGCTGGGGCCGTATCGACCTGTTCCGCGGATCAGCGATCGAGGTTCTGAGGATATTTAGAAGCTGTTCTCGGCACCGCTATTCCGGCCTGCTGGGTGAACAGCGGCCTCGCAGCACCCCCACACATTCATGTGAACCAAATCCGGAACTTCTCTGCACGAACAGCCTTCTGCACATCACTGAAACTGGACATGTGCCCCCTGGCGTATGCGGCTGTGGCGCCGGATCGTGGGCGATGGCGAACTTGTCCGTTCGCAGTGCCAGTCGCGCCACTGCGTGAGCCGGTTGATGCATCGTTCGACAGCATTGCGCTGATTGTGGCCGCGGTTCAGTGACGGCACCTCCCGTTCCCCGCCACTGGCGAGTTGGCCTCCGGGACATTTTCTTGACCACCGCAGACCTATATGCGTGCGCCTTGGGCTCAACGTACGCCGCTCTTGAGGTTGCCCTTCCGGCACTCAATACGGTCGATCACTAGATTGACAAGAGCGACCAACAGTGTTGCCAGCAGCGCTGGGAGCCATGAGTGTTCGACGTTAAGTCCGGGAGTGAAGGCTTCTACGAGCAGCACCCCCAGAAAGGTAGTCGCCATGGATATGGCCGCGTCCGAGATACTTTTTGCTCTTCCATGAACACCTATCAGGCGCAGCGCAAGACGTACAGGAACAGCGCATGCACCCGCGAGTAGGCCACAGGGTAGGAGCAGCACGAGTGCCCAGACGAGAGTGCTGCCGCTGTCGGCTTGGATCAAGTCACCGGAGAGAAAAGCGACAGCCAGGGTGCCTCCTACGGCTGCTACAGCCAGGGCGGCGAGGATGCCGAGCCCCAGGCCGGTCATGCCGAGGCCAGCGGACACCTTCTCACGCCTTGACAGTGAGGCCCAGGTGGGTTCGCCATCCGGCCGCAGGGGCTCCACAATATGCCTCCTTTCCGTGGGAAAATCGGGGTAGCGGGTGACACTCGGACCGGCCGGCCGGTGCCACCCGCGAAATCAGCGGCCTCAGGCGGCGACCAGCATGATGGCCGTGGCGAGATCCTTGGCAATGTCAGCTGGAACACCGGCCTTGACCAGAGCGATGGTCAACGCAGTTTCGCTCCAGCTCTCGACGTCCTCAATCGCGTCAGCGACCTTGCCGCCGTTGCGCTTGAGGAAGGCGCCGCTCTTCTTGTGGAGCTTTCCTACGATCTTGCCGGCCCACACGCCACCGTGGCGCAGTCCAGCGACGATCAGCTTACGAACGATCGTGCCCGACCCCAGGATCCGCTCGCTGCCCTTGCGGGCGTCAGGGTTCTCGAGCCACTTTGCATACTGCTCGAACTCCCGCACCTGCTTGGCATCTGCGCCGTCTTCCCTCATGTGAGATATGAGGTCGCGGACATCGTCGGGAGTAGGCCGCAGCGACTCTGCTGACTGCGATACCTCGGCCAGGTCACGGCGATCCTCGACTGCGTTGACAACAGGTGCAGCAAACCCGAAGAGTACTGCAGTCATTGCAGTAGCGGCAACCATTCGAATGTGACTCTTCTTCACTGCTTTCTCTTTCTTTGAAATAGAATCCGAAAGGAGGGAATGCGGGTGAGTCGATCAGGGTGAAGCCTCGGCGAAATTCATATCGAGTATTACGCAGAGATGTCGACATACTCCCGCGTCTCTTCGCTAATGGATTGCCTGGCGGGTGCGAATCTCCTGGGCATACGATCTAGCCAGGCAGCATCAGCGATGTTCCGAGTCGACTGAACCAAAAGAGAGAGCTTGCATCTGTCGCAATGACCCTTAGGCGCGAGCTGCGGCAGCGCGCAAGCCGCCTCCTGGTTGGCGTAACGCTACGGCTCGGCCCCTGTGCCTGCCGCCAGATATTCACCAGTGGCTACGGAAAACAATGGACCACATCTCACGTTTCCAACTGGTCCGGCTTGCGTCCTATTTGGGGCTCGGCCTGATTCATCGAGTGGAGCCTTGCAGCCGCCAGGGCGGCATCGATGTTCCGAGCGTTCGTGACCACGCACAAGGTATATGTGGCAATGCACAAGGCATACGTGATGTCATCCAGTCTCTGGCGAACTTGTTCTTCATCCTGACCGGCTTTCGCAACCTGCAGCTCGTCGTAGACGGAGCGGAGATCCGCGTAGATAGAGAGAAGGTCTCTCATTCTTTTCCGGGAAACGTGCACGTCAAGTCTCTCTATTTCTCTTAACGGCAGAAGCGTTCCACCTTCGGCAGCAACAGGCGCGACTCGGCAATGCGTAGCCCACGCCTCAATGGACGCCGCTCACCTATTCCGCAGTCGGACTTTACTTGAAGACTTGACTGCAGTCGATTAGGAAATTCCTATCCGGTGACAAGGATTCCCTTTCACGGATCCACATAAGTTCACCGACTTGCTCGTTGGGCTGGTTAGAAGCGACAACTTCCAACCAGCAGAGAGGCGGGATGGCACCACCGGTCGACGTCCGGAGGCTGACGGAGCAGGAAGGGCAGAAGCTCCAGCACATCGCGCGCCGGGGCAGTACCAGCTCGGTGAGATTCGGGGCGGGCGATGATGCTGCTGGCCTCGACCGGCGATAGCACGGTTCTGGTGATCGCGCGTCTGGTCCAGGCACGCGAGGGCACCGTCCATGATGTGATCCACCGTCTCAACGAGATCGGCTCGTATGCCTGAACCCTCAGTGGGCGGGAAGCCGTCCCCGCCTACTGAGCAGTGGCGACGAGGACTTCGTCATCCACATGGCCACCACCCGGTCCACCGGCTGCGGTAGCCGGGCCACTACGACCTGCTGCCGCCCTGCTGGTCCCTGCTGAAGGTGCGGGACATCGCCAGGGCCTGGCGGTTGCGCGTAGCCGACGAGAACGAACCGACCTGGGAAATCCTCTGAGGGACGGGACCTGATGGGAGTTGCTCAGTCTGTGCCGCGCCCTGGCCGAGTGGTGGCTTTCCTGAACGACGGCGCCGGCCAAGGTGAGGCATTCACGGCGGACCGGGTTCGTGCGGGCAAGGGATTTCCACGGGGTGGTGGCCGGTGGCCTGCTGACCTCGGCGGGTCCCGCGCCGTGTCCGGGCCCGCGGACTCCCTGGCACAGCGATGTTCAGCGCCTCGACGCGGCATGGGACTGCCGCGTCGAGGCGGGTGCCACAGCTCACCAGGAGTCCGGTGCGCCGACGGGTCCGGTTGGATGATCACGCCGGAGGCTCCGGCAAGGAGTGAGGACTGATCAGCCCGGTTCCGTGGAGCCGCTCATCACCGTCCCGCGAAAGGGATCTGCACCTCAGTCCCTGCCCCCTGCTCCCCAACACCTGCCGGCCGCCACCACAGCCCTGCCTCTGCCAGGCGCGGCAGCACCCCTTCCCCGAACCAGTACGCTTCCTCGAGGTGTGGGTGGCCGGACAGGACGAATTCCTCGATGCCGAGCTTCTGGTACTCGACGATCCGCTCGGCTACCTCGGCGTGGCTGCCCACCAGAGCGGTGCCCGCGCCACCGCGGACCAGGCCGATGCCGGCCCAGAGGTTGGGCGCGACCTCCAGTCCGTCCGTGCTGCCGCCGTGCAGGGCCATCATCCGCCGCTGTCCCTCGGACTCGCTGCGGGCCAGTCCTTCCTGTACAGCGCGGATCGCCTCCGGCGAGAAGCCGTCCAGCAGGCGGCGGGCCTCGGCCCATGCCTGGTCGGCGGTGTCCCGTGTCATCACGTGCAGCCGGATGCCGAAACGCACCGTGCGCCCCGCGTCGGCGGCAAGCTTGCGGATCCGGGCAATCTTCTCGGCAACCTGCGCGGGCGGCTCGCCCCAGGTCAAGTACACGTCGCTGAAGCGGGCAGCGACCTCCCCCGCCGCCGCCGATGATCCGCCAAAGTAGATGGGCGGTACGGGGGCAGGCACACGGGCCAACCGCGCCTGTTCGACCCGCAGGTGCTCCCCGTCGAAATCGACTGTCCGTCCCTGCCACAGGCCCCGCACGATGCTCAGGAACTCGCCGGTACGGGCGTAGCGGGCGTTCTTGTCCAGGAAGTCGCCGTACGCGCGCTGCTCGTGGCTCTCGCCGCCGGTGACGATGTTGAGGAGCAGCCGGCCGGGTGCATGCCGCTGAAAGGTGGCCGCCATCTGGGCGGCCAGGGTGGGGGAGATATCGCCGGGCCGGAGAGCGATGAGGAATTTCAGGTGCTCGGTCTCCCGGGCGAGCATGGCCGTGGTGAGCCAGGCGTCTTCGCACCAGGCTCCGGTGGGGGTCAGGGCGCCTTCGAAGCCGAGTTGTTCGGCGGCGCGGGCGATTTGGGTGAGGTAGCCGAGGGTGGCGGGGCGCTGCCCGCCCGCGACACCGGCGGGCAGGCCGTGGCCGCCGCCGACGATGTGCCGGCTGTCGCCGTAGGTCGGCAGGAACCAGTGGAAGGTGAGGCTCACGGTATCTCCGGGAACAGGGAAAGAAGCAGGGCCGGGAGGGGAAGCGCGGTCACAAGAGACCGTGTCGGGGCGGCTTGGTGCCGTTGAGGACGTACCGGCCGAGGTGCTGCACCTTCCAGCGCACCGGGTCGTGCAGCGTGTGGGTGCGCGCGTCGCGCCAGTGCCGGTGCAGGTTGAGGCCGTCCAGGGCGGCCCGGGTGCCGGCCACTTCGAAGAGCGCGCTTCCCGTGTCCACGGCCGTCTCTGCCGCGTACGCCTTCGCTGCGGCGACCGCGATCGACGCTTCGGCGGCTGTGTCGTCGGTGAGGCGGGCGGCGGCGGTGTCCACGGCCTGGGCCGCGGACTCCAAGAGGGCCGTCGCAGCCCGGACTCTTAGTTCGAGGGCGCCGAAGCGCTGGATGAGGAGCGGGTCCTCGGCGGCCGTGGCGGAGCCGCTTTCGAACCAGGGGCGGCTCTTCGTCCGGACGAACTCGGCCGCTTCGGTCAGTGTTGCCTGGGCTGCACCGCTGTCGATGGCCGCATGCAACAACTGGGCCAACGCCCCGTGCAGTTGCGGGCCCTCGAAGGTGAGGTGGTGGGCCACGATGCGGTCGGCCGGTACGGCGACGCCGTCGAGACTGACCGTGCCGCTGGCGGTGGTGCGTTGCCCCATGCCGTCCCAGTCGTCGACGACCGTCACGCCGGGCGCGCCACGCGGTACGTATGCGACGTGCAGCTTGTCCTCGGCACCGCGGGCCAGCACCGGGATCCAATGGGCGAACAGGGCGCCGGTGCAGTAGTGCTTGGTTCCGGTCAGGATGTAGTCACCGTCGCCGTCAGGTTCCAGGAGGGTGCGGATGTCTTGGGTGTGCCGGGTGCCTGCCTCTGCCTGCGCGTTGCCGAAGCGGCGCCCGGTCAGCACCTCGCGGAAGAAGAACTCCTTCTGGCCAGGGCTGCCTTGGGCGCGCAAGACGTTGACGTACACGAAGTGGCTCTGTGGGATCTGGGCGATGCTGGGGTCGGCGGTGGCCAGCAGTCGGAAGATCTCAGCCAGCGTTCGGGCGGAGACGTCGGCACCACCGTGTGCCCGCGGCACGGTGATGCCGAGGAGGCCGCTTGACGAGAGCTGCTCGATTTCGGCGTGCGGCAGTTGTCGCTGGGCGTCTCGTTCCGCCGCACCGGGGCGGAAAGCGTCGGCCAGTGCGGCTGCCACTGCGATCGCTTCGGCGTCGTCAGTGATCACGTGAACGTGGTCAGGTGCGGGCTGGTCCGGATGCGCCGCTGTGGTGGGGGTGGGGGTAGTCACGGAGGTTCCTTACGGTGGTGGATCAGCTCGCCGCGGCGAGCAGTGGAGCCCGGCCGAGGGCGCTGGAGAACTGGTCGGTGACGCGGTGCAGGGCCTCGGTGGTGGCCGGCTCAGTGGCGAGCGTGCCGTCCTCCCGCAGGTCGAGTTGTCGGTCCGGGACGAACCACCCCTGGACGATGTGCGCGGCGCCCATGGAGGAGAGCACTGGCCGCAGCGCGTAGTCGACGGCCAGGGCGTGGGCCGTGCTGCCGCCGGTGGCGAGCGGCAGCACGGTCTTGCCCGCCAGCGCGTGCTGAGGCAGCAGGTCGAGCAACGACTTCAGGAGTCCGGAGTAGGCGGCCTTGTAGACGGGCGTTCCGATGATCACGCCGTCGGCCTGCGCGAACAGCTCGGTGACGGTGACGATGTCGGGGTGCTGGAAGTCGGCGCCGAACAGCGCCTGGGCGGACAACGTGCGCACGTCGAGTTCCAGGACTCGGTGGCCGTCGTCGGTGAGCCTGGTGTTCAGGTGTCGCAGCAAGCGGGCGGTGCGGGAGGTCGCGGAGGGACTCCCGGAGACGGACAGGACAGTGGACATGGCGGTCACCTAGGTCTTGAAGGGGCGGCGGTAGTAAACGGATTGGCCAGCGGCCCGGGCGGGCCGGTCAGACCACCGCTCGGACTGGTTGCTGCGCCTACTCGTTGGGCAGCTGGGCTTCCAGCTCGCGCACGAGCGGCAGGACGCGCCGGCCGAAGTACTCGACCTCTTCCAGGTAGTGCAGGAATCCGAGGAGGAAAAGGTCCACGCCGAGGCGCTTGTAGGAGACGATGCGTTTGGCGATCTGCTCCGGAGTGCCGATCAGCCCCGTACGGAACCCGTCGTTGTACTGGATGAGGTCCTCGAACGAGGAGTCCTGCCACATGCCCTTGCCGTCGGCGGCGGACTGACCCGCCTGTTTCACGGCTTCCCCGAAGCCGCCTACGGCCTCGGTGTCCGCCTTGGCGATGATCTCCCGCAGCGCGTCACGTGCCTCTGTCTCGGTGTCCCGCGCGATCATGAAGCCGTTCAGCCCGAAACGCGGCGCGGGCCGCCCGGCCGCCGCGGCCGACGCCCGCACGTCGGTGAGCTGTTCCGTGACACCGTCGAAGTCCTTACCGTTGCTGAAATACCAGTCGGATACGCGTCCGGCCATGGCGCGGGCCGCGGTGGAGTTGCCGCCTTGGAAGATTTCCGGGTGCGGCCGCGACGGGAAGGTGACCGGCTTGGGCTTGAGCGAGAAGTCGCGGATCCGGTAGAAGTCGCCCGCCAATCGTGCATGGTCCTGGGTCCAAATACTGCGGAGCGCAGTGATGAACTCCTCAGCCCGCCGGTAGCGTTCGTCGTGCTCCAGCCAGGGCTCGCCAAGCGCGGTGAACTCGCCCTTGAACCAGCCGCTGACGACGTTGACCGCAAACCGGCCACCGGACAACTGGTCCGCAGTAGCTCCGAACTTGGCCAGCACGCCGGGATTCCAGAGACCGGGGAGGACGGCGGCGATGACCTTCAGACGCTCGGTGGCGAGCAGCAGCGCCAGGCTGAAGGAGGTGGATTCGTGCTGGTACTCGGCGCCATAACTGGCCATGTATCGGACCTGAGTGAGCGCGTAGTCAAAACCGTTGTTCTCGGCCAGAACGGCCAGTTCGCGGTTGTAGTCGTAGCTCCAGTCGGTGCGCTGCTCGACGGTGCTGGTAACCAGGCCGCCACTGACGTTGGGGACCCAGTAGGCGAAACGCAGCGGGTCGGAAGGGTAGGGGGTGGGCATGAGGTACTCCCAGTGGGTCTGTAAGAGCGGGCCGGCGTCCCCGGGGCACGTGGGCGCTTCCGCGGGAAGAGCAGGTGAATACGGCATCGGCACACGTTTCCGCACGTCTTAGAAGCTGGAGAATCGGCGCACGAAAGCAATGTTTGGGGCATGCCTCGAGAAAGCCGTCAAGAAGGTGAGGCGCCAGAATGGCGGCAGAAGTGGGCCGGCCCCGGGAAATAGGAAAATAGGCGGCTCGGGATAAGCAGGTCAGATGAGACCTTGCTACCGGTCGGCGCGCCGACACAGGGCGCTGGAGACACGCCCGAGGTCCACATGACGTCTCTGAGTAAGCCATGAGGGCTCTTTCATCAACACGTCACCTCCTCGCAACAATTGGGCGCCACAGACACCCCTGGTCAGCTTCTGCTCGCCGCGCCCAGAAGTTTACCCAGGTTGCCACACCAGGTCGAAAAGCAATTGACGGGATGGCGATAGGGTTTCCCTTCAACGTGTCCGAACCTGGGGATTCATCAGAACCAACGGACCTCACCGACCGCAGGACAGTGCCGGAGACCGGCCCGTGCGTTGGGAATACCGAGCGGCGTTTGCCCATCTCTGATGATGTCTGAGACATTTTTTTACGTTTTAGGAGCTTTGAGTTGATTATGTTCCGCGCTGGCCTCTTAGCTTGGCTCTGTCGGGGATCTTGATGAGCGGGGTCAGGTTCCGAGGGTCCGCCAGGACTTGGGCCGGGGGATCTGGTGCTGGTCTAGGTAGGTCTGGAAGGCGGTCGGAGGCCTCGGTAGCGGCAGCGGCGCATGCCATGTCCGTGGGCGAACTCGTTGACGGTGCCCTCGATGCCGGAGCGGACTGCGTAACGGGTTTTCCACTCGGGTGTCTGCTGTTCAGCGCGGACGCGGAGTTGCAGCTCGCGGAGCTCTCGCGCTGGCCATTCGGGCAGGTCACCTGGTGGCGGTCGTAGTCGATGTGGAAGTCTTCCCGGCCGAATCCGTCGCCCCGGCGGTGCTGGCGGGTGGGGTTGACCGTGAGCGGGCCGCTGACAGTGATCTGGTGTTCGCGGGCGGCCTGCTCCAGGCGGATCAGTGAGGTGTAGCCGCCGTCGACCAAGTGCTCGGCGGGCAGCAGTCCGCGGCGGGCCAGGCGGGTGTGAATGCCGGGAAGGACCCGGCTGTCGTGGGTGGTTGCCGCCGTGGTGGCCACGTCCGTAATCACGTTGGGGCTGTCCGGAGCACAGGTCTCGGTGAGATGGGCGGCGAAGCCCTTCCAGCTGATGATGTGTCCGTGCCGTGCGTAGCGGGCCGCGGTGTCGTAGGGAGAGATGATCGCCCGGGACGAGGGCGGCAACCCGGCTCCGCCTTCTTTCTCGGCGCTGCGCCAGCGCAGGTGCCCTGCGGCGTCACGGTGGTAGTGCTGCACCACGATCTGCCGCAGGGCCTGGACTTGAGGGCCAGACACGCGATCTGCCCCATGCCGGTAGAGGTGTTCCAGGAGCCGGACGGCGTCGTTTCCGGTGGCGAGGATCCTGGTCTTGGGTCTGGTGGGGTTCTTGCCCAGGCGGACCGGCCGGCCGTAGCGGCGCCCCCAGTCCTCGCCGACCAGATCGTCAAGCAGGTGAGAGGAGGTGCTGGCGACTTCTTCGAGTGCGGCGCGGACCGCCTCATTGACCAGCTCCAGGCGGGTCAAGTCGCGCACCGCGGCCGGGACATGGGTGAAGTCGGTGCGTTGCGTGGTGCGCTCACGCACCAGGCCGGCCTCCTTGAGGCGGTCCAGCGCGAGGTCGAGGAGGCGGTCAGCACGGTCGCCCTCGGTGAGACGGTCGCGAAAGTCGGCCAGCACACTGTAGTGGAAGCCCGGATCGTCCAGCTCCATCGCCAACGCGTACTTGAAGTCAATGCGGCAGCGGACCGCCTCGGCGGCCTGCCGGTCCGACAGGCCGAACAGGAACTGCAGCACACAGACGGTGGCCAGTTGAGCAGGCGAAAGCCCCGGAGGCCCGTCCCGCGGGTACCAGTCGGCGAAGTCCTCGTCACGCCACAGCCCATCGAGGCGATCCCGCACCCATATCGGCGTCGTACCAACCGAGTTGCTCGCCCGCGCCACCTGCGCAGTCAGAGGAGGGACTTGCTCACCGGAACGGGGGCGCAGGGACAACGGGCGCCTCGACAGCTGCATCGGTCGGCCGAACTACCCGAGCATGCCCGTTGACCGTGCTGCCGCACCCGGAACTCCAAGATCCCCGACAGAGTCAAGCTGAGAGGTCGTTTCAGAGGTCGTTCTCTCCGGTCAGGGGTGGCGGACGCCGGATTCCAGCAGCGCTGCGCCCAGCGGGGTCAGGGTGTGGCGGGCGGCCTTGCCGTCGCGGCCGGTGGTGATCAGGCCGACCTTGCGGAGCACGGTCGCGTGCTGGCTGGCGGAGCTGGCGGACACCCGTACCCGACGGGCAAGGTCCGTGGTGCTGCAACCGTCCGCCACCGCTTCGAGCACCGCTGCCCGGGTACGTCCCAGCAACTCCTCCAGCGGCCGGCCCGCCGTGTCACCGACGCTCCACAGACCCGCCCCCGGCGGCTCGGCCCCCAAGGCCGGCAGGGCGAGCACCGGTGCCTGCGCCGAGTCCCCTGGACAGGCCAGCAGTTCAGCCTGTCGCAAGGAGAACACGGCCGAGGAGACGACCAGGCCGCGCCCGCCCAAGTGGACGTCCGCCTCGTGGCGATGGCGGACTTCGAGCACCGGCGGCCGCCAGCGCACCAGGGACGGATCGAGCGACTCCAGCATCCTCTCGGTCCCGCCCTCGCCCATCGCGCGCACATGGCCGTCTCGCACAGAGGTGAGGAACGAGCGCATCCGCGGCCAGTAAGGCGCCATGGTCACCGCGTGGCACGTCCGCAGCGCCGCGGCCACCTGGAGCCGGGCCTCGCGGTCGCCGTCCGCCAGATTCCGGGCCCAGTTGCGGTGCGCGGGCCGGATACGAAGGTTCTCCAGCTCCGTCCGCAGCAGGGCCCGCGGAGCCGCCAGGAGATTCTCCACCGCCTCGTCGAGGTCCGCCGTGTTCCCCATCAGGCTCATCGCGTCGAACACCGGTCCGCGTCCGGGCATCAACGCGGCCAAAGGCCCCGCCCGTTCGCCCAGCCGCCCGCCGACCGCGGCCCGCCACCGTAGGAACGGCGCCAGGGCCGGAGTGTCCGCGCTCGCCCGAAGCAGCCGCACGCCGTCGAACGTCTCTGCCGCCACCCCGAGGGACACGGCCACCCTGGTCCGTGCAAGATCCTCCGCGGTGAAATGAATGCGTTTCACGGCCCCCGCCCTCCGCACCGCCGCCTTCGTGGACCTCTCCAGTCTCCCCGGTGCCCCTGACACCGATGCGGCGGCCGGGCCTCCTTCGCGCGACGCCATACCTCGTCCCCACCGGGCGGAGCGATCCTTTCAGCGGTGCTTGAAACGATGGCGACAGCCATCCGGGCCGTGCCACGGTGACAGCCGCCTGCCCCTCACAGAGGAGGGCCAGGACGGAACCGGAAAGGAAACAAGCGATGCTCCGGAAACTCCCGATCACCGCAGCGGCACTGGGACTGGCTCTGTCGGGCCTCCTGGTGATGCCGACATCGGCACAAGCGGCGGAGCGGCCCACGGCAGCCGCCGAGCCGAACTGTGGCTACACCGACAACTGGGGCGGCCGGGCGGTGTGGAGGAACTGCGGAAACTTCAATCACCTGATCGAGACCTGGGCGCTGGGCGCCAGCAAGAGCTACCAGTGTGTGGCGGCCCACTCCACCTACACTCTGGGGCCGACCTGGTTCATCAGCAGTTCCAAGTACGCCGACGGGGTGGGCTGCACGCCGTAACACCCCCGAACCGGGCGCGGCCACCCCGCACGCCACCCGGATCCCCCTCTGGACATCGCCCAATCGCCCATCGGAGGAACCGCAATGCGCGTGAAACTTGCGACGCTGGGCTCCACAGCCGCCCTCGTCCTCGCTCTTGGCACGGCCTCGGCGCAGCCCGCATCGGCCGCCCCGGCAGCCGGGTGGGACCGCTGTCCCAACGGTTCCTTCTGCGTCTTCGACGGGCGCAACGGAACCGGGACGATCGCCTGGTTCCGCTCCGGATCCCCGGACCTACGAGGCCAGTCCATGGACAATCGGACCACCTCGTACTGGAACCGCAACGGGGATCAGTGGGCCCTGTACGACGGATACAACTACGGCACGGGCTGCTTCACCGTCCATGCGGGCGCGCAGGCCGACCTGCCCACGAGGTTCCCCTCATTGGACAACGTGTTCAGCTCCCTTCAAAAAGGTGGCTGCGGCTGATCGCGCTCGGCCGGACCACGGTCCACGACGGGCTCCAGGCGCTGACGGGCTCCAGGCGCTTACGTGCACCACCACAGGAAGCGGTCGCACGTCTCGGTCGGGGTCGGCTCCGGGGGCTTCGTCGGCTTGGGGTCGTCGGCGGGG
>NZ_LIPN01000619.1 GCF_001418325.1 Streptomyces atriruber | reverse complement strand
GGCCGGTCGGCCTTCGCGTCGAACCCGTCGCCGAGCCGGACCGCGTAGACACCGGTCACGCCGGTCTCGGTGCGCAGCTGCCGGAAGAGGTCCTGCTGCGGGAAGTTGTCCGGCAGCACGGCCACGAAGACCGGCTTGTCGGCCTTCTTGATCTTCTGGGCGAGGGCGTCGGCCTGCTCCCCGGACAGCTGGTCCGACACCGCGGGATCGACGTACACCGGACTCTTCTTCCAGGCGTCGGCCACCACCGACACGCTGGAGGCGTCCTGCGTCCCGGATGCCGCGAGGGCCCCGGGCGCCGCCGTGAACGACACGGCGCCCAGGACGAGCAGCAGTCCGGAGAGTCCGACGGTGATCCGCTTCGTCCGATTCCTCATACTTCGAACGTAACCCAGACGGACCCTCGGCGGGTGCCCGCGGGGGGGGCTGTGAGCGGGTCTGTGGACGAGTCCGCGGGCGGGTCTGTGTGCGGACTACTCCACCGGCTCGACCCCGGCCCGCAGCAGACCGAAGGTGTAGGCGTCCTCCAGGGCGTCCCACGACGCGGCGATGACGTTCTCCGCGACGCCGACGGTCGACCATTCGCCGACGCCGTCGGTCGTGGAGATCAGCACGCGCGTGGTGGAGGACGTGCCGTGCTTGCCCTCCAGGATGCGGACCTTGTAGTCGACGAGCTCCAGCTTGGCGAGCTGCGGGTAGATCCGCTCCAGGCCGACCCGCAGCGCCCGGTCGAGGGCGTTGACGGGGCCGTTGCCCTCCGCCGTGGCGACGATGCGCTCGCCCTTGGCCCACAGCTTCACGGTGGCCTCGTTGGCGTGCGTCCCGTCGGGGCGGTCCTCGACGATGGCCCGCCAGGACTCGACGCGGAAGTAGCGGCGGGCGCGGCCCTCGGCCTCCTCGCGGAGCAGCAGCTCGAAGGAGGCGTCGGCCGCCTCGTACGTGTAGCCCTGGAGCTCGCGCTCCTTGACCCGGTCCACGACGCGGCCGATCAGCTCGCGGTCGCCTCCGAGGTCGACGCCGAGCTCCTTGCCCTTGAGCTCGATGGAGGCGCGGCCCGCCATGTCGGAGACGAGCATGCGGATGCGGTTGCCGACGAGGTCCGGGTCGATGTGCTGGTAGAGGTCCGGGTCGACCTTGATCGCGGAGGCGTGCAGCCCGGCCTTGTGCGCG
>NZ_LIPN01000618.1 GCF_001418325.1 Streptomyces atriruber | reverse complement strand
GAGGGGGGCGGCTCCTACGTCCGCCCTGCGGTGCGGGGTGAACGGGCAGGTGGGTGGGAGTGATCCGCCGCGAAGCGGCGGTCCAGGCCTGCCCCCACCCGCGCCGGGTGCCCGGGAGCCGCCCAGGACCCCAGGTCAGAAGAACGTGCGGACGTAGTCCGTGACCGTCCCGTCCCCCTCCACCACCGGAATCAACTCCCACTTGTCGAACGCCGTGCACGGATGCGAGAGCCCCATGCCCAGCCAGTCGCCGACGGCGAGATCCGCTTCCGGCGACGTCCGGAGCCACCCGTGCTGGTCGGAGAGCCCGGTGACCGTGACCCCGGTCGCGGGCCGCTCCACGCCGTCCCGGCGGACGACCTGCGCCTCGGGCAGGTCCAGGTCGTACGCCGCATCCCGCTTCCCCGCGTTGGTGAACGCCTGCTCACCGGAGGGCCGCGACACGACCTGCGCCCAGAGGCGGAAGGCGGGTTCGAGCGCCCCCTCCTCGGGGACCCGGTTGAACGGGGTCAGATGTTTGTAGTGGCCGTCGTCGTGCGAGACGTACGCGCCGGAGCGCAGCAGCTTCAGTACGGGCCGCGACAGTTCGGGGAGCTCCGCGAAGACCGACGCGACCGCGTCGAACCACGCGCTGCCGCCCGCGCTGACCACGATCTCGGGGAGATCCGCGAACCGCCCGGACGCGTCGAACTCGGTGAGCAGCGCGGTGAGTCGGCGCAGCCACGCCGTCACCGTCCCGCTCGACGCCTGCGGCACCTCCCCCTCGTACCCGGCGACGCCCACGAGCCGCAGCGTGTCCGCGGCCGCGACGGCGTTGGCGATGTCGAAGCACTCGGTCTCGGTCCGCGCGCCGGTCCGTGCGCCGTCGCCCGCGGCCAGCTCCACCACCACGTCCACGGGGCGGCTCGCGCCCGCCTCGCCGAGGGCGGCGTGCATGAGCTCGACGCCGCGCACGGAATCGACGTAACAGATGAAGCGGAAGGAGGGGTCCGCGGTCAGCTCGGCGGCGAGCCAGCGCAGCGCCGCCGCGTCGACGAGTTCGTTGGCGAGGAAGATGCGCTCCACCCCGAACTCCCGTGCCACGCGCACCTGGTGGGGGACGGCGAGCGTGATGCCCCATGCGCCCCGCGCCAGCTGGCGGGCGAAGAGCTGGGGGGCCATCGACGTCTTGCCGTGCGGCGCGAAGGCGAGGCCGTGGCGCTGCGCGTACGTCTCCATGAGTGCGAGGTTGTGTTCCAGGCGCTCGGCGGAGAGCGCGAGGACCGGGGTGGTGAAGCCGCCGGTGAAGAGGTTCCGGCGCTGGGCCGCGAGCTCGCCGACGGTGAGGCCTGCCGCGTCCGGGGGCAGACCCTTGAAGCGGTGGTCGACCCGCTCGTCCGCGAGCGCGGCCAGCGGATCGGCGGACCGGTCGAGCGCGGTGACGACGTCGTTGTCGGCGGCCATGGGCGCCTCCTCCAGGAGTGCATTCAGGAGTCCGTTGCAACATGTGCAACAGTCATTGCGTATATCGCTTACTGCTGTCTAACATCCGAGCCAACGCCGGGTCAACGGATCCGGACAGTCGGTTGAGGGGTTGGCAGATCGTGACCGCACAGGCAGCAGTGGACGTCGTGGCGCTCGGCGAGTCCATGGTCACCTTCCTGCCCGCCCGGCCCGGCCGCCTCGCCGACGTGCCCTCCTTCGACCGCGGGATCGGCGGCGCCGAGTCGAACGTCGCCTGTGCGCTCGCCGCCGCGGGACACAGCGTCCGCTGGGTCAGCCGCGTCGGCGCCGACGGCTTCGGCGACCACCTCGTCGAGACGATCGCCCGCTACGGAGTCGACACCTCCGCCGTCGGCCGCGACCCGCACCGCCCCACCGGCATCTACTTCCGCACCGCAGACGACCGCGACACCGACGCCCACGAAGTCGTCTACTACCGCGCGGGCTCCGCCGCCTCCGCCATGTCGCCCGGCTCCGTGGACGAGGACGCCCTCGCCGCCGGACGCATCCTGCACCTGTCGGGCATCACGCCCGCGCTCTCCGCCGACTGCCTCGCCCTCGTACGCCACCTGTGCGCCCGGCGCGACGACCGCCGCCCCCTCGTCTCCTTCGACGTCAACCACCGCCCGGGCCTGTGGAAGGGCGCGGCGGCGGGCCCGGACGTCCTGCTCGACCTCGCACGCGGCGCCGACCTCGTCTTCGTAGGCGAGGACGAGGCCGCCGCGGCCTGGGGCATCACCGGCGGTCCCGACGCCATCCGCGCCGCCCTGCCCGAGCCCGCCACCCTCGTCGTCAAACAGGGCAGCCGCGGCGCCACCGTCCACCGCCACGGCGAGGACCCCGTCTTCCAGGCCGCCCTGCGCGTCGACGTCGTCGCGCCCGTCGGCGCCGGTGACGCCTTCGCCGCCGGTTTCCTCTCCGCCACCCTGCGCGGCCTGCCGGCCACGCACCGACTGCGCCACGGCCATCTGATGGCCGCCGCCGCGCTCACCGTTCCAGGTGACCTCGCACCGCCCCCTGCCCGCGCACACGCCGACCGCCTCGCCGCCCTGGACGACGCAGCCTGGGAGACACTTCGTCTCGGCCCCGGCTGGACGGAACGCGTCCCGGAGGACACCGAGGCCGAGGAGGAGGTACGTACCCCATGAGCCAGACCGTCGACCGCGCGCTCTCGATCCTGCCGCTGCTCGCCGAGGGCCCAGCCGACCTGGGACAGGTCGCCGACCGGCTCGGTGTCCACAAGTCCACCGCGCTCAGGCTCCTGCGCACCCTCCACGAACACGGCCTGGTCTTCCGCCAGTCCGACCAGCGCTACCGCCTCGGCGCGCGCCTCTTCGCGCTCGCCCAGGAAGCCGTCGAGAATCTCGACGTGCGCGAGATCGCCCACCCCCATCTCCTCGCCCTCAACGAGAAGTGCGGCCACACGGTCCACCTCGCCGTGTACGAGGAGCAGGAGGTCCTCTACATCGACAAGGTCGAGAGCCGCTATCCGGTGCGGATGTACTCCCGCATCGGCAAGCCGGTGGCCATCACCGTCGCCGCCGTCGCGAAGCTGCTGCTCTCCGACTTCCCGGAGGCCGAGCGCCGCGCCATCGCGGAGAAGCTCGACTACCCCACCTACACGTCCCGTTCGACGCCCAACGCCGCCGCGTTCCTCAAGGAGCTGGCGGCCGTGCGCGAACAGGGCTGGGCCACCGACCTCGGTGGCCACGAGGAGTCCATCAACTGCATCGGGGCCCCCATCCGCGGTGCGGACGGGCGCGTCGTCGCCGCCATGTCGGTGTCCGCACCGAATGTCGTCGTCACCGCCGAGGAACTCCTCTCCCTGCTCCCGCTGGTGCGCCGCACGGCGGACGCCATCAGCCGCGAGTACTCCGGCAACGCCCCTCTGAAGGAAGCAAGTTCATGACCGAGAAGACCGCCCTCACCCCGGCCACCCACACCACCCCGCCCGCGAAGTTCTCCCACGGCGTGAAGAAGGGCAACATCCTTCAGGTCGCCGGCCAGGTCGGCTTCCTCCCCGCCGAGGAGGGCAAGGCCCCCACCCCCGCGGGCCCGACCCTGCGCGAGCAGACCCTCCAGACGTTCGCCAACGTCAAGGCGATCCTCGAAGAGGGCGGCGCCACCTGGGACGACGTGATGATGATGCGCGTCTACCTCACCGACGTGGACCACTTCGCCGAGATGAACGAGATCTACAACGCGTACTTCGAGGAGCAGGGCCTGAAGGCCCCCGCCTCCGCCCGCACCACGGTCTACGTCGGTCTCCCGGCGGGCCTCCTCATCGAGATCGACGCGCTCGCCGTCCTCGGCTGACGCACATCCCTCTCCACCAGCAAGCCGTTCGTCGTCACGGCGCGGCGCCCACCACCCCCGGGGCGCCGTGCCGTGACGACGAACGGCT
>NZ_LIPN01000617.1 GCF_001418325.1 Streptomyces atriruber | reverse complement strand
TGCGGCAACACCGTCGACGTCATCGGCCTGCTGAACCCCGCCTTCGGCAACAAGTGCGCGAACCCGGGCGGCGACCACGAGGCCCCCCACGGTGGCGGCGCCGGCTACGGCGGCTGACCAGCCCCTGACGGAGCCCCCGGCGTGCGTTCCGCCGGGGGCTCCGTCGTGCCCGCGCTAACTTCCGTACGAGTAGAGACCCTTGTGGTCCAGGAGCTCGTCCGGTCTGGCGTCCCACGGCGGCATCGGCTCGTGGCGGGCGACGATGCGCCGGTACTGGGACGAGCCGAGCCCGGGCGGCCGCTCCGGCAGATAGCGCGCGGAGTCGGGGTGGCGGCGCTGCCACCGGTCCCACAGCAGGTCCACGAAGGCGTGGTTGAGCCAGAAGACCGGGTCGTTCACGGAGGCTCCGCCCAGCATGTGTCCGCCGACCCAGCGGTGCACGCGGTTGTGGTTCCGCCACCGCTCCTTCCCCTGCGCCGACGTCCAGCCCTCCAGCCTGTTGCGGAAGCCCTCGGGCGCCGTGGAGTCCCACGGCGGCACGTCGTAGCGGGGGTCGGCCATGGCCCACTCCACGTCGGCCGCCGTGGGCAGGTCGATCGGATCCTGGGGCCGGCCGAAGTCACGCGTGAGGAACTCCCCGTCGGTGACGTCCTCCTTGATGGTCCAGTGCCCGCTCCCGTACGCGAACGGCCCGGTCATGACCCGCCGGTCGCTCCGCCGCCCGTTGCCGCCCATCAGGTCGGCGCCCCACAGCGACCCGGCCCGGCCGCGGTCCTTCGTCCAGTCCCAGTAGGGGACGGTGACGCCGGAGTCCATGCGCCGCAGGGCCCGCTCGAACTCGAGCAGGAAGCGGCGGTGCCAGGGGAAGAACGAGGGGGTCATGTGGGCGACCCGGAGCCGGTCGTCGCCGTCCGACACATAGAAGTCGATGTGCATGCGCACGAACTCGTCGTACTCCCCCCGGCGCTTCAGCTTCAGCACCGCGTCGACGAAACGGCGCCGCTCCGCCCGGCTGAGGCTGCTCTGGTTCCTGCGCGTGTGGGCCATGGCCGTCCCTTCGGCGTTCGTCCGTTTCCCGCCCCGCTCAGTGGAGGCGGCCGCTCAGGGCGCGCAGGGGGCCGAGCTCGTCGACGGCTCCTTGCGCGGCGGCGAGCGGCGTCGCGTACGACTGGTAGTGGTCCACCATGCTGAGGTAGCTGCCGTCCGCGCGGCGCATGAGGCCGAGCTGCCGCCCGTCGACGGTGATCCGCCAGCCCGCGGAGCCGTGGCCGCCCTGGTGGGCCATCGGCTCGCCCTGGATGCGCCGGCCCCGGTACGTCTCGTCGAACGGCGGATCGCCCGGGGTACCCGAGGTGTCAGGGGCGCCCGGCGGGGCCGGGGCGGGCGGCGCGGG
>NZ_LIPN01000616.1 GCF_001418325.1 Streptomyces atriruber | reverse complement strand
TCCCGCTCCCCGGCGAGCCGACGGATGCACGCCTCGCCGATCGGATGCGAGCGCACCGCATCCCGGGCGACGCACACGTCCACCGACGCGGCCGGCGCGTGCACGCGGACCTGCAGCCGCAGCCCGGCCACCGCCGCCCGCAACGGGTCGACTTGAGCGGGCGAGATGTGCGTGCCGTCCACGAGGACGTCGCAGCCGTCCGCCAGCAGCGAGGCGACGAGAGCGGCCTGCGCGCGGGCCGTTGCTTCCTCGAGCCCCTCGTCCCACCAAGCCGTCGGCGTCTGCCCGTCGAGCATCAGCCGCGGACTGTCGAGACCCACGTACCGCAGGGGCCGGTCAGCGTTGGCGATCAGCTTCCGGGCCAGCGTGGTCTTCCCCGCCGCGGGCAAGCCCTGCATGACGATCAGGCGCGGGCGGGGTTCAGCGTGCGGCATCAGGCGGCCTCGCCCCGGAGCGCGGCGAGCAGCTGCTCCCGGTTGGCGGCCTGCCGGGCTGGCGAGAGCGGCATGAGCCCGGCGGGCGGCTTGTGCTCGCGGACCCGCCCCGTGGGCGCGGCCTCGGCGTACAGCCGGCCCAACTGGTCGGCGGGCGGCAGCCGGAGGGCGCGGCGGGCGCTGGCGACGGTGGACGCGTCGCAGTGCAGCCGGTGGGCGATCGAGGCGTTGGTGTGGCCCTCACGGATCAGGGCGACGATGTCGGCACGGACCTTCACGCGGTGGCCTCGGCTTCCTGGTAGCGGCGGCGTGGACGGTGTCGGCGGGCAGGGCGAGCCCGCCGCGGCGGCAGGGCGTTCCGGGTGCGACTTCGCATTCGGGGCAGCAGGCGATCAGCCGGGCCCAGGCGGCGATGCGCTGCTGTGCGGCTTGGGCAGGGCCTTGTCGCGTGTGCGGAGGTGGCATTTCTGGTCGGGGCCGGCGGCGCAGCGGGGACAGCTGATCCCGTACAGGTCTTTGCGCTTGCCGGTGACCGGCCAGCTAGTGCCGCCGGGCTGGAGCCGGCTGGGGCCGTCGGCTATCTGCTGGCGCAGTTCGGATGTGAAGTCGCCGGACTTGCGGGCCTGGCGGGTGGCGGCGATGTCTGCGGGGGGTGGGCTGCCAGTCGGTGCTGCCTACGGGGCCTGGAGGATCCAGCTCAAGGCGAAGCCCAACGTCGGCGACAAGTACGGCGAGGAGATCCTCACCGTCTTCTCCATGCTCATGGACGACGCCGTCGATGACGGCCTGCGCACCGCCTCGCCGGTCCCGAAAGGCAAGAAGGCCCGCCGCGGGAAGTACAGGAAGAAGCCGCGCGAGCGCAAGCGCGAGATGCGCATCGTCGACGTCCACCAGCTGGCCTGCAACGCGCTCACGTTCTGGGGGCTGAACGGATTCGTCTTCGTGTGGACGATGGCCTGCACCGGCATGCGCCCCGCGGAGCTCTCCGCGATGCGCCGGGTCTACACGCACCCCGCCTGACCTGCCTCCGACCCGCTGGACGACCCGGACGAGCGAGACCGGGCCGAGCCGCACGCCGAGGACCTGGAGCGCTACGGCCCAGGTCTGATGCCCGCGGTGCGCGTCCAATGGCAGCACCAGCGGGAAGACGGCGAGCTGAAGGCGTTCCCGCCGAAATACGAGTCCCGGCGCGCCCTGGTCCTGCCTCCGTTCCTCACCTCACTGCTGGAGCTGCTGCTGGCCAGCCACGACGGCGAGTACGCATTCCGGTCGGTGACGGGCAGCCTGCTGGCGAACGCGAACTTCACCTACTACTAGGTCGTGTCTTCAAAGT
>NZ_LIPN01000615.1 GCF_001418325.1 Streptomyces atriruber | reverse complement strand
CCCCTGAACGGAACCACCCACCACCATGGCCCTCCCCGCCATCACCCCCTATCCGATGCCGTCGAGCGACGAACTGCCGGTGAACCGCGTCGACTGGCAGGTCGACCCGTCCCGTGCCGTGCTGCTCGTGCACGACCTGCAGAACTACTTCCTCTCGGCGTACGACCGAACGGCCTCTCCCGTACCGGAACTCCTCTCCCACGTACGCGAGTTGAAGGAGTCGGCAACCCGTCTCGGCGTCCCGGTCGTGCACACCGCGCAGCCCGGCGGCCAGTCCCCCGCCGAGCGCGGCCTCCAGCAGGACTTCTGGGGTCCCGGCCTGCCCGACGACGCCGACGCGGCGGCGATCGCCCCGGAGATCGGCCCGACGCCCGCCGGGACGGTCCTCACCAAGTGGAAGTACAGCGGCTTCGTCCGCACGGACCTCCTGGAGCGCCTGCGCGAACAGGGCCGCGACCAGCTGGTCATCACCGGCGTCTACGCGCACATCGGCGTGCTGATGACGGCGTGCGACGCGTGGATGCAGGACATCCAGGCGTTCGTGGTGGCCGACGCGGTGGCGGACTTCTCGGCGGACGACCACGCGATGGCGCTGCGCTGGGCGGCGGGGAAGTGTGCGGTGGTGACGACGACGGAGGCGGTGTTCGCCGACGACGCTTCCTAGGGTTTCCCCAGGGGACTCCTAGGCAATCTCTCCACGGCCACCCTTGCCCGGACCCCGGTCGAGGGCGGCCGTGAGCCGGTCGAGCCGGGCGCGCAGGTCCCGTACGTCGTCGATGGACAGCTCGGTGGAATCGGCGAGGGCGCGGGGCACGGCGAGGGCCTTCTCGCGCAGGGCGCGCCCTTCCTCCGTGAGCCGCACGGTGACGGAACGCTCGTCCTCGGCGCTGCGCCGCCGCTCGACGTGCCCAGCCGCTTCGAGCCGCTTGAGCAGCGGTGAAAGCGTGCCCGAGTCGAGCCGCAGCCGCTCGCCGATCTTCTTGACGGGCAGCTCGTCGTGCTCCCACAGGACGAGCATGACCAGGTACTGCGGGTAGGTCAGACCGAGGTCCTTGAGCAGGGTCCGGTAGACCCCGTTGAAGGCGCGGGCGGCGGCGTGCAGCGAGAAGCAGATCTGCTGATCGAGCCGGAGAAGGTCCTCGTCGTCCATGGTTCCAGGCTACAGCGACCCACCGCACCCCCAATTAAGTTGTGCACAACTTAATTGCGTGCTTCACTTGGTCCCGTACACAGGACGAGACGAGGACGGGATGATCCCCATGGACGCGCTGTACACCGCAGTAGCCACCGCCAACGGCCGCGAGGGCCGCGCCGTCAGCTCCGACGGCAAGATCGACCTGCCGCTCGGCTTCCCCAAGGCGCTGGGCGGCAACGACCAGGGCACCAACCCCGAGCAGCTCTTCGCCGCCGGTTACGCCGCGTGCTTCGCCAGCGCGATGGGCAACATCGCGCGCCAGGAGAAGATCGACGTGTCGGAGGTGTCGGTGACGGCGGAGGTCAGCATCGGCAAGGACGACGCGGACGGCGGCTTCGGCCTCGCGGTGGTCATGCGCGCGGAGCTCCCCGACCACCTGCAGGGCCCCGCGGGCGAGGACCTGCTGAAGAAGACCCACGCTTTCTGCCCGTACTCGAAGGCGACGCGCGGCAACATCCCGGTGGAACTGGTCATCGAGTGACACCCTCGCCGGGCATACCGCCTGAAGGCGACCCGAGCTTCTCTTGAGGTAAGGGTCGTAGCGTATCTGCGATCACTACTTTCCACGCTACGCAAGGAGTTGATCGCATGAGTGACCTCATCCGCCTGCCCGGCGAGGGGCGCAAGCTGGTCACGAAAGCGCAGGAAGTGACCTTCAAGGCCACCGGGGCACAGGGCTCCTCCGCCTCCATCTTCGAGGTGGTGGTGCCGCCCGGTTTCGACACGGGCGGCCACTACCACGAGGAGGCGGAGGAGTTCTTCTACATCCTGGAGGGCGAGCTGGAACTCCTCGCCTTCGAACCCGCGGAACGTACGGACGACTGGCTGGACTGGGAGTCCGTCGACGGCGACAGGGTGGTCCGCGCCCCGGCGGGCAGCAGCATGTTCGTACCGCCCAACACCCCGCACGCGTTCCGCAACGCCACGGACGAACCGGTGCGCATGCTGTTCCAGAGCAACCCGTCACCCGAGCACGAGCAGTACTTCGAGGAGATAGCGGAGATCTGGTCGGCCGGTGACTCGGTGGACCCCGAAGCGGTGCGGCGCATGCGGAGCCGTTACGACGTCAAACAGATCACGCCGATGCGGTTCGAGCCGCCGGTGGCGGCGGCGAGCACGTCCTGACGCGCCGCCGCAGAGCCCGCGGCCGCCGCCCCTCACGCACCCGGGGACCGACGGCCGCCCCCGCTCCCTCCGGCCCACCACTCCATCCCACCGCTCAACTCCGCCAGACAACCCCCCGCTGCTGGTACTCCATGACGGACTCGACGCGGGCGGCGACGGCGGCCCCGCATTCACGGGTGACCATCCAGAGCGCGAGATCGATCCCGCTGGTGACCCCGCCCGCGGTCACGAGATCCCCGTCGTCGACGACGCGCGCGTCGATCACCTGGCCGCCCTGGGCGGCCAGGTCGGCCTTGGCGAGGTGATGCGTCGTACAGGGGCGCCCCTTGGTCAGCCCCGCCGCGGACAACACCAGAACCCCGGTACAGACACCGGCGACGACGACGCCGGCCTGCTGCGCCCGCACGAGATCCCGATGCACCTCCGCATCGTGGATCAGCAGATCCCCGCCCCCCGGCACGATCAGCAGATCGGCACCGGTGGGCTCCCACGCACCGGGCACGACGACCCTCGTACCGAAGAAGCAGGTCACTTCCCCGCCCTCCGAAGGCCGCACCAGCGCGGTCTCCACCTGACCGCCACCGGCCTGCGCCGCATGCCCGAGCACATCCCGCGGCCCGATGAAGTCCTGCTCCTCGACCCCGTCGTACATGAGGATCTGCACACGTAAAGCCACGTTCCTGAACTCCTTGCCGGTGCTGACGCACCTACGGCTGCCGAAGGTCCCAGCAGGCGCCGCCCACAGCCCTTGACGCGGCACCCACC
>NZ_LIPN01000614.1 GCF_001418325.1 Streptomyces atriruber | reverse complement strand
GGGCGAAGGGGTCGGGGCCGAGGGCCGTGATGTCACGGGACCAGTTGCGGGTCTCCACGCGCAGACCGCGGATCTGCCAGTACCAGCAGAGGGACAGGACGAGGCAGAGCGCCTCCTGCTCGTCCTGTGCGGCGACCGCGTGCCGCAGGGCGGTGCGCAGGTTCTCGTACTCGGTCTCCAGCCGCTCCACGGCGGCGTGCTGCCCGCGGCCGCGCAGCAGGGGGTCGGTGGTCCTGGCGAGCTCGCGGTAGTGCACGAGGTGCGCCCGCTCGGCGGCGGCCCGGCCCGCCGTCTCGTCGAGCCGCTCGCCCGCGTACTCCGCGACGGTCTCCAGGAGCCGGTAGCGCATGCCGCCGTCGGACAGCGGCGAAGGGGCGGCGACGACGAGGGACTTGTCGACGAGCGACCCGAGCAGGTCCGCGACGTCGTGCGGACCGCCCGCTTCCGCGCACACCTCCTCCGCCGCGGCCAGATCACAGCCGCCCGCGAAGACCGAGAGGCGGCGCAGGACGCCCCGCTCGGCCTCGTCCAGGAGGTCCCAGGACCAGTCGACGACGGCCCGCAGGGTCTGCTGGCGGGGCAGGACCGTGCGGGCGCCGCTGGTGAGGAGGCGGAAGCGGTCGTCGAGGCGGTCGGCGATCTGGCGCGGGGTGAGCATCCGCAGCCGGGCCGCGGCCAGTTCGATGGCGAGCGGCAGGCCGTCGAGACGGCGGCAGATCTCGGCGGCGGCCGCCGGATCCCCCTCGACGCTGAACCCCGGCTGCGCGGCGGCGCCGCGCTCGGCGAACAGCCGCAGCGCGACGGGCTCGGGCAGCGGTTCGACGGGACGCAGCAACTCGCCCGGTACGCCGAGGGGTTCGCGGCTCGTGGCAAGCACCGTCACCCCCGGACAGCGGGCCAGGACCTCGTCGGCGAGGCGGGCGGCGGCCTCGACGACGTGCTCGCAGTTGTCGAGGACGATCAGCATGCGGCGCGCTCCGCAGTGCTCGACGAGCCGGGCCACGGAGTCCTCGCCACCGTGCCGCTCCGACATGGCCCGCATCTCCTCGGCGCCCGCGCCGCGCAGCACGGTCTCGCGGGCGCCGAGTGCGGTGAGGACGGCGGCGGGGACGTCCGCGGGGTTCTCGACGGGAGCGAGCTCGGCCAGCCACACGCCGTCCGGGAGGCCCCCGGCGACGGCCTCGGCGGCCTCCTGCGAGAGCCGCGTCTTCCCCGCGCCGCCGGGTCCCAGGAGCGTCACCAGCCGCGCCTTCGTCAGGTCGTCCCGCAGCGCGTCGATGTCGGCCTCGCGCCCGACGAAGGAGGTGAGCCGGGCACGGAGGTTTCCCGGCGCGCGCTCCCGGGCGGGGGCGGCGGGCGGCTCCCGCAGCAACTCCTCGTGCAGGGCGCGGAGTTCGGGCCCCGGGTCGGCGCCGAGCCGGTCCGCGATGCCGCGCCGCACTCCTTCGTACGCCGAGAGGGCCTCCGCGGCGCGGCCCGTGGCGCGCAGTGCGCGCAGCCGCAGGGCCTGCAGCGGTTCGTCCAGGGGGTGGGTGTCGCAGAGCTCGGCGAGCTCGGGCAGCACCCGCTCGCCGTCGCCCAGGGCGAGGGCCGCGGCCATCCCGGCGCGCCGGGCGTCGAGGTGGCGGGCCCGCCAGCGGGCGGCGTCCGCGGTGCGTTCGGGGAGGTCGGCGAGGGGCTCGCCGGTCCACAGGGCGAGCGCGTCGTCCAGGGCCGTGGCCGCCTTCACCGCGTCGCCGTCCGCGAGGGCGCGGGTGCNNCACCGAGGCGACGGCGCCCGCGCCGAGCACCCTGCGGAGCCGTCCCACCAGCGCCTGCAGCGCGCCGCTCGCGTCCGCGGGCGGCTCACCGCTCCACACGTCGTCGACCAGCGCCTGGGCGGGGACCGGACGGCCGGGGTGCAGGGCGAGCGCCGTCAGGAGGGCACGCAGGCGTGCGCCGCCGACGGGAACGGGGCTTCCATCGGGGCGAGCGGCTCGAGCCGCACCCAAAACGCAATATCGCACTGTCCCATTCTCCCCGCTCAGCACAT
>NZ_LIPN01000613.1 GCF_001418325.1 Streptomyces atriruber | reverse complement strand
CCCCCACCCCCGGACCCGAGCACCCCAGCCCGGCCCGGCCCGACACGACGGACGCGCGCACGGCGCGAGCGAAGAGAAAGGGGGGCCCGGTGCCCGGCGAGCGCATCCACCACCTGTCGCACACGCTGGAGGTGGCCGCCCCGGCCCCCACCGTCTACGCACTGATCGCCGACCCCGAGCGCTGGCCGCTTTACCTGCCGCGCAACATCTACGCCCAGCGCCTGGACTTCGACGGCACCCACGAACGCATCCGGGCCTGGGCACTGGCCGAGGGCCAGATCGTCTCCTGGACCGCCCGCCGCACCCAGGACCCCGTGCACCGCCGCATCGCCTTCCACCAGGACCTGCTCGTGGAACCCGCCACCTCGATGGCCGGCCACTGGAGCGTGCAGCCGCTGGGGCCCGGCCGCTGCCGGCTCACCCTGGAACACGAGTTCACCGCCGCCCCCGGCCGGCCCCAGGACGCCGACTGGCTCGCCCAGGTCACCGCCGACAACAGCCGCTCCACCCTGCACAGCCTGCAGTTCCTGGCCGAACGCTGGCCCCGCCTGGACCAACTGGCCCTCTCCTTCGCCGAGTCCATCCGCGTCAACGGCCCCGCCGAACTGGTCTACGGCTTCCTCTACGACGTCGCCGACTGGCCCGGCCAGCTCCCGCACGTGCGCCGGGCCGCCCTGGAAGAACCCCACCTCGGCATCCAGAAGGTCGCCCTGGACCTCACCGCCGCCGACGGCAGCGCCGCCCCCAGCGTGGCCGGCATCCGCATCTGCTTCCCGCACGCCGGCCGCATCGTGCACAAGGCCACCGTGCCCCGCCCGCTGCTCGCCGCGCACTGCGGCGAATGGTCGGTCCTGCCCGACGAACGGGGCGTCACGGTGGTCGCCCAGCACCACGCCCTGCTGCGCGAGGACCACATCGAACAGCTCCTCGGCCCCGGCACCACCCTCGCCGAGGCGCGCCGCCGCATCCGCGCCGACCTCGCCCGCGACAGCCGCCAGACCCTCCAACTGGCCCGCCGCCACGCCGAATCCGCCATCCGCGTCCTCTGACCCACCGCCCCTCACCCCTCCCGGCCCCGGCACCCGGCCACCCGCGACCCGCCGGGGCAGGCCACCAGAAAGAACCGGCCCGCCCGCCCGGCGGCACCGACCGGCCCGCGC
>NZ_LIPN01000612.1 GCF_001418325.1 Streptomyces atriruber | reverse complement strand
CGCCGTCGCGGCCCTGCTGCTGCTCGGCCTGCGGCTCGGCGCCCCGGTGTCGAAGGGCAGCGCCCTCGCCGATCTGCGGGAGGGCTGGTCGGGGTTCCGGTCGCGGACCTGGCTGTGGACGTACACGGCGGCGGGGACCGTGCTCGTCGCCGCGTGGCTGGCGGGCTACCAGCTGCTCGGTCCGGTCGTCACCGAGCAGGAGTACGAGGGCGCGCGCACCTGGGGGCTGATCCAGGGCGCGTTCTCGCTGGGGCTCCTCGCGGGGACCGTGGTGTGTCTGCGGTGGAAGCCGGAGCGGCTGCTCGTCGTGGCCGTCGCCGCGAGTTCGGGGCTCGCGCTGCCCCTGGCGGGGCTCGCGCTGGGGCTTCCGCTGCCCTGGCTGCTGCTCGCCGCCGTCCTCGCGGGCATCACGCTGGACGTCGCGGGGGTGACCTGGACGACGGCGTTCCAGCAGCAGGTGCCGGAGGGCGAGTTGGGGCGGATGAGCTCCTTCAACCAGGTCGGCGAACGGCTGGCGATCCCGCTCGGCTATCTCGTCGTCGCGCTCGTCTCGTCCGTGTTCGCCGACCGGTCCGTGCTGGCCGTCTGCACGGGGATCATCGTCGTCGCCACCCTCCTCAACCTGTGCGTGCGCGACATACACCGCATCAGGCGGGTGCGGTAGCGAGGGGGGGGGAACGGCCGGTGGAGACGGGCAATTCGCGGCGTACGTCAACCAGTTGATGCTTTGACGTTATCGCCGAATGGCATCGGTGCGAATGCGCCCCGACCTCCCGATACTCGTCCCGACCGGGGGCCGCACCCGCAGGCCTCCGGTCCCGGCAGCCCGGACACCCCGGGCGTACCGGCTATCCCGGCCTTCCCGGAAGGGACACCCCCATGAACAGATCCAGAATCGGCCTCCTCGCCACCCTCGGCTCGGCCGCCCTCGTGGCCTCGCTGGCCGCCGCGCCGTCGGCGCTCGCGGCCCCGGCGCCCGAGACGGTCAAGCCCACCTCCGCGTACGCCACGTCGGCGTACACGGGATCGGCCGAGGACCAGGCGGCCAACCGGCAGTTCTTCGACGCCGTCATGAAGTCGGCGCTGAAGAAGCAGGCGGAGAAGCCCGGCATCCAGGTCGTCACCGTCACCTACAACACCAGCCGGGCGCCCAGCTTCCGCAGCCAGATAGCCCAGAGCACGCAGATCTGGAACTCCTCGGTCAGCAACGTGAAGCTGCAGGAGACCAGCTCGACCGGTAACTTCCAGTACCGCGAGGGCAATGACTCGCGTGGCTCGTACGCCTCCACCGACGGGCACGGCCGCGGCTACATCTTCCTGGACTACCGGCAGAACCAGCAGTACAACTCCACGCGTGTCACGGCACACGAGACGGGTCACGTGCTCGGGCTGCCCGACCACTACTCGGGTCCGTGCAGCGAGCTGATGTCCGGCGGCGGACCCGGCACGTCCTGCACCAACGCGTACCCGAACGCGCAGGAGCGGTCCCGGGTCAACCAGCTCTGGGCCAACGGCCTGTCCGCCTTCCAGGACAAGGGTGCGCTGACGAAGGTCCGCTGACCCCCGCGGCCTCCCCCCGCGTCCTGGCACAGACGGACTGTTACGTACCGCTAACGGCCTCCGGGCCAACCCGGCCGCGTGCGGCGCGCTCTCCTCCGGCATGGGTACACATGCTCAGGGGAAGAAGCCGCGTCGCCGCGGCCGGCGACGGATCGTGGACTACCCGCGCGCCGGAAGGAGCGGCGTGCGGCGCTGGCTCCCGTCGTGGCGCCAGCTCCTCGGCGCGACGGGCCTGTTCGTCACCGCCGTCGCCGTGCTCTTCGTCTGCGTGTACGTCAGCGTGGACGTCCCCGACGAGAACGCGGCGGCCCGCCGCGAGGCCAACGTCTACTACTGGTCGGACGGCTCCCAGATGGTGAGCACCGGGGAGGTCAACCGGCAGAACGTGGAGCTGGACCAGATCGCGCCGTCCGCCGTCCACGCGGTGATCGCCGCCGAGAACGAGACCTTCTACGACGACTCCGGGGTCTCCCCCAAGGGGCTGGCCCGTGCCGCCGTGAACATGGCCCGCGGCCGGGAGACGCAGGGCGGCTCCACCATCACCCAGCAGTACGTGAAGAACACCTATCTCTCGCAGGACCAGACGGTCACGCGGAAGGTCAAGGAGTTCGTGATCGCGCTGAAGGTGGACCGCAAGAAGAGCAAGGACGAGATCCTCAAGGGCTACCTCAACACCAGTTGGTTCGGGCGCGGCGCCAACGGGATCGAGGCCGCCGCCCACGCGTACTACGGCATTCCCGCGAAGAAGCTGAACCCCAGCCAGGGGGCGATGCTCGCCGCCATGCTGAAGGGCGCGGACCTGTACGACCCGGCGGTCGGCGCCGCCAACCACGAGCGGGCGCGGCAGCGCTGGGCGTGGATCCTGGACCGGCAGGTCGGGGTCGGCCTGATGACGAAGAAGGAGCGGGCGAAGTACCGCACCTTCCCCGAGCCCCGCAGCCGGTCGCGCTCCACCAGCCTCGGCGGCCAGACCGGCTACCTAGTCGACGTCGCGAACCGCTACCTCAAGCAGCACACCGGCCTCACCGACCAGGAGCTGGCGCGCGGCGGCTACGAGATCCACACCACCTTCGACAAGGCCAGGGTGGGCCGCCTGGAGCGGGCCGTGCGGCGCGTGACCGCCCGCGACCTCGATCCGAAGAAGCGCCCGGCCGACCGGTACGTGCAGGTCGGCGCGGCGTCCGTGCGGCCGTCCGACGGGGCGCTCGTCGCGCTGTACGGCGGGCCCGACGCCACCGAGCACTTCACCAACAACGCCGACACGTCCGGGGTCCCGGTGGGCTCCGCGTTCAAGCCGTTCGTGCTGGCCGCGGCGTTGCAGCACGGGGTGTCGGCGCGGGACCTGCCGGCCTCCGGCGTGGCGCCCCTCAAGGCCCCCGCGGCCGGGGTGCGGCGGAGCGTGCTGGCCGACAGCCACTACGCGTCCGACGGGACCCTGAGCCGGTCCGACGGCGCCCCCGACCCCGACCGCCCGACGCTCCGCGAGGCGCTGGTGTCCGGCGGCAACGCGACGTACGTACGCCTGGGCAAGGAGGTCGGCCAGGACATGGTGCGCAGGACCGCGGTCGCCGCCGGTCTGCTGCGCCGGAGCATGGCCCCGCTGGAGCCGACGTTCTCCATCGGCACGTCGACACCGAGCGCGATCCGCATGGCCACCGCGTACGGGACGTTCGCGAACGACGGGGTGCAGCGCGACCCCTACTCGGTGACGAAGGTCCTCAAGGACGGCGAGACCCTGCCGGGCCTGGAGCCCCCGTCGTCCCGGCGCGCGCTGGACCCGCAGGTGGCCCAGGAGGTCTCCGACGCCCTGCGCACCGCGGGCAAACGCCTCGGGGCGGACGTCGCGGCGGGCCGCACGGGCGACCAGGACCGTCTCAAGTCGGCCTGGTTCACGGGCTTCACGAAGGACCTGTCGACGGCGGTGACGCTGTTCCGGCTGCGCCCCGACGAGCCGCAGCTCCTGCCGATGTCGGGCGTGGCCGGGAAGAAGTCGGAGCGCGGCAACGTCCTGCCGCCGCGGATCTGGAAGGAGTACGTGGGGTAGCGCGCGCTCCGGCCGCGCTCTCCTCGCGCTCTCCCCATGCTCCGTCCGTGCTCCGAGCGTGCGCGGTCCCGCTCCTGGCTCCCCCCGGACTCCCCCGGCATCCCCTTGCAGCCCAGGAGCCTTTGGCCGTCCCCGCACCTATTCTGAGGAGACATGGAGGGGGATGCGGGAACCGCGGACGGGGGCCTCAACTCTCCTATGGATCATTCGAGTTGGCGGGTCCGGCTGCGGCGGTGGGCGGCCTCGGGCAGCGGTGACGTGCTGGGCGCCGGGGTGCTGTTCGGCACCGGCCGGGTGCTCACCTGCGCCCATGTGATCCGCGATCCGGCGACCGGGCTGCGGCCCGACCGCGTGCAGGTCGAGTTCCCGTTGCTGCAGGGCCTGACCCGGACCCCGCACCGCACCGCGACCGTGGAGGCGGGCCACTGGGTGCCCGCCTTCGGCAAGGCGCAGGGCGACCTGGCGGTCCTCGTCCTGGACGACGCGGCGCCCCTGCCCTCGCCGGTCGCCCTGCACCGCACGCTCGACTACCGGGGCGCGACGGTCCTCATCGACGGGTTCCCCGAGCACCAGTCGGGCGGGCAGTGGCTCACCGGGGTCTGCCGGGGGCCCGGCGGGGAGGGCGACGAGCGGGTGCAGATCGACCTCACCGGGGCGGGCTCCGGGCAGCGGCTGCGCGGCGGGTTCAGCGGGGCGGGCGTGCGGGAGGAGGGCACCGACCGGCTGCTCGGCATCCTGGCGCAGGCCGACGAGCGGGGCGAGCACGGGTACATGATCCCGGCGGCCACCGTCGCCAAGTACTTCCGCAGGTTCGCCGAGCGGCACGTGACCGGGCCGCACGCCATCCCCGGCCACCGCGTCGTCTCGGCCGACGCCGCCCGCACGGCCCGCCCGCACGGGCTGCAGCGCACCGTCACGCGCTGGCTGAACGGGGACGCGGACGCCTGGGACACCGAGGTCCTCTTCATCGCCGAGGACGACGACCGGGCGCGGCAGGCCCTGTACGTCGTCCTGAACATGGCCGACCGCGAACAGTCCCCGCAACTGGCGGTGCGACCGGTCGAGCCGGACGAGGAGGCGCGCGACGGCGACGACCCGTTCGACGGCACCGACTCCCTCCTGTCACGCGCCGGGATCGCGCCCCGCGTCGGCAGCATCGGCCTCGTCCTCGACCTGGAGGACGCCGCCCTCGACGATCCCGGACGGCCCGAGCTCCGCGAGGCCCTCGCCGTCCTGCGGCACGAGCTGCGGCACGCGGGCAGACGGCGCACGGCCCCGCGGCGGCGCCCCGCCGTCGCCGTGCTCTACGCCGACCGGTCCGCCATCGAACCGGCCGCCGCGGCCAGGACGCTCGGCGAACTGGCCGAGTCCGGCGCCCGGCTGCTGCTCGTGGTGCGTTCCAGCACGCACGGCTTCACCTACGCCCTCGCGGAGAAGCTGCTGCCCGCCGAGCGGGCCGCGCAGTGGCTGCTGCGGATCGGCACCCGCGTCGACGCGCTCGCCGACACCGAACGCAGCGCCCGGCGCCTCTTCCACCGCGTCGAACCGCACGTCGTCGACCCGCCGGTCGCCACCGGGTACGCGGCGCGGGCCGCCCTGTGGACGGTCCAGCTCAGCAACGAACTGCGGCCGCTGACGGGCCGGGGCGGACCGCGCTTCCTGGAGAAGCTCTCGTACGCCGAACAGGCCGTGGACACCTATCTGTTGCGGGCCGAGCGGGCCGAGAGCGAGCTGCGCGGGGTGCTCGACGAACACCTGCGGCTGCGCGGGCTGCTCCGCGACCACCTGGCGCGGCTCGCCCGGCGCGGCCTCGCCGAGCACCCCGAGGCGGTCGGGCCCTACCGCACGGCGCAGCAGCTCCTGCTGACGGGGCCCTGCCCGCTGGCCGACGCCGAGCGGGCGGTGACGGCGTTCGCGCGCGTGGTGCGGCGGCTCGCAGAGGCGGACGGTGACGCGTGACGGCGGTCAGGTCCTGTCCGCACCCCGGCTGCTCGGGCACGGTGACGCCGACGGGCTACTGCCTGGCCAGCGGTGAGCGTGTCGACCCGGACACCGGGCTGCACTCGGCGGCGCCCGAGGCGGCCGGGGGGACCGCGTTCCCGGCACCGGGATCGAAGCCGGGGCCGGTACGGGGATCGGGTCCGGAATCGGCACCGGCACCGGCACAGCCACCGGCACCGGCAGCCCCGTCGGTCCAGGAGTCCTCCCAGCACTGGATCGTCGACCCGGGCGTCACCGCCAACCCGCCCCGCCC
>NZ_LIPN01000611.1 GCF_001418325.1 Streptomyces atriruber | reverse complement strand
GGGCCGAGGCGCAAACACCCACCGGGCCACAGCCGCACACCAGACACGGAGGCAACGCGAAGGGCTCAGGCGCAGGCCCCACCAGCCGTCAGCCGCACACGAGACGCGGAGGCAACGCGAAGGGGCTGAAGCGCAGGCCCCACCAGCCGTCAGCCGCACACCAGACGCGGAGGGGACCCCAGGGGGCCGAGGCACAAACACCCACCGGGCCACAGCCGCACACCAGACACGGAGGGGACCCTAGGGGGCCGAGGCACAAACACCCACCGGGCCGCAGCCGCGTACGAGACGCGGAGGGGACGCGGGGGTATGTGCGCACGGAGCACCGAGCACACCACGACGGCAAGAAACATCCGACGCGGCGCAGGGATGGCGAGTACGCACATACCCCCGCGGCCCCGCACCCACAGACGCACCCCAGGCGCGCACCGCCAGGCTCACAGCCACCAACTTGCCTGAATCCGCGGCGATTCGGGAACCCTCCACGGCTCCCCCTCGTCAAACCCGCACACTGCCGGTGAGTCTCCGCAGCGCGGTGTCGGCATCGCTGCTGGCTGCGAACGCTGACCACCCTCTCCGCCGCCTGCGGCCGGCAGCCCGCCGTCACCGGTGCGCCCCCCTCCAACAGCACCGGTGACGGCACCCGCACCCCCGCCACCCTTGACCGGCAGAAATCTTCGGGATATCCGTTGCTCCTGAAAGTAATCTCCAGCCGCAGGAGCCCCCCTTGTCCCAGCCCGACGACCGCGACCGCGCCAGCGACCACGACCGCGACCACGACCGCGACCGCAGGCTCCGCGCCCTCATCGGCACCATGTCCCTGGAGGACAAGGTCGGCCAGCTCTTCGTGATGCACGTGTACGGCCACACCGCCACCGACCCCGACCCCGCGGACATCGACACCAACCTCCGGGAACTCGGCGTACGCGACGCCGCCGAGCTGATCGCCCGCTACCGCCTCGGCGGCGTCATCTACTTCGGCTGGGCCCACAACACCCGCACCCCGCACCAGATCGCCGAGCTCTCCCGCGGCATCCAGCAGGCCGCCCCCACCCTCCCCGTACTGATCTCCGTCGACCAGGAGCACGGCGCCGTCGCCCGCATCGGCGCCCCCGCCACCCTCCTCCCCGGCGCCATGGCCCTCGGCGCCTCCGGCTCGCACGCCCACGCCCGCGAGGCCGCCCGGATCGCCGGCGCCGAACTCCACGCCCTCGGCATCCGCCAGGACCACGCCCCGGACGCCGACGTGAACGTCGACCCCGCCAACCCGGTCATCGGCGTACGCTCCTTCGGCGCGGACCCCGACGCCGTCGCCAAATTCGTGACCGCCCAGATCGAGGGCTACCAGAGCGCGGGCATCGCGACGGCCGCCAAGCACTTCCCCGGCCACGGTGACACGACGGACGACAGCCACACCGAGCTGCCGCACATCCACCACACCCGCGAGGAGTGGGACCGCTACGACGCGCCCCCCTTCCGGGCGGCGATCGCCGCGGGCGTCGACTCCGTCATGACCGCGCACATCGTGGTGCCCGCCCTCGACCCCTCGGGCGACCCCGCCACGCTCTCCCACCCGATCCTCACCGGCATCCTCCGCGAGGAGCTCGGCTACGACGGAGTGATCTCCACCGACTCGCTGGCGATGCGCGGCGTCCGCACGAAGTACGGCGACGACCGCGTGGCCGTGCTCGCGCTCAAGGCGGGCGCCGACCAACTCCTCAACCCGCCGCGCCCCGACGTCGCGTGGAACGCGGTGATCGAGGCGGTCGAGAAGGGCGAGCTGACGGAGGAGCGCATCGACGAATCGGTCCTCCGCGTGCTCCGCGTGAAGGCGAGGGTGGGCCTCCTGGACGGCTTCCCGGACGCCTTCCTGGACGGCTCCCCGGACGCCTTCCCGGACGAAGCGGAACAGCCCACCGCCTCCGTCGACGCCACCGTAGGCATCCCCGCCCACCTCGACGCCGCCGACACCATCGCCGACGCCACCACGACCCTCCTGGTCAACACCGACGGGCTCCTCCCCCTCTCCCCGGC
>NZ_LIPN01000610.1 GCF_001418325.1 Streptomyces atriruber | reverse complement strand
GGTCACCGCCACACCGCCCCTCCCCGCCCACCTCCTCTGGCACGGCCGGGTCGACGAAGGGCTGGACGCGATCAGTGCGCTCACCGGCCCGGGCCCGGCCGGGGCGCCCTCCATGAACGCCGCGGACCTCGACACCCCGTGGCTGTGGGGCGCCTACCTCTACCCCGGGCACGTCAAGGAGCGTCTGGGGTCCGACGTGCTCTCCGCACAGCGCTCGGCCCCGCCGGCCGCCACCCCCGAACTGCAGGGTGCGGGCACCCTGATGAACGACCTGCTGCGCGGCGGCGAGCACGACGCCACCGAGGCGACCGAGGCGGCCGAACGCGCTTTGAACCGCTACCGGCTCGGCCCCCGCACCGTCGCCGTCCAGACCGCCGCCCTCGCCACGCTGACCTACCGGGACCGGCCGCACCGGGCGGCGGCCTGGTGCGACGGGCTCATCGCGCAGGCGGGCGAACGCAACAGCCCCACCTGGCAGGCGTGGTTCACCGCCTGGCGCGCCCTCATCCACCTGCGCCAGGGCGACCCGGCCGCGGCGGAGCGGCGGTCCGCGACCGCGCTCCACCTGATCGGCCAGAAGGGCTGGGGCGCCGCGGTGGGCCTTCCGCTCGCGGCCGCCGTACAGGCGAAGGCGGCCCTCGGAGACGTCGACGGCGCGGCGGCCCTCCTCGAACGGCCCGTGCCCCAGGCGGTGTTCCAGACCCGCACGGGACTGCACTACCTGGCGGCGCGCGGCCGCTACCACCTGGCCACCGGCTGCCACTACGCGGCCCTGTGCGACTTCTACGCCTGCGGTACGCGGATGAGCAGCTGGGGCGTCGACCTGCCCGCGTTGGAGTCGTGGCGGCTCGGCGCCGCCGAAGCGTACCTGGCTCTCGGCGAAGCACTCCTGGCCCGCCAACTCGTCGACGACCAGATGACGTTGCCCGCACCGGCGGACGGCCGCACCTGGGGCATGACGCTGCGCCTGCGGGCCGCCACCTCGCCTGCCCCCGGCCGGGCCGAGCTGCTCGACGAGGCCGTCGCGGTGCTCAGGGGTGCCGGTGACGCCTTCGAGCTGGCCCGCGCCGTGGCCGAGCAGAGTGAGGCCGTACGAGTGGGCGGCGAGACGGAACGCGCGCGGCTGCTCGCCCGCAAGGCAGAGCTCCTGGCCCGGCGCTGGGGCAGTGCGCCCCCGTCCGTGACCACCCCGCCCGCGCCGACCCCGGCGGCACCGGAACGGCCCGGCCACCCCGAGCCGGACGCCGAGCTGACCGAAGCGGAACGCCGCGTGGCCGAGCTGGCCGCCGACGGGTTCACCAACCGCGAGATCTCCCGGAAGCTGTACGTCACGGTCAGTACCGTCGAGCAGCACCTCACCAGGATCTACCGGAAGCTCGACGTGAAGCGGCTGGACCTGCAGGCGGTGCTGGGATGACGGTCGGACCGCACCGACCGGGCGCGCAGACCCCCGGGCGCACTGTCCGGGTGCGCCGGCCGTGCAACCCTTCCGCCGCTCAGGCCGTCATGCAGTCATGATCCTTTCGTCCGAGGACCCCGGCAGCTGGATGCTGCCCGCGATGCTCTTGTTGGGGGCGGCCCTTGTCTCGCCGCTCGCCGGTGCGGTGCTTGCCGGGCGCGTCCTCCTGCGCATCGCGCGATCTGCGGCCGCGGGCAACGCCTGGAGCGCACTCACCCCCGGCACGTGGCTGCTCGCCGCAGGGGCGGGTGCGCTCGGCGCGGGGGTCCGGTTCACCGCCTCGATGTTCGGCAGGCCCACCGCGTGGGCCGACTCCGTGAGTTTCGTCTGCGGCAGTTTCGCCCTGGCCGCCGCGGCGATGGCGGGGCTCACGGCAGCCCTCGACAGGCACCTGAACGGCGGTGTCACGTCCCGGGCTGCCCGGTCTTCTTCCGCGCGCGGTACGCGGCGGCCTTGATCTTGTTGCCGCAGGACTCCATGCCGCACCACTGGCGCCGCATGCCGCGGGAGCGGTCGACGTAGATCCGCGTGCACTCGGGGTTGCCGCACTCCTTGAGCAACGGGACGTCCGGGCCGCCGAGCAGTTCGACGGCCCGGCGGGCCACGGTGGCCAGGGCCTGTTCGGGGGTCGCCTCGTTGTGCCGCCCGGCCGGGGTGAGCTGGGGTGTCACGGGGGTCCGGCGGGCGGCGGCGTTGAGCACGGCGAGCGCCTCGCGGTCGAAGCCCTCGCCGAGGCGGCGGTCGGTGAGGAGCCGGTAGATCGCCTCGCGCACGGTCGTCGCCGCCCGGACGTCGCTCTCGTCCCCGGGCGTGATCGCGTCCACGAGCCCGGACTCCAGATACCAGGCATTGAGCCGCTCCGGCGTCACGAACATCTCGAACCGGGTGGAGCGCCGTGCGCGGAGCGTGGCCGCGAAGTCGAGGGCCGGGTGTCCGCAGACGAAGACGTGGTCGAGATTCACGTCACCATCCTGACAGGTGACCCTCGCGGGCCGCAACGAAGGTCACCGCCGTGCTGCTATGTCGTCAGCCGGAGCGTGCGGCCCTGCCACCGCCGCCGGAGCCAGCGGTCGTGGCTCGCGAGGACGATCGCCCCGGGACCGGAGCCCATGGCTTCCTCCAGTTCGTCGCACAGGCGCGGGGAGAGGTGGTTGGTGGGCTCGTCGAGCAGCAGCAGTTGAGGCGGCCGGGCCACGAGCAGGGCCAGCGCGAACCGTCGACGCTGCCCGACGGACAGGGCGCCGAGAGGTTTGCCCAGGTCGGTCGGGTGTACGAGGCCCAGCGAGGTCAGCGGGACCGCCTCGGCCCGCTCCGGACCCAGCGCCCGCGCGTAGGCGTCGCGGGCCGTACGGTCGGGGCGGTCGAACACGGTGTCCTGAGTGAGCAGCCCCACCGTCAGGTGGCGCCGTCGGCGCACCTCGCCCTCGGCGGCGAGGCGTCCGGCGAGCACGGCGAGCAACGTCGACTTGCCCGCACCGTTCGCGCCCGTGACCAGCAGCCGCTCGGCCGCCGCCACGTCCAGGACGTCCAGCGCGAGCCGCCCAGGCACCCGCACGTCGCGCAGCGCGACCAGCGGCTCCGGGTCCTCCTCCGGCCGAGCGGCAGCCAGCGCCCCGGCGGCGAACCGCAGCGGGCGCGGTGGCGCGGCCACCTGGACGCGCTCCAACTCCGCCAGGCGTCGCGCGGCATTGCGCACCCGGCGGGAGATCTGGCTCTGCACCCGGCCCGCCCGGTGGCCGTAACCCATCTTCTCGTTGTCGCGCGGCCCCCGGTCAGGGGCCACCCGGTGAGCGGTGACACCCGCCGAGTGCCGCAACTCCCCCAGCTCTTCCTGCTCTTCGGCGTACCGCCGCTCCCAGCGCTCCCGCTCGGCGTGCTTCGCGCTCACGTACGCGGAGTAGTTGCCGCCGTACCGGACCGGGCCGTCGACCGCCGGGTCGAGGTCGATCAGATCGGTGCAGACGGCGTCGAGGAAGGCACGGTCGTGACTGGCGGCCACCACCGTGCCCGGCAGGTCGCGCAGCTGTTCCTCCAGGAACGCGGCGGCGCCGTCGTCTAGGTGGTTGGTCGGCTCGTCGAGGAGCAGCGCCGTCGGCCGCCGGACGAGCAGCGCGGCCAGCGCGAGACGCCCGCGCTGCCCGCCGGACAGTGAGCCGAGCGTGCGGTCGTGCGCCAGCGCGCCCAGGCCGAGCCCCTCCAGGACCAGGGCGGCTCGGTGGTCGGCGTCCCAGGACTCGCGGTCCTGGGCCTGTTCGAGACGTCGGCCGTAGGCATCGAGGAGTTCCTGATGACCGGGGGTGCCTTCGGGGGCACGGGAGATCTCCTCGCTCAGCCGTTGGAGCTCCGCCAGGTCGTCGCGGGCCTCGCGCAGCGCCTCGTCGAGGACCGCGGCGATGGTCGATCCGGTGTCGAAAGGCATCTCCTGGTGCAGGAAGCCGAGGTCATCGGGGCGTGTGACGCTGCCGGTGTCGGGCTCGTCGACGCCTGCGAGGAGCCGCAGCAGCGTGGACTTGCCGACGCCGTTCTCGCCGATCAGGCCGATGCGGTGGCCGGGGGAGGCGGTCAGGGAGACGCCGTCGACGACACGACGGCCGCCGAGGCTGCGCACGATCTCATGGGCGAGCAGGGCAGGCTGGGACTGGGACATGGGGGCCGTTTCCTGTGGTGTCGGTGGTCGGCCCGCCGGGCGCTGCGCGCGCCTCGGCACGGGCCAGGTCGCTCACCGACGGGTCACACCGTGGGGGCTCCGATCTCCCTGAGCGCGCCGTCGGCCAGCCGCAGCCAGCGGTTCACCCCGATCTCGGCGAGGAAGCGCTCGTCGTGGCTGATCACGACGAAGGCGCCCTGGTAGGAGTCGAGTGCGCTCTCCAGTTGACCGGCGCTGACCAGGTCGAGGTTGTTGGTCGGCTCGTCGAGCAGCAGCAGTTGAGGGGCCGGTTCGGCGCAGAGCACGCAGGCGAGGGTGGCCCGCAGCCGCTCGCCGCCGGAGAGCACGCCGACAGGCAGGTGGGCTCGTGCGCCCCGGAAGAGGAAGCGGGCGAGCAGGTTCATCCGCTCGGCCTCGGGCCGCTCGGGGGCGAACGCGGCGAAGTTCTCCGCCACGGTGCGTTCCGGATCGAGCAGGTCGAGGCGCTGGGAGAGGTACGCGATGCGGCCGTCGTTGCGCCTGATCTCGCCGTCGTCCGGGGCGAGGTCGCCGGTGATCAGGCGCAACAGCGTGGTCTTGCCCGCGCCGTTGGGCCCGGTCAGCGCGATGCGCTCGGGACCGCGGACGGCCAGGTCGACGCCGCCGTCGGCGAACACGGCCCGGTCGGCGTGCCGGACCTGCATGCGCTCGCCGAGGAAGAGGTTGCGCCCGGCCGGTACCTGGGTGTCGGGCAGTTCGAGGGTGATGCGCTGTTCCTCGCGGAGTGCGCGTCCCGCCTCGTCGAGCCGGGCCTTGGCCTCGCTGACCCGGGTGGCGTGCATCTGGCCCGCCCGGCCCGCGGACTCCTGCGCGCCGCGCTTCATGTTGCCGGCGAAGATGCGGGGCAGACCGGCGCTCTTGAGGTTGCGGGCGGCGTTGCTCTGCCGGCGGTCCGCCCGCTCGCGGGCCTGCTGCAGCTCGCGCTTCTCGCGCTTCAGCTCCTGCTCGGCGTTGCGGATGTTCTTCTCGGCGACCTCCTGCTCGGCGCGCACGGCTTCCTCGTACGCGCTGAAGTTCCCGCCGTAGAAGCGCAGTTCGTCCCCGCCCAGTTCGGCGATGCGCTCCATGCGGTCGAGCAGCGGGCGGTCGTGGCTGACCAGCAGCAGACAGCCGGTGAAGCTCTCCAGGACGGCGTAGAGCTTGTGCCGGGCCGCCAGGTCGAGGTTGTTGGTCGGTTCGTCG
>NZ_LIPN01000061.1 GCF_001418325.1 Streptomyces atriruber | reverse complement strand
CGTCCCGCACGTCGTCCTCGCCGTGAACAAGATGGACCTCGTCGCCTACGACGAGACAGTCTTCGCGAAGATCGCCGAGGAGTTCACCGCCTACGCCGGAGAGCTGGGCGTCCCGGAGATCACCGCCATCCCGATCTCCGCACTGGCCGGGGACAACGTGGTGGAGCCGTCGTCGAACATGGACTGGTACGGCGGCCCGACCGTCCTGGAACACCTGGAGACGGTCCCGGTCAGCCACGACCTCGCCTCCTGCCACGCGCGCCTGCCCGTGCAGTACGTGATCCGTCCGCAGACCGCCGAGCACCCCGACTACCGCGGCTACGCGGGCCAGATCGCGGCCGGCACCTTCCGGGTCGGCGAGTCCGTGACGGTGCTGCCCTCCGGGCGCACCTCGAAGGTCGCCGGGATCGACCTGCTGGGGCAGCCGGTGGACGTGGCCTGGACACCGCAGTCCGTCACCCTGCTCCTCGAGGACGACATCGACATCTCGCGCGGCGATCTGATCGTGCCAAGCGGCGACGTCCCGAAGACCTCGCAGGACGTCGAGGCGACGGTCTGCCACGTCGCGGACACCGCGCTCTCCGTCGGCCAGCGGGTGCTGCTCAAGCACACCACCCGTACGGTCAAGGCGATCGTCAAGGAGATCCCGTCGCGGCTCACCCTCGACGACCTCTCCCAGCACCCGGAGCCCGGCCGCCTCGTCGCCAACGACATCGGCCGGGTCAAGATCCGCACCGCCGAGCCGCTCGCGCTCGACCGGTACGCGGACTCGCGCCGCACCGGGTCGTTCCTGCTGATCGATCCCGCGGACGGCACGACGCTCGCGGCCGGCATGGCGGGCGACGCGTTCGCCGCGCCCACCGACGCCGCCGTGGAGGCGGCCGCCCCCGCCGACGGCAGCGACGACGGATGGGACTTCTGAGCATGACCTACGTAGACGTCTACGCGACGTTCGCCAAGGAGGGCGGCCGCATCGGCAGCGGCGCCCTCGGCAGCGGGCAGGGCGGAGTCGCGCGATGTGCGGAGTAACGCCTCCGGCGGGAACGGGGCGCGCGCACCGCGTGTGCGCCCCCGTTCTCCTCGTATCCGCAGCGATCGCCGTACCCGCGCTCCGTGCGCGGTCATCCCGAAGACGAAGACCTACCGATCTCCCGGCCACGACCTGACGGCGTGCGCCCGGGCCGACGAGGGGACCACCTCCCGTGCCTGCTCCACGTACCCGACTCGCCGCCATCGCGGCGCTGCCCCTCCTCGCCCTGGCGCTCGGCGCCTGCGGCTACGGCTCCGACGCCTCCGACGAGGACGGCAAGTCGAAGGTCGCCGAGGGTGCGAAGAAGATCGAAGACCTGGACAGCGTGAAGATCGGGTACTTCCCGAACCTCACCCACGCCACCGCCCTGGTCGGCAACCAGGAGGGCCTGTTCCAGAAGGCGCTGGGCGCCACGGAGGCGAAGTACGCCCAGTTCAACGCGGGCCCCTCCGAGATCGAGGCACTGAACTCCGGGTCCCTCGACATCGGCTGGATCGGCCCGTCACCGGCGATCAACGGGTTCACCAAGTCGCGGGGCAAGAACCTGCGGATCATCGGCGGTGCGGCCTCCGGCGGCGTGAAGCTGGTGGTCGACCCCAAGAAGATCACGTCCCTGGACGACGTCAAGGGCAAGAAGATCGCCACCCCGCAGCTCGGCAACACCCAGGACGTGGCCTTCCTCAACTGGGTCGCCGAGCGGGGCTGGAAGGTCGACGCGCAGAGCGGCAAGGGCGACGTGTCGGTGGTCCGCAGCGACAACAAGGTCACCCCTGACGCCTACAAGTCCGGTTCCCTGGACGGCGCCTGGGTGCCGGAGCCGACCGCGTCGAAGCTGGTCGCCGAGGGCGGCAAGGTACTGCTCGACGAGTCCGACCTGTGGCCGGACAAGAAGTTCGTGATCACCAACATCATCGTGCGACAGGAGTTCCTCAAGGAGCACCCGAAGGTCGTCGAGGCCGTGCTGCGCGGCGCCGTGAAGACCAACGCGTGGATCGCGAAGAACCCGGAGAAGGCCAAGGCCGCCGCGAACGCGCGGCTGAAGGCGGACGCCGGGAAGCCGCTGCCCGCCGAGGTGCTCGACCCGGCGTGGAAGTCGATCCAGACGACGAACGACCCGCTGGCCGCGACGCTCGACGCCGAGGCGGACCACGCGGTCAAGGCCGGTCTCCTGGAGAAGCCCGACCTCAAGGGCATCTACGACCTCCGCCCGCTGAACAAGGTCCTCAAGGCCGAGGGCGAATCCCCGGTCGACGACGCCGGACTCGGCGTCAAGTAACCCCGGAAGACGACGTTCCCAGGAGGTGACGACCATGGCAACGACCCTCGCCAAGGCCGCGGAGGACACCCGCACCACGGCCGAGCACGCCGCACGGATCGAGCACGTCTCGAAGTCTTTCGGCGGACCCGCCGGACCGCAGCTGGTCCTGGACGACATCACCCTGGATGTCGCGCCGGGCGAGTTCGTCACCCTCCTGGGCGCGTCGGGCTGCGGCAAGTCGACGCTGCTCAACCTGGTGGCCGGGCTCGACGAGCCGTCCGCGGGCACCATCACGACGGACGGCCGCCCGGCCCTGATGTTCCAGGAGCACGCGCTCTTCCCGTGGCTGACCGCGGGCAAGAACATCGAGCTCGCCCTGAAACTGCGCGGCGTGCCGAAGGCGGACCGCCGCCCGAAGGCCGAGGAGCTCCTCGGGCTCGTCCGGCTGCAGGGCGCGTACGGCAAGCGGGTGCACGAGCTGTCCGGCGGCATGCGTCAGCGCGTGGCGCTGGCCCGCGCGCTCGCCCAGGACAGCCGTCTCCTGCTGATGGACGAGCCGTTCGCGGCGCTCGACGCGATCACGCGTGACGTCCTGCACGACGAGCTGACCCGCATCTGGCGCGAGACGAACGTCTCCGTCCTCTTCGTCACGCACAACGTCCGCGAGGCCGTGCGCCTCGCCCAGCGCGTCGTGCTCCTCTCGTCGCGCCCCGGCCGGGTGGCGCACGAGTGGCGGGTCGACATCCCGCACCCGCGCCGCATCGAGGACACCGCCGTGGCGGAACTGTCCGTCGAGATCACCGAACAACTGCGTGGGGAGATCCGCCGCCATGGCCAGCACTGAGACGACGACAGGACCGGTCAAGGAGTCCCGCGACGGCCAGGACCTCGCCGGACTGGAGGCGGGCCTGGACGCGCTGGACTCGCAGGCGGGCCCCACCCGCACGCCCGTGCGCGAGGTCCTGGTCCAGAAGGTGCTGCCGCCGCTCACCGCGGTGGTGCTTGTGCTGCTCGTGTGGCAGGCGCTGGTCTCCTTCGACATCGTCGACGACCCCAGCAAGCTGCCCTCCCCCGGCGCGGTGTGGGACGAGGTGCGCGAGGCCTGGCTGCAGGGCACCCTGCTCGACTACATCTGGACGTCCGTCTCGCGCGGCCTGCTCGGCTTCCTGTTCGCCCTGGCGATCGGCACACCGCTCGGCCTGATCGTGGCGCGGGTGCGGTTCATCAGGGCGGCGATCGGCCCGATCCTGTCCGGCCTGCAGTCCCTGCCCTCGGTCGCCTGGGTGCCGCCCGCGGTGATCTGGCTGGGCCTGAACAACCAGATGATGTACGCGGTGATCCTGCTCGGCGCCGTGCCCTCCATCGCCAACGGCCTGGTGTCGGGCGTCGACCAGGTGCCGCCGCTGTTCCTGCGCGCGGGCCGCACGCTCGGCGCCACGGGCCTGCGGCACACCTGGCACATCGTGCTCCCCGCGGCGCTGCCCGGCTATCTCGCGGGCCTCAAGCAGGGCTGGGCGTTCTCCTGGCGCTCGCTGATGGCCGCCGAGATCATCGCGTCCTCGCCCGACCTCGGCGTGGGCCTCGGCCAGCTCCTGGAGAACGGCCGCAACGCCAGCTCCATGTCCATGGTCTTCCTCGCCATCTTCCTCATCCTCATCGTCGGCATCGCCATCGACCTGTTGATCTTCAGCCCGCTGGAGCGGCGCGTCCTGCGCAGCCGCGGCCTCGTCGGGAGGAGCTGAACCGCCGTGCACCGTCCCGTCCTTCTCCTCGTCGCCCACGGCAGCCGTGACCCGCGGCACGCCGCGACCGTGCGCGCCATGGTGCGCCGGGTGCGTTCGCTGCGCCCGGGACTGCGGGTGGAGACGGGGTTCCTCGACTTCAACGCCCCGACCGTGTCCGGCGTCCTGGAGCGGCTCGCCGCCGAGGGCGTACGGGACGTGGTGGCCCAGCCACTGCTCCTGACCCGCGCGTTCCATGCGAAGTCGGACATCCCGGCGGTGCTGCGCGAGGCACCGGCCGCCCTGCGCATCCGGCAGGCGGCGGTGCTCGGCCCGTCGCCGCTGCTCGTCTCCGCCCTGGAGCGGCGGCTGTACGAGGCGGGGCTCGACCCCGCCGACAAGTCCTCGACCGGGGTCGTGCTGGCCTCGGCGGGGTCATCGGACCCGGAGGCGATCGCAGTGATCGCTGAAATCGCGCGGGAGTGGCGGCGTACCGGTTGGTGCGCCGTGCGGCCTGCGTTCGCCTCCGCATCCCTGCCGCGCACGGAGGACGCCGTGCGCGCGCTGCGGGACGTGGACGGGGTGCGGCGGGTGGCCGTCGCGCCCTACGTCCTGGCCCCCGGCTTCCTGCCGGACCGCATCGCGCGGGGCGCCGCCGACGCCGATGTGCTGGCCGAAGTCCTCGGCCCCGCACCGGAAGTGGCGCGTCTGCTGGTACGGCGCTATGACGAGGCGTATGCGCCTGGCACCTGCCCCGTTGCTCCCCTGGCGCGGATTCCCGCACTGGCCTAGCTTGTGGGTTCATGACCCCGAGCCGATCCCGCACGCTGTGGCTGCGCACCGAACCCCTGCACGCGGTGGTCTACTTCGAGGAACGCTGTCGTGGCCTCGGCAGAGCGGTGGGGCTCAAGGGCTTCTGGATGGGGTACTTCGCGGCCCGTACGGCCCCCATGGGGCGGGTCGGCCCCGGGGTGGCCACCGCGGCGCTCGGTGTCTTCGCGCCGGGCATGGTGGCGCGGGCCCTGCCGTCGGCGTGGGAGTACGCCTCGCCGGACCGGGTCATCGAGGAGCGCGCCCGCGTGACGGCCGCCGCGCTGCGCCATCTGGTGCCGTCCGTGGAGGACTTGGCGGCGAAGGTCAACGATCCGCTGATGGCCATGGTGGAGGACGCGCCGTCGCTCGCCCGGCCGCTGTTCGCCGCCAACCGCGATCTGGCGCACCGCTCCGATCCGGTCGAGCGGCTCTGGCAACTGGTGACGTGCGTGCGCGAGTTCCGGGGCGACGCGCATGTCGCGGTCCTCGCCGATCACGGCCTGGACGCCCGCGAGAGCCTCGTCCTGGCCGCCGCGACGGACCGGGTGGACACGACCGGCATCCGGCAGGACCGGGGCTGGACGGACGAGGAGTGGACGGCCTCCGTGGACCGGATGCGCCACCTGGGGCTGCTCGACACCTCGGACCGGGTCACCGAACACGGGCTCAGCAAGCGGGAGTTGATCGAGGAGGACACGGACCGGCTCGCGGCGCGGCTGCTCCGCCCGCTGCCCAGGGGGGAGGCGGACGCGCTGCTCACCGCACTGGCACCGGCGGCCCGCCGCATCCTGGACTCGAACGTCCTGCCGTTCCCGAATCCCATCGGGCTGCCGCGGGTGGCGGGCTGAACACGGCGGAATCGGCTTGCGGCCCCGCGCACGCCTCCTTACCGTCACGCCAATGACGCCCGAACTGAGGTCCGAACGGCTCTCCCTCTCGCCCTATGTCGCCTCCGACGAGGCGGACTTCGTCGCGCTCTTCCAGGACGAGGCCGTGGGCCGCTGGTTCGGGGACGGCATCCAGAGCGCGACGGAGGACCGCGCCCTGTTCGGCCGGATCCTCGACCTGATCTACCCGGAGGACCGCTTCCCCGTCTGGGCGGTCCGGCACGAGGGGCGCTACGTCGGCCATGCCGAGGTCAAGCCCTCCCCCGAGACCTGGCTCGACGGCACCGAGATCGTCTACGGCCTGACCAGGGACAGCTGGGGCCTCGGGCTCGGCACGGAACTGGCGCGGCTCCTCACCGCGTACGGGCACGAGACGCTGGGCCTGGCCGAGGTACACGCGACGGTCGACTCGGAGAACGCCCCGTCCCTCGCCGTCCTCGCGCGCCTAGGCTACGTACGGGCCCGCGAGATCCCCGAGGGGGACGGCAGGGTCACCCTGCACCTCACCTCGCGGATCCCCGCGCCGCCCGCCGCGCGCTGAGGCTCCCGCCCACGGGGCCTCAGGAGAAGTCGAGGCCCCCGGTGCGGGTGCGCTTCAGCTCGAAGAGGTCCTGGTGGCCCGCGAGGACGCGGAAGCTGTCGAAGAGCCGGGCGGCCTCCTCGCCGCGCGGGATGGCGCGGAGCACCGGACCGAACCAGACGGTGCCGTCGACATGGATCGTCGGCGTGCCCACATAGCCCTCGGCCGCCGGATCCATGCCCGCGTCGTGGCTGCGGCGCAGCGGCTCGTCGTACGAGGCGTCGCGCGCCGCGTCCGCGAGACCGGCCGGAAGTCCGAGCTCGGCCAGTGCCTGCGCGGCGACCTCGTCGAAGTCCTCGTTCTTCTCCTGGTGGACCCGGGTGCCGAAGGCGGTGTAGAGGTCGCGGAGGATCTCCTCGCCGTGCCGGTCGGCGGCGGCCGCGGCGATCCGGGTCAGGGTGAGGGAGCGGTCGACCAGGTCGCGGTACCACTCGGGGAGTTCGTTGCCCTCGTTGTGGAAGTAGAGGCTCATCACGTGGAAGCGGGCGTCGAGGTCGCGGTGGCGCTCGACCTCCAGGATCCAGCGCGAGGTGATCCAGGCGAACGGGCAGGCCGGGTCGAAGTAGAAGTCGACCCGGGTCGGGGCGTGGGCGGTGGCGTCGAGCGTGGCATCGGGCGTGGCGTCCGGCTTCGTCATGCCTCGACACTATCCGGCCAATGGCTCCCGCTCGTGGGCCATTGGCGTCCTGTTCGGGCGGGCCACTTCGCGTGGCGCGGCAGGGTCACGCGTCCTCGCCGTCGATCTCCCGGGTCAGCTCCGCCACCGTCATCGAGCCCGCGGGCCGCCGCTCCCTGGCGAAGGTGTTGGCCACCCTCCGCAGCGCGTCGTTCACCGGTGTGGGCACCCCGTGCAACCGTCCGAGCAGGGCGATCTCGCCGTTGAGGTAGTCGGCCTCGATGCTGCCGGTGCCGCGGTCGAGGCTCTGCCAGGAGGAGCCGCCGCCGCGCGGGGAGCCGTCGAGGGGTTCGAGACGGATGCGGTCGCCGCGCGTCTCCCGCTGCTCCTCGTCGCCCACCCACACGATCCCGGCGGCGGTGAGCGCGGCCTCGCCCTCGGCGCGCGCCCGTGCGTACAGCTCCCCGGCCTCGTCACCGGTGATCGGCCCGGTGACCGCCTCGACGGAGTTGGCCAGGTTGGCCAGCAGCTTCGCGTACTTCCAGCGCAGCACGTCGGCGACGACGGGCGCGAGGATCCGCGACTTCTCCAGGTCGGCGGCGATCCGGCGGGCCGTCTCGTCCGTGCCCGTCGGGTAGCGGCCGATGTGCAGCATGCCCGAGTACGGGGCGCCTGCGGCGGACACCTCGCCCGGCTCGGTGTGGGAGGCGGGCAGCCAGACGCACACGCCGTACACACGACGGAAGCGGCGCAGGGCGATGCGCTCGCTCTCCACGCCGTTCTGCGCGCAGACCAGGGGGAGCCGTTCGGCGGCCGTGCCGCCGCCGGTCACCGGACGTCCGCCCCAGGCGTCGAGGGCCGCCGCGCCGTCCTGGGTCTTCACGGCCAGGAAGAGCACGTCGTCGGGGAGCAGCTCGCCCAGCTCGGCGGGCTGTTCGACGACGGGCAGCCGCAGGGTGCGTGTCCCCTCGGGCGTCCTGAGGCGCAGTCCGCCGCCGCGCAGCGCGGCGGCGTGGGCGCCCCGCGCGACGAGGACCACCTCGTGTCCCGCCTCGGCGAGCCGCCCGCCCACGGTGCCGCCGACCGCTCCTGCCCCGATGATGACGTAGCGCATGCGTGACCTCGTCCCTCGCTATTCCTGCTGTTCCTGCTGTTCCTCGCTGAACGGCGTGCCCTGATGGAACCAGATCCGCCAGCCGCTCTCCGTGTGCCGCCACAGTGAACTGCGGTGGACCCGGCGGCCGTTGCTCTCGGTGTCGAACGTCAGGTGCACCAGGCCGTCGGCGAGCTGCACGCCTCGCATGCCGGAGACCGTGACGGGGGCGGTGTCGGGTTCCTCGGCCGCCATCAGGACCCGCACGATCGTCGCGCGGTCCCACCGTGCGCCCGAGGAGCCGAACTCGGTGAACTCCGGGTGCAGCAGGGCCCCGAAGAGCTCGGGCGAGACGCGCACCTCGGGGTCGAGGAGGCGCAGTTCGCCCTCGATGGCGGCCTCGACGGCGGGGATGCGGTCAGACACGGGTCATCTCCGCCAGCCGGGTGACGGTGTTCCAGTTGCGGGTGGTGGCGATGAGGCCCTTGGTCAGGCCGGGCCTCGCCAGCTGTTCGGCGAGCTTGGAGCGGCCGAGGCCGTCGGGGGCGTACAGGTAGAGAGCGCGGTCGCCGAGCCTGAACTCCTCGGGCAGGAAGGCCCGCTGTTCGACGGAGACGAAGCGGGCCGCGTCGACGGGCCCGGAGAAGTAGGTGACGTGCAGTTGCTTCGCTTCCAGGTCGACCGCGGGGAACGGGCAGGCGTCCGCCACCGCCTTCAGATAGGCGTGGTCGCGCACGAGGACGTCGACGGCGAAGCCGAAGCGCCCCTCGATAGCCGCCCGCACCTCGGCGGCCAGCGACTCGTCGTCCCCGTGGTCCGCGGTGAGGACCGCGTTGCCGCTCTGCAGATACGTCCGTACGCCGCCGTGCCCGAGCCCTTCGAGGAGCGTGCGGAGCTCGGCCATGGGCACCTTCTTGTGGCCGCCCACGTTGATGCCGCGCAGCAGCACCGCGTATGTCCTGATCGCCATACGCACACGATAAAGCGGCCGCCGTGCCCCGTGGGGGTGGGCACGACGGCCGCGGCTCAGCGGGCGACGAGGATCACTCGACGACCTTCAGGAGCTTGTTGGGCGTGCCCTCGCTCGGGTTGGAGATCTTGTCCGCGGTCGCACCGTCGGTCAGCGCCTTGGCGACGTCCGCGGGCTTGGCGTCCGGGTGTCCGGCGAGGTAGACGGCGGCGGCGCCCACGACGTGCGGGGTCGCCATCGACGTACCGGAGATGGTGTTGGTGGCGTCGTCACCGGTGTTCCAGTCGGACGTGATGTCCGAGCCGGGGGCGTAGATGTCCACGACGGAGCCGTAGTTGGAGAAGTCCGACTGCTCGTCGTCCTTGGTGGAGGAGGCGACCGTGATGGCCTCCTTCACGCGGGACGGGGAGCCCTGGCCGGCGTCGGTCGACTCGTTGCCGGCCGCGACCGCGAAGGTGACACCCGCGTCGATCGCCTTCTTGACGGCCGCGTCGAGCGCTTCGTCCGCGCCGCCACCGAGGCTCATGTTGGCGACGGAGGGGCCCTTGTGGTTCTTGGTGACCCAGTCGATGCCCGCGACGACCTGCTCGGTGGTGCCGGAGCCCTGGTCGTCCAGGACGCGGACGGCGACGATCTTCGCCTTCTTGGCGACACCGTGCGCGTCACCGGCGATGGTGCCCGCGACGTGCGTGCCGTGGCCGTGGCCGTCGTCGGCGGTGTTGTCGTTGTCGATGGCGTCGTAGCCGTAGGAGGCACGGCCGCCGAAGTCGGTGTGGCTGATGCGGACGCCGGTGTCGATGACGTACGCGGTGGCGCCCTCACCCGCGGCGTCCGGGTAGGTGTACTTCTTGTCACCGGCGGTGTCCGCCTGGTCGATGCGGTCCAGGCCCCACGACGGCGGGTTGTCCTGGGTGGCGTCGATGGTGAACTTCTTCGACTGGACGACCTTGCCGACGGCCGGGTCGGCGGCCAGGCGCTTGGCGTCGGTCTCGCTCAGGCCCTTGGCCGAGAAGCCGTTGATCGCGGAGGAGTAGTTGTGCTTCAGCTCGCCGCCGTACTCCTTGGCCAGGTCGGACTTGGTGTCCTTGTTGGCCTTCTCGTCGAGCATGACGATGTAGCTGCCGGCCACGGCACCCTTGGCGTCCAGGCCGTACACCTTGCCCTCGGCGGGGGTGCTCGCACCGGCGAAGGAGGTGGCGAAGACGGTCACACCGATCACGGTGGCGGCGGTGGCTATACCGGCGGTCAGCTTCACCTTGCGGGCACGCTTGTGAGTTGCCATGAAGAGGGGTCTCCTCAGTGCTGTGTGGGGGGATGTGGGGGGATTTATTCAGCTGTCGCCCAAGGCCCTGCCGTGACAACAAGTTCGTTGCGACAGCCCTTGAGGCCCGGAAGATCTCCGGGTGTTGGGACGAAACACTGTCGGATTGACGCGCGCAGATCAATACCTTCATACAGCTGTGACTTGTTCAACAAGGTTCTGTAATAACAAACCGGATCTGCGGTGCCGGATCGGACATCCCGGGCCACAATGACCCCAACTCGCGGTAACAGTAGGCACTTTGTGCCACACGGGCAACGCCGGACGGGCTGGGGAGTCCAGCCCGTCCGGCGTCGGAAAACACCCGGAACACGTCGCGGTGAGCCTCAGGCGGCAGTGACGACTTTCTGCTCCTCGAAGGAGTCGATCGTCCGCGTGAAGTCGCGGGTCGAAAGGAGCAGCTTGTAGATGATGGCGAGTTCGAAGACCAGAAGGAGCGCCCCGGAGACGATCGTCGCGGGCATCACCACGTCGAAGAGCGGGCCGATCATGAAGACGCCCATCTGGAATTCGATTCCGCTCACCAGGTGCGCGCGAATTCGGTGGCGCAGCAGGAAGGAACGGACCCGCAGATACGCGGGGAACTTCTGCCGGAACTCCTGGTGGAGGTCGATCACCTGGGCCTTGGGCTTCGGCGCCACCTCCGCCTCGCCGTCGGCCGCCTCACCGTCGGCGGTCCCCTCGGACGGCTGCTGGACGTAGCTCACGGTCTCGCCCGCGGCGCGCTGCAGGTCCTGCTCGATGTCCGCCGAGGGGTTCTCCCGCAGCAGGTCCTCCATGAAGGCGAGCTCCGCCTCGTTCTGCGCGCGCCGCGCGGCGCGCACGCGCGCCTTGATCTGCTTGCGCATGGTGTGCCGGATCTTGAAGATCTCCAGCGAGTTGATGTAGCGCAGGGTGTCGAGCGCGACGACGCCGAGGGCGAGCCAGATGTAGAAGGTGTCGCCGGTGCGGTCGTACTGGCCGGCCATCAGCGCGACGCCGCAGACCATCACGCGGATGCGGTCGAAGACGAAGTCCAGCCAGGCGCCGAAGACGGAGCCCTGCCCGGTGAGGCGGGCGAGCTTGCCGTCCATGCAGTCGAAGATGAAGCTGAGGTGGTAGACGACCGCGCCGAGGGCGAGCCACTTCCAGTCGCCGAGCGCGAAACACGCCGCCGAGCCGAGGCCGAGGATGAACGCGCCCCAGGTGATCTGGTTGGGCGTGACGCGCGTCCGCATCGCGGTGAACCGCACGAGCGGCGTGGCGACCGGGTCGACGAGCAACACGGTCCACCACGCGTCGCGCTTCTTCTCGGTGATGCGGCGCACCTCGGCGAGGGGCGGTATGTCTCGACGCATGGGGGTCAACTTCCTGGCGTTCGGCGAAAGTTCATCTCACGCTAGGAAGTGGTTCGCCCAAGGAACAAGATCTACGCCGTGCAACCTTTGACCGGGGGTAACGGTCAACCCTTCGGGATGAGTCAATGGCGATTCCAGGACGGTGCCGCGTTACCTGAGCGTTACAGAATGACCTGGCCGTTACCCAATAGCGCCACGGAGCGTTACGTCTGCCCGAAGGGGCAGTCGCTCCGCTGCACCAAGAGGCAGCCCTCAGCCCTTCGGCAGCTCCGCCTCGATGAGGTCCGCCGCCCTCTGCGTGCCGCCCTCCGCGGCCATCGCGTCCCGGATCTCCCCCAGCCTGCGGGCCACTTCCGGGTCGCCGACCAGCGCGAGGACGGCCTCGCGCAGCGTCGTCGCGGTGGCCTCCTCCATCGGCAGGTGCCGGGCCACGCCGAGCCCCTGGAGCATGTCGGCGTTGCCGAACTGGTCCACCGCCTGCGGCACGGCCACCATCGGCGTCGCGGTGGCGAGCCCTTCCTGGCTGCCGCCCGCCCCGGCGTGCGTGATGAAGGCGTCGGCCTTCTTGAGGACCGCGAGCTGCGGCACCCACGCGTGCACCTCCACGTTCGCGGGCAGCTCGCCGAGTGCGGCCGGGTCGACGTGCTTGCCGACCTGGAGCACCACGTGCCAGCCGGGCAGGTCCCCGAAGGCCTTCACGCACTCGCGGTAGAAGCCGGGCTGCTTGGTGAAGGACGAGCCGAGCGAGACGAGCAGCACCCGCTCCGCGCCGGCGGGCCGCTCCCAGTCGCCCTGCGCCGCCCGGTCGCCCTGGCAGGCGCCGACGAACGTGTGCACGCGCTCGTCGACCCGGTCGGCGTGCGGCTGCAGCGCCTTGGGGATGAGCACGAGCGAGCGCGGCGGGCGCCCGACGAAGGGGTCGGGGTGCTGGGTGACGCCGTTCTCCGCCAGCCAGGCGTGGAAGCGCGCGTAGTACGCCCGGCCGCGCTCGGTCTCCTTCAGCTCCACGTACATCGGCTCGGCGACCTCCTCCTCGTACCCGTCCCAGGCGACGAGGTTCGGCGAGAGCGAGATCTCGGGGACGCCCCAGCGGCGGGCGAGGACGCGGGCCGGATAGGAGGTGATGTCGTGCAGGACGAGATCGGGCTCGTCGCCCTCGTAGGCACGCGCCAGCTCAGGGAGGACGGCGATCGCGTCGGCGAGGAACGGCTCGATGTTGTCGATCAGCTCGGTGCCCCACGCCTCCGGGTCGTCGTCCGGGGAGGGCAGCGTCGTCGTGTAGGGCCGCGGCTCGGCGCCGGTCTCGGCGACCTTCTCCGCGAAGGCGTGCGGAATGGCGTACGTGACGCGGTGTCCGCGCGCGACCAGCTCACGGATCACTTCGAGGCTCGGGTTGACGTGCCCGTGAGCGGCGATCGAGAACATGGCGATGTGGGCGGGCCGGGATGAGGTCATGCCCCGGACCTTACGCGAGACGAGACGTCTCGTGCAACTCGGCCCATGCGCCCCTACGCGGGACCCTCGCCCGCGGCCTCGTTGTACCGGAGCAGATAGTCGGCGAACTGCGCCAGGTCCGCCCCGCTCCACCCCGCGAGCCGCTCCCGGAAGGCGATCCGGCGGGCGTCCCCGACTTGCACGAGGACCGCGTTGCCCCGGTCTGTGAGGTGCAGTACGTGCACCCGGTGATCGGCGGGGTCGAGTCGCCGCTCGACGAGCCCGGCCTTCTCCAGCGCCCCCACCTGCCTGCTGATCGTCGACTTGTCGAGCGTGTAGTGCGCGGCCAGGTCCGTGGCCCGACAGCCCCCCTGGTGCTCGAGGTGGGCGAGCAGGGTGAAGGACACGAGGGAGAGCTCGGGGTGCATCCGCGCGGCGGTGGCGCGCGCCCGCCGGGCGAACGCGGTCATCTCCCGCTGGATGACCTCGATGGACTCGTCCCGCACCCCGGCCGGGCCCCCGTCTCGATCGGTCACGATTTCTCCCTCTCCGCGAATGGTTGTAGAGTACAACACCGAAAAGAGTTGTATACGCCAACCATCTGGGTTGCACATACCAACCACCTCACGAATCCCCGGAGTCCCTCCATGTCCGCCACCGCGGAACCCGCCCCCCGACTGCGCGACGCCCTGCGCCACGTCCTCCTCCACCTGGTCACGCCCCTGCTGATGTGCCTCGGCATGGGCCTCGCCTATATGGGCGCGTTCGTGACGCCCGAGCCGAACGACATGCCGATCGCCGTCGTCGGGTCGGGCCCGCAGACCCAGGCCTTCGCGCAGACGGTCAAGGACAAGGCGGGCGACACCCTGGACGTGCGCACCCTCGCCGACCGCGAGCAGGCGGTCGACGCGCTCAAGTCCCTCGACATCGCGGGCGCCTACGTACCCGACGCGAAGTCCCCCGAGCTGATCGTGGCCACCGCCGGGTCCGACATGAGCGCCACGGCGGCACAGAAGATCTTCACCCCCGTCGCCGCACGGCAGGGCCTGCCGCTGAAGGTCACCGACGTGGCGCCGCCCGTCGAGGACGACCCCACGGGCCAGGGCCTCTTCTTCCTGCTCGTCGCCGTGAGCATCGGCTCGTACGCGTCGGTCGCGGTGCTCGGCGCGGCGGGCGCGGGGCTGCGGATGCGGGCCCGCGCCGGGCTCGTCGTGGGTGTCTCCTTCGCCGTCAGCCTGATCGGCGCGGCGCTCGCGGGGCCGGTCTTCCACCTGGTGCACCAGGGCCTGTGGGGCGTGTGGGCCATGTCCTGGCTGTACGCGGCGGGAATCCTCTTCATCGGCATCGGACTGCACACGTTCCTGAACCGCTGGACGACGCTGGCGATGATGGTGCTCTTCGTGATGCTCAACTTCACGACGTCCGGCGGACTCTTCCGGCCCGAGCTGCAGAACGGCTTCTTCGGCTCCCTGCACGCGTTCTGGAACGGCGCGGGCTTCGTCGAGGGCATCCGCAGCCACCTCTACTTCGGCGGCCACGGCCTGGCTGCGCACGTGTGGACACTGGTCGGCTGGCTGGTGCTCGGCCTGCTGATCGTCGCCGTCGCCGCGCTCCGGGAGCGGCGGCAGCGGCCCGCGACGACTCCCGCTCCCGCCCGGCACGCGGCGGCACGGGGGCAGGAGCGCGAGGCCCAGGAGGAGGAGATGGAGGAGTCGGTGGCGGTGTGACGCGTGAGGGCGGCGCCACCGGGGAACGGGGCGCCGCCCTCGCGCGGTGGCCTCACGGTGCCGCTCCCCCC
>NZ_LIPN01000609.1 GCF_001418325.1 Streptomyces atriruber | reverse complement strand
CACTTTGAAGACACGACCTAGGACGCCACCGGCTGCGGGAGCGGCCGCCGCGGTTCGTCCACGTTCATGTCCGCGTCCACGTCCGCGCCCACGTCGCCGGGGGCCGTCACCTCTCGCAGCGCGGCCAGCAGATCACGCATCGCCGCCAGGCCCGCCCGCGCCTCGTCGGCGACGCCGCCCAGATCGCCCGCCTCGGCCCGCGCGACGACCGCGTCGGCGTGCCGCAGGACCGCGCCGCGCAGCTCCACGGCGATGCGGCGGCGCTCCTCGTGCGCCTCGGCGACCGCCGACCACACGGTGGCCGTCAGCGCGTGGTCCTCCCAGGCCCTGACGCGTTCGCGCCGCGTCCGTACGCCCGCGCCGAGGCCCCAGAGCGCGGCCATCGGCAGCAGGAAAGCCCCGCCGAGGACGGCCCCCAAAAAGATCATGAGCCCGAGGCCGCCGTCCTTTTCGAGGTCCGCGATGCCGTCGGCCGACGCCAGGGCGAGGGCGGACAGGCACAGCCCGGTGGCCGCCACGCCCGGCGCGGGCCAGGTGACCCCCGCGGGGCCCGCGAACGCCCCCACGGCGTACACGGCGACGCACTCGGCGAGGGCGCCCGCCGCCCACAGGCACAGGGCAGCGTCGGGCGACAGCAGCCCGAACGCGAGGCCGAGCGGCGCGCACCAGGCGGTGACGAGCACCGCGCAGAGCACCGCCCAGGGCGCCCGGCGCCGCCACAGCAGCGGGAGTGCGTGCGCGACGGCGGGGCCGCAGGCCAGGGCGACGGCGCCGGGTTCCTCGACGAGGACGGTGAAGACCGGGAGCGTGGCGACGGCGACGGCGACCGCCCCGTCGGACAGATCCAGGCCGCGCAGGGCACGGTGGCGTGCGGCCCGGTGGCGCAGGGCCCCCGTGCCGCCCGGCAGCCGGGCCCGCACCGACCATCCGGCCCCGTCCTGACGCGGCCCGGCCGCGAGGGAGCCGCCGAGCGCCCCGGCCCGCTCCCGCATGCCCGCGGTCCCCCGCCCGGAACCGAGCCGCTGCCCGGCCGCGGGCCCGCCATCGGGCGCCCCGGTCGCCGCCCCGTCGTCCTCGACCGTGACGTGCACCGTGTCGTCGCAGGCCCCGGACGACCCGATGCGGATGCGCACCACCGCGCCGGGGGCGTAGCGCAGCGCGTTCGTGAGGGCCTCGCGGATGATGCCGAAGGCCGCTTCGGCCACCGGGCCCGTCAGCCGCGCCGCCTCCGGCGTCACGGTCACGGCCGGGCGCAGGCCGAGGCGGGCGAAACCGGCGGCCAGTTCGGTGACGCGTTCCTCCAGGGCGCTCTCCTCGTCCGCCGCCGCGGTCCGCATCAGCGCCACCAGGCGGTGCAGCGCCGCCGCGGTCTCGCGGCCGGTGTCCGCCGCGAACTCCAGCGCCTGTGCGGACAGCTCCGGCTTGCGGTCGCCGAGCCGCAGCGCGGCGTCCGCGGTGACGACGACCGAGGTGAGGTGGTGGGCGCTCACGTCGTGCAGTTCGCGGGCGAGGCGCTCGCGTTCGGTGACGGCGGCGCGGGCGCGCTCGGCCTCGGCCCGCGCGAGCTCCCGCGCGGCGGTCCGGCGTCCGGCGAGCCAGCGGCGGCGGCTGCGGCCGAGGCCCGCGACGGACAGGAAGAGCACGCAGTTGACCGCGGTCTCGCCGGCCGTCTCGGTGCCCACGTCGAACAGCACCGCCGCGCGGCCCGCCTCGCCGACCGCCAGGACGGCCGCGACGGCGGCGGCCGTCCGCCCGGGGCTTCGCACCGCGACCGAGTACAGGGCGACCAGCAGGCCCAGGGCGTGCAGGAGCGCCGCGTCCTCCGGGAGGGGCAGGCAGGCGAGCAGGGCCGCCTCGACGGTGAGCG
>NZ_LIPN01000608.1 GCF_001418325.1 Streptomyces atriruber | reverse complement strand
CCCCGGGCACCGACGCCCCCGAGATCCGCCTGTCGACGGTGGTGATGGCCCACCCTCGGCGCGCGGCCGCCGCTCGCGAGCTGTGCGCGCGCCACCCCGAGCTCGACGCCCGGCTGATCACCGACCCGGACCCGGAAGGACCGCCCTCCGCCCTGCGCACGGCCCGCCTCGCCTGGCAGTCGGTCGCCCCCGGCGCCACCCACCACCTGGTCCTCCAGGACGACGCGATCCTCGCCCCCGGCTTCGCCGAGCGCGTGCGGGCCCTGATCGCCGACCGGCCCGACGCCTCCCTGAGCCTGTTCACGGAATGGGGCTCGCGCACCGCCAACGCCGTGCGGGTCGCCGCCCTGCGCGGGGCCGCCTGGGCCCCCGTCGTCGACGACTACCTGCCCTCGGTCGCGCTCGTGCTCCCCGCCCCTCTCGCCCTCGGCTTCGAGGAGTACGCCGCCGCCAAGACCGCGCAGGAGGACACCGACGACGTGGCGCTCCTCGGCTACCTCGCCGCCACCGGTACGGAGACCGTCGTGCCGGTCGCGGGTCTCGTCGACCACGCCAACCCCGCCAGCCTCGTCGGCAACGACGTGATGGGGCCGCGCAGCGCCGCCTGCTTCCCCGCCGCGGCCCCCGCCCTCCCGCAGGACCGGCAGCGCCCGCAGGAGCTCGTCCACCTGGACACCGTGCCGTACTTCTGCTGGTGGGAGCAGCTCGCCGTCGCCTACGTACGCGACGCCGCCGCCCCCGACGGCTGGCGGCGCGTCCCGGCCGAGGACGCCCTCCTGGAGCGCGGCATCACCCGCGAACGCGTCGTCGGGGCGCTGCGCGAGGCCCTGGACCGCCTGCCGCACCGCGCCTTCGTGCACGACCGCGTCAGCGACGTGCTGCTCACCGAGATCTGGACGACCGCCTACGCGCTGGGCGTGGTGACCCGCGAGAGCGGCGGCGCGCCCGACTTCACCGCCCCGCTGGCCCGTACCGCACTGGCCACGCTCGCGCCCGGCGCGCTGCGCCGCGTCGTCCCCGCGGGCTGGCTCGCGGCAGTGGGCGAGCTGCTCGCGCCGCTGGTGGCCGACGCGGTGGCGGGCGGCGCGGAAGCGGGCGCGGGCTCGTGAGCACGCAGCCCCCGGCCATCCGCGTCGACCGGGTCACCAAGACCTTCCGCAGCTGGGAGAGTGCCGAGGGCCGCTCCTGGAAGCGGCCGTTCCAGCGGCGGAAGGCGCGGCGCACGGCGGCGCTCTGCGAGGTCGACATGACGGTCGAGCCAGGCGAGTTCATCGGCCTGCTCGGGCAGAACGGCGCGGGCAAGTCCACGCTCATCAAGGTCATGACGGGCCTGCTGCTCCCGGAGTCGGGGACCGCCCGCCTCTACGGCCTGGACCCCTACGCGGACCGCGAGCGCAACGCCCACGCCATGGGCGTCACCTTCGGGCAGCGCACGCAGCTGTGGTGGGACCTGCCCGCGTACGACTCGTTCACGATCCTGCGCAACATCTACGGCCTGTCCGAGGCGGAGTTCCGCGCCACGCTGACCGAGCTGAACGACGTACTGGCGCTGTCGCCCTTCTGGGACACGCCCGTGCGCTTCCTCTCGCTCGGCCAGCGGGTGCGCTGCGACCTGGCGGCGGCGCTGCTGCACCGGCCCCCGCTGCTCTTCCTCGACGAGCCGACCATCGGCCTCGACGTCCTCGTGAAGGACCAGGTGCGCACCCTGCTGGCCGGATTGGCGCGCACCGGCGACCACACGATCGTGCTCACCACGCACGACATGGCGGAGGTGGAGGCGCTGTGCCGGCGCCTCGTCGTCATCGACCGGGGCCGTGTCGTGTTCGACGGCGAACGCGGCGAACTCGCCGGGGCAGCGCACCATCGGCGGACCGTCGTGGTGGAGTTCGAGACGCCGCCCGGCGCGCTGAGCCTGCGCACCGCCGACGTCGTGGCCACCGATGGCACGACCGTCCAGCTGCGCCCGCACCCCGGTGTCGAACAGCGCGAGGTGACCGACGAGTTGCTGTCCGCCCACGCCGTGCGCTCGGTGGTCTTCGACGGCGCGAAGGTCGAGGACGTCCTGCGCACCCTGTACGCGCGCCCGGAGGCCGCCGCGGCGGCGGCCCCCGCGGGAGGCCCGGCATGACGGTTCAGGCGCCCGCGTCCCGGCGGAAGCCGCGCGCCCACCGCCTCGCGGCCCTCGTGCCGCGCACGGAGTGGGCGTACCGCCCGCGCATCGTGGCGACCGCGTTCATCATCGTCACCCAGGTCTTCCTCTACGTCCTGCTGTGGCGCGCCCTGTACGGCGAGGGCGACGACACGGTCGCGGGCATGGACGTCACCCAGGCCGTGACGTACTCCGTCCTCGCCACCCTGATGGGCACCGGCCGCGTCATCATGGAGGGCGCGTCCCAGGAGACCGCGCAGAGCAAGATCCGGGACGGATCGGTGGTGTTCTGGTTCACCCGGCCCGTCTCCGCCCGCCGCTACTGCGCCTGGCGGGGCCTCGGCGAGAGCCTCTACGCCACGGCGTGGCTGCTCGCGGGCCTGGTCGTCGGCCTGGCGACCGGTCTGGTCGCCCCGCCGCCGTCGGCCGCCGCCACGGCGGTCGCCGCCCTCTCGTACGCACTGGGCCAGGGCGTCTTCTACCACTTGGCGCTCCTGGTGGACCTGACCAGCTTCTGGACCATCACCAGCTTCGGCGTGAACCGCCTGGCGGCCTTCGCGCAGACGCTGCTCTCGGGCGCGCTGATCCCGCTGTGGTTCTTCCCCTCGTGGTTCACCGCCGTCTCCGGTCATCTGCCGTTCTCCGCGACCGTGCACGTGCCCGTCTCCCTCTACACGGGCCGCATCGCGGCCTCCGACGCCTGGCCGTACCTGCTCGAACAGGCCGCCTGGTGCCTCCTGCTGGCCGCCGTCGGCCGCCTTCTGTGGCGTCGCGCGGCGCGCCGCCTCCTCGTCCTGGGTGGTTGATCCGATGTCTGCGATGTCCCCTGTCCCGCGCGCCGCCGAACCGGCGCCGCCCGTGCTCCCCGTGGGCCGGCTGCGGCTGGCCCTGGTCATCCTGCGCGCCGGTGTCCGCAGCCAGTTGGCCAACCGCGCGGACTTCGCCATGGCCATCGCCAACGGGGTCACCTATCAGGTGACGGTGCTGCTGTTCGCCACGGTCATCTTCGGCCGCTTCCCCTCGCTGGCGGGCTGGGGCGTGGGCGAGGTCCTGCTCATCAGCAGCATCCGCATGCTGGGCCACGGCCTCTACATGCTCTTCTTCGGCAACCTCGGCCTGCTCCCCCATCTCCTGCGGGACGGCCGCTTCGACGCGTTCCGCACCCGCCCCGCCCCCGTCCTGCTCCAGGTCTTCACCTACGAGGCCCCGGTGAACGCGGTCGGCGATCTCGTCGTCGCCTGCGCCTCGCTCAGCGTGTGCCTGTCCCTCCTGGACGTCGGGTGGACCGTGGGGATGGTGGCGTTCCTGCTCACCGCGGTCGCCGGGGCGTCGGTGATCGAGCTGGGCCTGAACCTGCACATCGCGGCCCTGGTCCTGCGCTTCAGGGGCAGCGAGTCGCTGTTCTTCTGGCTGGACAGCGTGTCGGGCACCTTCGGCAACTACCCGCTGGGCCTGTTCCCCTGGCTGCTGCAGGGCGCCTTCACCTTCGCCGTCCCCATCGCCTTCGCGGGCTTCTACCCCGCGGCCTGGCTGACGGGCCACGCCGACACGGTCCCCTTCTCCTCCGCCCTGGTCTTCGCCTTTCCCGCCGTGGCGGCCCTCCTGCTGTGGTCGGGGCTCGCGTGGTGGCGACGGGGGGTGGCCTTCTACGCGCGCAACAACTGACCGGGTACGGACGACGGCCGCCGACATCTCGCGCGAGTGAACACCCCACCCGTATCTTCCGTACTCCCCGGTACCACCGGCGACACGGGAGCACCACGGGAGGCACCTTGCGGCGCGTCAACGGCACAGCTCTGATCATCGCGGCACTCGTCGCCACGCTGGGGGCCATCGCGTTCCCCGTGTGGTCCTACGCCGACCGGTCGAGCACCGGGCCCGCCAATCTGGCCGCCGGGTCGGTGGCCACCCGGTGGGGGCCGCTCTCCGCGGCCGACCGGGATCTGCTCGTGAAGGTGCGGCTCGCGGGGCTGTGGGAAATACCCGCGGGACAGCAGGCCGTCGAGCGCGCGCCGACCGAGGCCGTCAAGGAGGCGGGCGACCACCTCATCGTCGGGCACACCGACCTCGACAGGCGGACCCGCGCCGTGGCCGCGCAGCTGGGCGTGGAGCTGCCCAACCAGCCGACCGACCAGCAGCAGGGGTGGCTCGACGAGCTGTCGGCGGCGAGCGGCGAGACGTACCAGCGGAAGTTCGCGAATCTGCTGCGCGCCTCGCACGGCAAGGTCTTCAGCGTCATCGCCCAGGTGCGCGACAGCACCCGCAACTCCCTGATCCGGCAGCTCGCCACGGACTCCAACCAGACCGTCCTCGACCACATCACGATGCTGGAGGCCACCGGGCTCGTCGACTTCGACGGAATCGCGAACGGCGCCGCGTCGACCGCGACCGCCAGCCCCACGGGGCCTCCCCCGCCCTCCGGAGCCACGCCTCCCGAGCCCTCGCCCGCCGGACCCGAGGGCGACGTCTCCACCACGTCCAGGCCCTCGCCAGGACCGCCCGGAGAGATCAACACCGGCCGCCCGGAACCTCAAATGTAGCTCTGAACGTCTCCACCCGAGGGTTCGATCCGCACGGCCGGGGCCAAGGTCCTGGCAACGGGGACGAAGGGGGAGCGGACATGGGGCAGCTGAGTACGCGGCTGGGGACCGGGATCGGCTGGCGGCCCGAGATCGCGGACGCCGTGGAGGCCATGCCCGGCATCGACTGGGTCGAGGCCGTCGCGGAGAACCTCTGTCCGGGGCATCTGCCCGACTCGCTGCTGCGGCTGCGCGAGCGCGGCGTGACCGTCGTGCCGCACGGCGTCTCGCTGGGCCTCGGCGGCGCGGACCGCCCCGACGAGGGGCGGCTCACCGCGCTGGCCGAGCGGGCCGAGGCCCTCGGCTCGCCGCTCGTCACCGAGCACATCGCGTTCGTACGGGCGGGCGGCGCCCTCACCGCGACGCAGCCGCTGGAGGCCGGGCACCTGCTGCCGGTGCCGCGCACCCGCGACGCGCTGGACGTGCTCTGCGAGAACGTCCGGATCGCACAGGACGCGCTGCCCGTGCCGCTCGCCGTGGAGAACATCGCGGCGCTGGTCTCCTGGCCCGGCGAGGAGATGACGGAGGGGCAGTTCCTGTACGAGCTCGTCGAGCGCACGGGCGTACGGCTCCTCATCGACGTCGCCAACCTCCACACGAACCACGTCAACCGCGGCGAGGACCCGGCGAAGGCGCTGGACGAACTGCCGGTCGAGGCCATCGCGTACGTCCACGTGGCGGGCGGCTTCGAGCGGGACGGCGTCTGGCACGACAGCCACGCGCACCCCGTGCCGGAGGCCGTGCTCGCGGTCCTCGCCGACCTCGCGTCGCGCGTGTCCCCGCCCGGCGTCCTCCTGGAGCGGGACGAGAACTTCCCCGAACCGGCCGAGCTGGAGCGGGAGCTGGACGCCGTCCGGGCGACGGTGAAGACGTCGGACGAGGCGCCTGCGGACGTCCCGGCCGGGCGTCACGACGTCCCGGCCGCCTCCGCCGCGGCCCGCCAGCGCACCGCCGTCGCCCAGACCGCGCTCCTCTCCGCGCTCGTCGCGGGCACCCCGGCGCCCGAGGGCTTCGACCACGCGCGCCTGAAGGTGCAGGGCCACGCCCTGGCCGCCAAGCGGGCCGACGTCGTCGCGAAGGTCGCGCCCGAGCTGCCGGAGATCCTCGGCACGGCGTACCGCGGCCGGTTCCTCACGTACGCCAGGACCCGGCCCATGACCGGCGGCTACCGGCACGACGCGCTGAACTTCGCCGAGCACCTGCTGCTCGCCGGGCGCCCCGAGGACCCGGAGGCCCGGCGGCGGTTGAGCGACTGGTGGCTGGAGCGCTCGGGCCCGGCCCCGCTGTCGCGGCGGCCCGCCGCGAGACTCCTGCACG
>NZ_LIPN01000607.1 GCF_001418325.1 Streptomyces atriruber | reverse complement strand
GGGCAAGAGCCGCACCGCGCTGCGGGCCGCCGCGGGGCTCGGGGAGCGGTTTCCCGACGGGGTGTGGCTGGCCGAACTGTCCGCCTTACGGGATCCGGAGCTGATCCCGGCCACCCTTGCGGCGGTCCTCGAACTGCCGGAGCAGTCGGGCATGGCGCCGCTCGACGCGGTGGTCGCGCATCTGCAGGGGCGGCGGCTGCTCATCGTGCTCGACACCTGTGAACATCTGGTCGACGCGTGCGCGATGCTCTCCGACATCCTGTTGCGCGAGGCCGCCGACGTGTGTGTGCTCGCCACCAGTCGGCAGCCGTTGGACGTGCCGGGAGAGCACTGCTGTCCCGTCGCGCCGCTCGCGCCCGACGACGCCGTGGAGCTGTTCGCGCAGCGGGCCGCCGCCGTCGTGCCCGGGTATCGCGTGAGTGCCGCGAACCGGGAGCGGCTGGTGGCGCTGGTCCATCGGCTCGACTGCATTCCGCTGGCTCTCGAGCTCGCCGCGGTGCGGCTGCGGGCCGTTTCCATCGAGGAGCTGGTGGCGCGGCTCGATGATCGGTTCCAGGTCCTGACCGGGGGGCGGCGCACGGCCCTGTCGCGGCATCAGACCCTGCGTACCGCCATCGACTGGTCGCACGACCTGTGCACCCCGGACGAGCAGGTGCTGTGGGCGCGGCTGTCCGTCTTCGCCGGGTCCTTCGAACTGGGGGCGGCCGAGCAGGTCTGCGGGGACGAGAGCCTGCCCGTGGGCGAGGTCCTCGGGCAGCTCATCGGGCTCGTCGACAAGTCCGTGGTGCAGCGGCTCGGCGAGTCCGGGAATCGGTACCGGCTCCTCGACACGCTCCGGGAGTACGGGGCCGAACGCCTCGATGCGGTGGAGGCCGACGGCGGTGCCGCGCTTCGTGCGCGGCACTTCGCGTACTACCGGGATCTGGGGCGGCGCTTCGAGGAGGGGCTGCTCGGCGCCGCGCAGCCCGAGCTGCACCGTGCCGTCCGCGCGGAGATGGCGGGGCTGCGGGCCGCGCTCGAGTATGCGTATGAGACCGACGGGCGGGCGCGGGAAGGGCTGCGGCTCGCCGCCAGGCTCTGGCCGCACTGGCGGGCCTCCGGGACGCTCTCCGAGGGCGGGTACTGGATCGAGAAGGGTCTCGGGCGCGTTCCCGAGGACTGTTCGGCGCGGGCCTGGGGGCTGCTGGCGACCGGCGCGTTCGGTGTCTGGACCGCGGATCTCGCGACCGCCGTCGAGCGGATGGCGCTGGCGCAGGAGTGCGCGGAGCGGGCGGGCGACGAGGAGGTCGCGCAGTTCGCCGAGGCGTACGCGCACGGGCTCGCGGCGCTGTGCGGTGATGCGGCGGGGCTGGAGCGGCTCGTGGACGTGCGGCGGCGGATGGTCGACAGCGACAACCGGCTCGGTCTCGTGGTCATGGGGTACGAGGCCGCCCTGCTGCGGGCCGTCCTCGGGGACACCGGTGGGGCGCTGGAGCTGTGCGAGCAGGGGCTGCGCCTGCTGGAGGGCACGGGAGAGCGGCAGGTCTACGGGTCCACGCTGATGGCGCAGGGGCTCGTGCGGTGGCTCGCGGGGGAGCGGGAGGCGGGGGTCGCCTCGCTGTGCCGGGGGATGGAGGCGGCGGGCGAGGTCGACGAGATCCTCGTGGCCGCGATGTGCTGCCACGGGCTGGCGTGGGCGGCGGCGCACGACGGGCGGCAGGTGCGGGCGGCGTGGCTGTTCGGGTACGCGGAGAACGCGCGGCGGTTGGGCGGGGATCCGATCGGGATGCTGCCCTCGCTCCTGGAACAGCAGGAGGCGGCTCGGAAGTCGGTGCGGGAGGCGTTGGGCGGCAAGCAGTTCGACCGTTGGCATGCGGTGGGGGCGCGGTTGTCCGGGCGGCAGGTTCTGGAGGCTGTGCGGGGGGATGCGGATGCGCCTGGGCGGGGGGTCTCGTCCTCGTC
>NZ_LIPN01000606.1 GCF_001418325.1 Streptomyces atriruber | reverse complement strand
CCCGCGCCTGCGCCCGCCGCTCCGGTTGCTCCGGTCACTCCGGTCGCTCCTGAAGCGCCCGGTCAGGGTGGTGGCTACGGGTTCCCGCAGGCGCCCGCGCCACACGGCCAGCAGCCGGTTCAGCCGGGGCAACCGATTCAGCCGGGGCAGCCGTTCCCGGGGCAGCCGCAGGTTCCCGGGCAGCAGGCCGTTCCGGGGGCTCAGCCTCTTCCGAACCAGAATCAGAACCAGCAGCCGCAGGCCCCGCAGCCGCAGGCCCCGCAGCCCCAGGCACCCCAGCCGCACGCGCCCCAGCAGCAGCCTCAGCCTCAGGTGCCCGGCCAGGCCCAGGCCCAGCCCCCGGTCCAGCCCCAGGCTCCGCAGCAGGCACAGCAGCCCCAGGCCCAGCAGGCGCAGGGGCCCATCGACCCCCGTACCGGCGCCGCCTGGCCGCAAGCCGTGCAGCACGATCAGCGGGAGCGTACGAACCCCGGGGCCCCGCTCGGTTACACCGCCGCCGTCGAGCTCTCCTCCGACCGGCTGCTGCGCAACAACAAGCAGAAGGCCAAGAGCAGCCGGCCCGCGGGCGGTTCGCGGTTCAAGCTCGGCGGCAAGAAGGAAGAGGCCGAGCGGCAGCGCAAGCTCGAGCTGATCCGGACGCCCGTGCTCTCCTGCTACCGGATCGCCGTCATCAGCCTCAAGGGTGGCGTCGGCAAGACGACCACTACCACCGCGCTGGGCTCCACCCTCGCCACCGAGCGCCAGGACAAGATCCTCGCGATCGACGCCAACCCCGACGCCGGTACGCTCGGCCGGCGCGTGCGGCGCGAGACCGGGGCCACCATTCGTGACCTCGTCCAGGCGATCCCGTACATCAACTCGTACATGGACATCCGGCGCTTCACCTCGCAGGCGCCGTCCGGGCTCGAGATCATCGCCAACGACGTCGACCCGGCCGTGTCGACCACGTTCAACGACGAGGACTACCGGCGCGCGATCGACGTACTCGGGAAGCAGTACCCGATCATCCTGACCGACTCCGGTACGGGGCTGCTGTACAGCGCCATGCGGGGCGTTCTCGACCTCGCCGATCAGCTGATCATCATCTCGACGCCGTCCGTGGACGGTGCGAGCAGTGCGTCGACGACGCTGGACTGGCTGTCCGCGCACGGGTACGCCGACCTCGTCTCGCGGTCCATCACCGTCATCTCCGGTGTGCGCGAGACCGGCAAGATGATCAAGGTCGACGACATCGTGTCGCACTTCGAGACGCGGTGCCGGGGCGTTGTCGTCATCCCCTTCGACGAGCACCTCGCCGCGGGCGCGGAGGTCGACCTCGACATGATGCGGCCGAAGGTGCGGGAGGCGTACTTCAACCTTTCCGCGATGGTCGCGGAGGACTTCGCGCGGGCTCAGCAGCAGCAGGGTCTGTGGACGTCGGACGGGAATCCGCCGCCGCATCTGGCTCCGCCGATGCCGGGGCAGCAGCAGCCTCAGCCGTACGCTTCGGGGCAGCCGCAGCCGTACGCTCCTCAGCAGCCTCAGCCGCCCCAGCCGCCCCAGCAGGCGCAGCCTCCCCAGCAGGCGCAGCCGCAGCCGCCGCAGCACGGGCAGCAGCCCTATCCGCAGCAGCCGGGTGCTCCGCAGGGATGGCAGACGCAGCCACCTCAGCAGGGCCAGCCGCCCCAGCAGGGCCAGCCCCCGCAGCAGGGCCAGCCGCCCCAGCAG
>NZ_LIPN01000605.1 GCF_001418325.1 Streptomyces atriruber | reverse complement strand
CGTCCTGATCCAGATCACCGGAAGCATCGCGATCCCGGGCCTCCGCGAGGGCATCGACCTCGTCCTTCGGCACGACACCGGTCACATGCACGGAAGCCGCAGGCCCGGCCAGGGCCCCGCTCCAGTCGGAGGCCCCACCACTGGAAGCCACCGGCGGCACGACGGAAGGCACGAAGGGAGCGGCGGCAGGACCGGAAGAGCCAGCCGCACCAGCGCTACCTGCACCCGCGTCTGCACTCGCACCCTCACCCTGACCCGAAGACACCCCGGTGTCCGCGTCCTCCGAGCCCCCCGCCTCGTCCGCAGAGTCATCCGAGTCGACAGCAGGCTGGAACCCACTCCCCACGGGCAACTTCGGCACCGCACCCGGAACGCCCGCCGGAGGCGGACCCAGGGGCAGCGGCGGAGGCGGCGGAGCGGAGAAGGACGGCATGGCGGGCGGCGGCGTAGCAGCGACGGGAGCCGGAGCAGCCGTACCGGAATCCACCGAGCCAGAATCCCCAGAACCAGAATCCCCAGAACCGGAACCCACAGAACCGGAACCCGCCGAAGCAGAATCCCCCGGAGCGGAAACAGGCGGCGCAGGCGTGGAGGCAGACGGCGTGGACACAGGCGGCGTAGAGGCGGGCGGCGTGGAAACGGGCGGCGCCGAAGGCGTCTCACCCGCACTGCCCGAAGCGTTCTGCGTGTACCAGGCGGGCGGGGCGTAGTCGATGGTGAACTCGCCCGTCGTCTCGGCAGCGGACTCCGCGTCGGACTGATCATCGACGGGTGAGTCCCAGCCCCCGCGGATCTCGTCCCGATCGCTGTTCACAATGCCTCCTGATGTGGTCGAGCACCCTCGTGCCGTGGTGGGGGGCGACCGTTCCTGTCGTCCGATCCGCCTGGCTCTCCCCGTTGAGGGACGCGCACGACCCGCTCGAGGGTTCTGGCGTCGCGTCCTGTCCCAGCCTAATCACCAAAACCACGAGCACGGCAGGGCAGTCCACCCCACCAATGCTGTCCATTGCGTCACGCCCCACCCGGGAGCGATCCGCGTACATCAAACCGTGACGGACAAATCACCCAACACCCGACACCACACCCCGAATTGCCCGATGCTCAGTGGCATCAGTCCATCCGCCGGGCGGTACCCAACAATCCGGTCTCGGCATCGGTGGCCTGCGTCATCACGTACTGCCGGTCCCGATCGGCGCACCACAGGGTCACACCGTCGGTCAACGTCGGCAGCGACTCCACATCCGCACCCGGCAGCCCCAGCAGCCGCCCGATCTGTGCCGCTTCGTCCGGCGACACCCGCTGCACGCCCACCAACCGCGCCTGCCGCACGAGCCGAGGCGCGACGGGACTCAGATAGGGCAGCACCGTCAGCACGGACTGCCAGGGCGCGGACGCGACCCGACCCCGAGGCGGCCGCATCCCGCAGTCCCGCACGACGAGCACCGGACTCCCCGCGGAGGCCCCCTGCGGCGGCACCCGCCCCACGTCATGCACGGCCATCCCGCTCTGCCCGACCCCGAGCGCCTGCACCAACTGCGCCCACGCCCCGGCCCGCCCGGTCTCCACCGCGACCCGAGCCCCGGTCGCGGCCGCTCGCAGGGCAATGACCTGCGCCGTCCACAGTCCGCCGATGAAGACCATGTCGTACGGAGTGGGCCGATTGACGCCGAGCACGGCGGGGCTGCCGTCGGCATCGACGCCTATGACCACGCCGTCGTCCCCGACGGGGAGGTCGAGTTCGGGCAACGACTCCAGGGGAAGCACATGCCGGGGGTGCCGAGGCCCGATCAGACCGAACCCCGAACGAATCCGCTGCCGGGCACGAGCCGCCGTCGAAGGCTCCGATTCCCCGGACCGCGCGGACGGTGCAGGTGCAGGTGCGGTCATCAGCGAGTGCCCCCGAGCGGCAGAGTGGCAAGAGTTCCGGGCAGCTGTTCACGGTCGAGCCGCACGAGGCCGATCCTCGCCTGCCGTGCGGCGTGCTCCAACGCGCGCCTTGCGGATACGAGTTCGGCGTCGCCCCGTCCCGTCACGCGCATGTGGCCGCACAGCGACACCTCCCTGCGGTCATCGCGCCGCAGCGTCAGACTGAACGTGGTCGCCAGCGCCGGCACCGCGGTGAGCGCGGCCACGAGTTGAGGGAGGGGCTGCCCCGCGGAGCCGCCGAGCTGCGGCCAGCGCCGTACCCAGTACGTCGTGTGCCTGCGGTTGTCGCAACGCCACGACCGCGCCGATTCCTCGGTCCGGCGCTCCGGCGCATCGGCACGCCCCGCCTGGGCCGTGACCAGGGGGTTGGCGCCCGCGGACGCGGCGATGGCGGACGTCAGCTCCTCCTCGTCGAGCACCGTGACCCGGAAGCCCGCCCCGGTCAGCCGACTTGCCAGCTGATCGACGGCCCGCACCACGCACTTCTGGGCGCCGAGCAGCCCCCCTCCGCGTGCCGTCACGGCCTCCGGGCAGAGCTCCGGGTCGAGCTTGAGGGCGATCCAGGTGATCCGTACCGCGGGGGTCCCGGTCCGCGCCTGCAGGGGCGCGTAGTTGCCGACGGCGACGGAATCCTGCGGCAGGTGCAGCGCGGGTGCGGGCTGAGTGTGCAGCACCACCTGCGCGGACTCCAGCCGGATGCCGTCGACTTCGAGTGCGTCCGTCACGAGCCGCAAGGGGAGGGGCCGTTGACGCCTGTCGGCGCGCAACGAGGTTGCCTCCGACTCGACCTGCAGTACGACGGTGACGAAGGTGCCGTCCCCGACGATGCCCACGGAGCGGCGGTCCCTGTCGCCGTACGCGCAGGTCCGCAACGCGGGATCACATTCGACGGCCGGTGCGAGACCCGGTTCGGTGCCGGGGC
>NZ_LIPN01000604.1 GCF_001418325.1 Streptomyces atriruber | reverse complement strand
GGGACGTCGCCGAGGCGTACGCGGAGGGGGCCGCCACGCCGGCCGACGGGTCGGGCGCGTCCTCCTCGACCGCCAGCGGCAGGCCGCCCACGATGCGGATGCCCGCCTCGTCGAACGCCCGCTTGATGCGCCAGCGCAGCTCCCGCTCCACGCCCAGGGACTGGCCCGGCATCGTCTTGGCCGAGACGCGGATCACCATCGAGTCGAGGAGGACGCTGTCCAGGCCCAGGATCTCCACCGGGCCCCACAGCCGCTCGTTCCACGGCTCGTCCTTCGCCATGGACTCGCCGACGGCCGACAGCGTCGTCCTGACCTTCTCCAGGTCCTCGTCCGGGCGGACCGTCACGTCGACGCCCGCCGTGGACCAGCCCTGGGAGAGGTTGCCGATGCGCTTGACCTCGCCGTTGCGGACGTACCAGATCTCGCCGTTGTCGCCGCGCAGCTTCGTCACGCGCAGGCCGACCTCTATGACCTCTCCGGAGGCCACGCCCGCGTCGATCGAGTCGCCCACGCCGTACTGATCCTCCAGGATCATGAAGACGCCGGACAGGAAGTCGGTGACGAGGTTGCGCGCACCGAAACCGATCGCGACGCCCGCCACGCCCGCGGAGGCGAGCAGCGGCGCCAGGTTGATCTCGAAGGTGCCGAGGATCATCAGCCCGGCCGTGCCGAGGATCAGGAACGAGGCCACCGAACGCAGCACCGAGCCGATCGCCTGCGAGCGCTGGCGGCGGCGCTCCACGTTCACCAGGAGCCCGCCGAGCGCGGTGCCGTCCACGGCCTGCGCCGTGCGGTTCATGCGGTCTATCAGCTTGGTGATGGCGCGGCGCACCAGGACGCGCAGGACGACCGCTATCGCGACGATCAGCACGATGCGCAGCCCGATCCCGAGCCACGTGGACCAGTTCTGCTCGACCCAGCTCGCCGCGTTCGTGGCGCTCTCCTGAGCGTCCTCGAGCGTGGGCGGCTTGGACTTTTGCGGGTCGTCCGGGTCCGTTCCGGCTGCCGACAGGACGGACAGGAACACGGCAGGTACCTCCAGGTATCGCGGCCTGCCCGGCGAACGAAGAACCNNCCGGGCAGACCCACCACACTAACGGGGCATCGTGTGTGGATCGTTGTCATGTTCGAGGGAGAGACGGTGCTCACCTGGGGAAGAACGAGGAAGAACCGAGTGCTGTCCCCGTACCGCGCCCGCT
>NZ_LIPN01000603.1 GCF_001418325.1 Streptomyces atriruber | reverse complement strand
CCCCGTACCCTTTCGCAGGGGCCGCACCCCCCTCACGTACCCCCCGAAGGAGTCCCACCGTGCTCGTCCTGCTGCCGCCGTCCGAAGGCAAGGCTCCCTCCGGCCGTGGTGCTCCGCTCAAGCCGGAGACCCTGTCGCTGCCGGGCCTCGCCCAGGCCAGGCAGGCCGTTCTCGACGAGCTCGTCGAGCTGTGCGCCGCGGACGAGGAGAAGGCCCGCACCGTGCTCGGCCTCAGCGAAGGCCTGCGCGGCGAGGTCGCGAAGAACACGGAGCTGCGCACCGCGGGCGCCCGCCCAGCAGGCGAGGTCTACACCGGCGTGCTCTACGACGCCCTCGACCTCGCCTCGCTCGACGCCGCCGCCAAGCGCCGCGCCACCCGCTCGCTCCTCGTCTTCTCGGGACTGTGGGGCGCCGTCGGCGTGAGCGACAAGATCCCCTCGTACCGCTGCTCGATGGGCGTGAAGCTGCCGGGCCTCGGCGCACTCGGCGCGTACTGGCGCACCCCGATGGCCTCCGTCATGCCCGAGGCCGCGGGCGACGGTCTCGTCCTGGACCTCCGGTCGTCCGCGTACACCGCCGCGTGGAAGCCGAAGGGCGAGGTCGCGGGACGGACGGCGACCGTTCGGGTGCTGCACGCGCAGGTCGACGAGAAGACCGGCGCCGAGAAGCGGTCCGTCGTGTCGCACTTCAACAAGGCGACGAAGGGCAGGATCGTCCGGTCCCTGCTGATGACGGGGAGCAGCCCCAAGAACCCGGCCGAGCTGGTCGAGGCGCTGCGCGACCTCGGGCACGTGGTGGAGGCAGAGGCCCCGGCCAAGCCGGGCAAGCCGTGGGCCCTCGACGTGGTGGTCCGCGAGATCCACTGAAGGACGACCGGAAGAGAGACCGGACCAGCCACGAAGCCTGAACCCGCAAGCCCGTTGCAGCATCCGCAACGGGCTTTGCGCATGCTGCATGCCGGGTGCAGGATGCTCCCATGACCTCCTCCACGTCCCCCGAGCCCACCTCCGTCCTGGACCTCGCCCCCGTCGTCCCCGTAGTCGTCGTCTCGGACCTCGACGACGCCGTGCCGATGGCGCGGGCCCTCGTCGCGGGCGGGCTGCCCGCGATCGAGGTGACCCTGCGGACGCCCGTCGCGCTCGACGCGATCTCGGCGATCGCCGCCGAGGTTCCGGACGCGGTCGTCGGCGCGGGCACCGTCATCTCCGCGAGGAACGTCGCCGAGTCCGTGGAGGCGGGCGCCCGGTTCCTGGTCAGCCCCGGCTGGACGGACACGCTGCTGGACGCGATGCAGGGCTCCGGCGTGCCGTTCCTGCCTGGCGTCTCGACGACCTCGGAGGTCGTGGCGCTGCTCGAACGCGGCGTACGGGAGATGAAGTTCTTCCCGGCGGAGGCCGCCGGTGGCACCGCCTACCTGAAGTCCCTGGGCGCCCCGCTGCCGCAGGCCCGCTTCTGCCCGACGGGCGGGATCACGCCCGGATCCGCCCCGTCGTACCTCGCGCTGAAGAACGTCGGCTGCGTGGGCGGCAGTTGGATGCTTCCCGCCGACGCCGTCGAGGCCAAGGACTGGGGCCGCGTGGAGTCACTGGCCCGCGAGGCGGCGTCCCTGCGCTGAGGCGCACCCGCGCCCACCAGCACGCACCGGCCCGCACCACGCGCCGACCCGCACCAGCCCGCACCAGCACCCGCTAGCGCAGGTGCGACGTGTCGTTCAGGAGGCGCAGCGACGCGTTGCCGTCGGCGTAGTACGCCACGGCCGACACCGAGGCCGCCGAGAGTTCCATGCGGAACAGGGACTCCGGCGGGGCGCCGAGCGCGAGCCGCACCAGCGTCTTGATGGGCGTGACGTGCGTGACGAGCAGGACCGTGCGGCCCGCGTACGCCGAGGTGAGCCGGTCACGGGCGGCCGAGACGCGACGGGACACCGCAGCGAACGACTCGCCGCCGGGCGGCGCCGCCTTCGGCGAGGCCAGCCAGGCGTTCAGCTCCTCCGGGTGGCGCTCGCGCGCCTCGCCGAAGGTCAGCCCCTCCCAGGCCCCGAAGTCCGTTTCGCGCAGGCCGTCTTCGAGGTGGACGTCGAGCCCGAGGCGGGCGGCGACGGTGTGCGCGGTCTCCTGGCAGCGCTTGAGCGGCGAGGAGACGATCGCCTGGACCGTGCCGCGGGCGGCGAGTGCGGCCGCGACGCGCTCGGCCTGCTCACGGCCGACGTCCGACAGGGACGGATCGGACCCGCCGCTCCCGGAGAACCGCTTCTCGGGCGTCAGCGCGGTCTCGCCGTGCCGCAGCAGCACGAAGGTCGCGGGGGCACCGAGGTCGGCGGGGGCGGCCCAGCCGACGGGCGGTGCGGCGGCGGTGCGCGCGGCCCGAACGTCCGCGCTCCCACCGACACCGGCGGCGGATCCCTCAGGCGCCGCCCCTGCCCGCGCCGCCCCCGCCAGCGCAGCCCGCGCCTTC
>NZ_LIPN01000602.1 GCF_001418325.1 Streptomyces atriruber | reverse complement strand
GAACCGATTCGCCTTGAACCGGTTCGCCTTGAGCCGGTCGCTCAGGTCGCCCAGGGTGTCCCTCCTCTCCCGGAGGGGCACCCGCGTGCCGGAAGATGGAGCGGTGGACTTTCACGGGACCGGGCGGGGCACGGGGCGCGGCGCCGTCCACCGCAACCTCATCGAGCGCGTCCTCGGCCCGGCAGCCCCCGGCGAACGGCTGCGCACGGACGCCCTGTTCGCCCTCGCCATGGCCGTCAGCGCCGTCGTGGTCGTGCAGGTCGTGCGGGACAACGGCCATGCGCCGGACGTGCTCGGCTGGGCGCTGCTGCTCGTCGCCCACGTCGTCATCGTGTGGCGGCGCCGCGCCCCGATACGCGTCATCCTCGCCCTGATGGCCGTCCTGCTGGTCTACCACTCCCTGGACAACAACCACACCGCGCCCATGGCGGTGTCGATGGCCGCGCTGTTCACCGTGGCCTCCCGCACCAGGCCCCGCAACACGGTCCTCGTCGGCATGGGCGTCATGGGCGTCATGCTGGGCGTGAAGTTCCACGAGGGCATGGCCGAGGGCACGCAGTCGCTGCGGATCTCCGGCTGGATCGTCTCCTTCCTGCTGCTCGGTGTGTACGTACGCATCCACCGGCACTACGTCGCCTCCGTGGTGGAGCGGGCCGAGCGCGCCGAGCGCACGCGCGAGGAGGAGGCGCGCCGCCGGGTCGCCCGCGACCTGCACGACCTGCTCGCGCACAGCATCACGCTCGTCGGCGTCCAGACGTCCGTCGCCGCGCACGTCCTGGCCGCCGACCCGGACCGCCTCGACCGCGCCGCCGTCGCCAAGGCGCTCGACGACGTCGCCGACACCTGCCGGTCCGCCCGGGGCGAACTCCGTGCCACGCTCCAGGTGTTGCGGTCCGGGACCGACGACGGGTCCGACGAGGCGCGCGGTCCGCTGCCCGGCCTCGACGGCCTGCCCGACCTCGCCGACGCGGCCCGCACCGCGGGCGCCCGCGTCGAGCT
>NZ_LIPN01000601.1 GCF_001418325.1 Streptomyces atriruber | reverse complement strand
ATAGGTGTATAAGAGGCAGGTCTGGGGCCGGGGGTGGCGGGGAGTGGGTGTTGCCTGCTGTTTCCAGGACGTCTTTCAGGAGCGCGCCCAGGCGGGTCGCCGCCCGGTACGCCGGGCCCGTGAGGATCGCCCCCGTGTCCGGGGTCTTCAGCGCGGCCAGCGCCGCCGGGGGGATCTTGACCGGCTCGCCGTGCCGGATCGCCCGCGCCGCCGCGTCCAGGACCGCGCCCGCCGCGCCCAGGAGTTCCCGGACCCTGTCCCTCTCCTTGCCCTCCTCCGGAACGCCGACCGCCGGGTCCGCCAGCGAGGCCAGGACCGGACGGATCCGTTCGGCGATGCCCCGCGCCCCGTGGAGTTCCGCGGGACGGGTGCGGGCCTGGCGGGCGGTGATCGTCGCCGCGTCGCGCGCCGCCATCAGGGGCTCGGGGTCGAAGGCGGCCACCGGGTCGTGACGGAGCCGCCGCGCATAGTCCGCCTCGGCCGCCAACGCGTCGGCCAGCGCATCCCGGTGGGCGCCCCATCTGCGTACCGGAAAGAGGATCACCAGCGCCGCCTGCACGCACCCGCCGACGATCATCATCGCCGCGTGGCCCGCCGCCGCCGCGACCGACGTGGGGATCGTGACCGTCACCAGCATGATCGCGACGTTGGACGACGCGATGATGCCGACCGTCGGGCCCGCCGCCCAGCCCAGGCCCGCCAGGAAGGTCCACAGGCAGAGCAGGGCGAGGAAGAGGAGCAGGTGGGAGCCGGTGAGGTAGCCGAGGAAGGTGGAGACGGCGAGGCTGGTCCCGGAGGCCAGGGCCAGCTCCGGACGGGGCCGCCAGCTGCGCTGGAACGTGGCAATGGCCGCCTGGAACGCACCGAACGCGGAGCTCGCCGCCACCGCGGGACCGAACAGCGTGAGGCTGACGCCGATGATGACGGCGAGGCCGGCGGCGCCGCGCAGGGCGACCAGGGGTTCCAGACGTTTGCGCTCGACGGTCAGGCCCGAGCGAGCTGTCTCTTTCAGCGCGCGGAGCCAGGTCACTCTGTGATGATACGGGGCATATCGGTCAACACGGAGCGTGGGGTGGGCGTCCGGGCGCAGGTCGGGGGC
>NZ_LIPN01000600.1 GCF_001418325.1 Streptomyces atriruber | reverse complement strand
GTACAGAAACACCGAACCGCGCGACTCGACGCAACCCGACGAGACGGCAGACCGCAGGCGCCGAGCCCACGAACAACGGATGTCCGGCACTCGGACCGCGGGACACCCGCGCCAGGAGGGCGGATACCGTAGGGATCACCATGAGTGCTTCGCAGCCCCCTCAGCCCGCCGACATCCCGACGCTCCTCGTCAAGATCTTCGGCAAGGACCGCCCCGGCATCACCGCCGGCCTCTTCGACACCCTCGCCGCCTACTCCGTCGACGTCGTCGACATCGAGCAGGTCGTCACCCGTGGCCGGATCGTGCTGTGCGCGCTCGTGACCGAGCCGCCCGCCGGTCTGGAGGGCGACCTGCGGGCCACCGTCCACAGCTGGGCGGAGTCCATGAAGATGCAGGCCGAGATCATCTCCGGCATCGGCGACAACCGGCCGCGAGGCCTCGGGCGTTCGCTCGTGACCGTCCTCGGCCACCCGCTGACCTCCGAGTCGACGGCCGCGATCGCCGCCAGCATCACCGCCACCGGCGGCAACATCGACCGCATCTTCCGGCTCGCCAAGTACCCGGTCACCGCCGTCGAGTTCGCGGTGTCCGGCACCGAGACGGAGCCGCTGCGCACCGCCCTCGCCATAGAGGCCGCCCGGCTCGGCGTGGACGTCGCGGTCGTCTCGGCGGGCCTGCACCGCCGCGCCCAGCGCCTGGTCGTGATGGACGTCGACTCGACGCTCATCCAGGACGAGGTGATCGAGCTCTTCGCGGCGCACGCCGGATGCGAGGACCAGGTCGCCGAGGTGACGTCGGCCGCGATGCGCGGCGAGCTGGACTTCGAGCAGTCGCTGCACGCCCGCGTGGCACTCCTGGCGGGCCTCGACGCCTCGGTCGTGGACAAGGTCCGCTCCGAGGTCCGGCTCACGCCGGGTGCCCGCACCCTCATCCGCACCCTCAAGCGCCTCGGCTACCAAGTGGGCGTCGTCTCGGGCGGGTTCACCCAGGTCACCGACGACCTGAAGGAACGTCTCGGCCTCGACTTCGCCCAGGCCAACACCCTGGAGATCGTCGACGGCAAGCTCACCGGCAAGGTGACCGGCGAGATCGTCGACCGCGCGGGCAAGGCCCGGCTGCTGCGCCGGTTCGCCACGGAGGCCGGGGTACCGCTGGAGCAGACCGTCGCGATCGGCGACGGCGCCAACGACCTGGACATGCTGAACGCGGCGGGGCTCGGGGTCGCCTTCAACGCCAAGCCCGTGGTCCGCGAGGCCGCACACACCGCGGTGAACGTCCCCTTCCTGGACACCGTCCTCTATCTCCTCGGCATCACCCGCGAAGAGGTCGAGGCGGCGGACATGCACACCGACTGACGTCACCGCGCGGATCACGTACGTCCACCGCGTACGTCGACCCGCCGCGTCAAAGGGGCCCGGCACCACTGAGGTGCCGGGCCCCTGACGGTGGACGGGGAGGAGGACTACTCGGACGGCGCCCAGTAGTCGACGAGGGTGGCCACGCCGGGCTCGAGCGCCTTCCACGAACCGGAGTACGTCAGGACGGCGAAGGCCGCGGTCGGGAAGCCCCTGCGGTTCAGCCGCGTTCTGGCGTCACCCTCGGAGTCCCCCGCGAGGACGTCCGTCAGGCCCTGGACGCCGGGGTTGTGGCCGATCAGGACGAGGTTCTGGACGTCGTCCGGGGTTTCGTTGAGCACGGCGATCAGCTCGCCGGGAGAGGCTTCGTACAACCGCTCCTCGTAGACGGTCTTCGGGCGCTGCGGCAGCTCCTGGACGGCGAGCTTCCAGGTCTCGCGGGTCCGGGTGGCGGTCGAGCAGAGGGCCAGGTCGAAGGCGCTGCCGCTGTCGGCCAGCTTGCGCCCGGCGACGGGGGCGTCCCGGCGTCCGCGCTCGGCGAGCGGCCGCTCGTGGTCGGAAACCTGCGGCCAATCGGCCTTCGCATGCCGGAAGAGGACAATCCTGCGGGGTTCTGCGACGCTCATGCATCCCAGCTTCGCATGAAACGCGCCACGGGGCGCAGGGAGTTGGCGCGGTCCCCCGGCGCGGGTGACGGCGCCGGTCGCAGCGGGGTCACTACGTCGTGCGCAGGATCATCGTCTGGATGCGCTCCAGGAGGTTGGTGATCACCGGCTCGCTGGTCGCCGCGTGCGCGTCCACCGGGTTCAGGATCAGCAGGAGCAGGGACGCGAAGGCGATGGCGGGAAGGGCGATCGCCCACCAGGGGAGCTGGACCTCGATGCTGCCCGGCTTCGCCGGGTCGCGCGGGGTGTGCGAGCGGGCCGACATTGCCGCCTCCGTGGTCCTCGAGTGGTCCGTGCCGCGTCTTCGCGGCCACAACTCGAAGTTAGGCGATCAGCGACCCTCAACCCATCCGGAGATCCACCCACTTGACCCTGACACTGGCCCCCTAGGGGATGGGGGTGCTAGGTCGTGTCTTCAAAGTG
>NZ_LIPN01000060.1 GCF_001418325.1 Streptomyces atriruber | reverse complement strand
CTCCACCGCCTCCCCCACCAACTCCACCGGATGCCAGGCGTTCCGCTCGGTCCCGTGGAAGATCTGCTGGCGGCAGGAGACGCCCGTGGCGACCACGACCGTGTCGGCCGTCTCCGCCGCGATCGCGGGGAACAGGCGGTCCTCGCCGACCGTCATCGACACCTCGTAGTGCTCCGACTCGAAGCCGAAGGAACCCGCCATCCCGCAGCATCCGGCGTCCAGTTCGGACACCGTGACGCCCGGGATGCGGTTCAGCAGCGCGATGGTTGCCGCCGTGCCCACCTCTGCCTTCTGGTGGCAGTGACCGTGGTAGAGCAGTTTGCGCCCGGCCAGCCACGAGTCGTCGCGCAGTCGAAGTCGCCCCTCGTCGATGGCCTCCACGAGGAGTTCCTCGACCTGGCGCACCCTTCCGGCGACGTCCTTGACGGCGGTGTCGTCCGGCAGCAGTGACCGGTGTTCGTCCCGCAGTGTCATCAGGCATGAGGGCTCGCAGCCCACGATCGGCGAGCCGGCCTCCGTCGACTGCCGCAAGGTGTGGGCGAGTTGGCGTGCCTTGTTCTTCGCGTCGTCGACCAAGCCCTTGGAGAGGCTGGACCTGCCGCAGCAGCCGCCGCTCTCCACGCGCACCCGCCAGCCCGCCCGTTCCAGGAGCTGGATGGCCGCACGGCCGATGCCGGGCTCGGTGAACGTGGTGAAGGAGTCGGCGAGGTAGGTGACCGTGCCCTGGGTGACCGGGTGCGGCGGGGACGTCCGGCGCCGACGCTTGTGCCAGCGCAGCAGGTTGCGGCGTACGAACACCGGCAGCGGTCGCTGGGGAGCGATGCCGACCAGTCGGTCCATGAGCCGACGTACCGGTGCGATGCGGCCCGGGAGGTTGGACAGCGGTGCCGTCGCCGATCCCAGGCGGTTGAGGAGTCGGATCGCTCCGAACAGGCGGGTGCGCAGCGGCACTCCGTGGATGTCGTGGTAGTGCGAGAGGGTCTCGCTCTTGAGGGTGGCCATGTCGACGCCGAGCGGGCACTCGCTCTTGCACGCCTTGCACATCAGACAGAGGTCGAGGATCTCGTGCAGCCGCTCGTCCCCGAGCGCGGCCTTCGGGTCGGGCTCGGAGAGCGCCTTGACCAGGGCTCCCGCCCGTCCGCGGGTGGAGTCCTCCTCCTTGCGGGTGGCCATGTACGAGGGGCACATCGCGCCACTGCCCGACTTGCGGCACAGGCCGATGTTCATGCACCGGTCGGCCGCCGCGCGCATGCCGCCACCAGCACCATCGCCACCACCGACTCCTACGACCTCGAAGGACAGCCGGGTGCGCAAGGGCTCGGCGGGCGGCAGGGCCGCGTCCCGCAGGTTCTCCGTCATCGGCGCCGCGTCCACGATCTTGCCCGGGTTGAGGATGCCTGCGGGGTCGAAGAGCCGCTTGACCTGGCGCATCGCCTCGTACAACTGCTCCCCGAAGATCTCCCGGTTGAACTCGCTGCGGGCGAGTCCGTCACCGTGCTCGCTGGAGTTCACCCCTCCGTACTCGGCGACCAGATCCTTGATCTCCTCCGCGACGGACCGCATCCGGCCGATGTCGGCCGGGTCGGTGAGGTCGAGGTAGGGCCGGATGTGCAGACAGCCGACCGAGCAGTGGCCGTAGAACCCGGCCGTCATGTCGTGCCGGTCGAGGACGTCCTTGAACCTGCGGGTGTAGTCGGCGAGATGCGCCGGGTCGACCGCGGTGTCCTCGACGAAGGCGAGCGGGCGCCGGGTGCCCTCGCTGGCCGCCATGAGCAGCCCGAGCCCTGCCTTGCGGACCTTCAGCAGGGACGACTGCTGGGCCGGGGTGATCGCCTGGAGGGTGTGGTAGCCGTGTCCGTTCCGGGACCAGAGCTTCGTGAGGCGGCCCATCCGGTCCAGGAGTTCGCGCTCCTCGTCGCCGGTGAAGGACACGAAGAGGAGGGCTTCGGGTCGCCCTTCCAGGATGTCGCCGAGCGCCGCGTACTCGATCTTGCGCCGGGACAGGTCGAGGATCGTTCGGTCCATGAGCTCCACGGCGGCCGGATCGCAGGCCAGCGCGTCCTGCGTACCGGCGATGGCTCCCGCCACCGAGGTGAAGTGGCCGACGGCGATCACCGTGCGGCGGGGCTTGGGCACCAGGTCGACGAGGGCGCTCGTCGCGACGGCGAGCGTCCCCTCGGAGCCGACGACGAACTTGGCGAGGTCGAAGGGGGTGTCCTCGCGGGCCAGCCGGTCGAGGCGGTAGCCGCAGGCGCGGCGCCAGTGCTCCGGGAATCCCTCGGCGATGGCCGTGGCGTTCGCCCGCACGATCTCGGGCAGCTCCCGGTAGAGGGCGCCCTCCAGGGTCGGCTGTTCGGCGCGGTGGACGCGTTCGGCCTCCTCGACCCGGCCGAGGGGCACCCTGCTGGCGTCCGCGAGTACGACGTCCAGTTCGCGTACGTGGTCGATGGTCATGCCGTAACGCACCGACCCGCTGCCTGCCGAGTTGTTGCCGATCATCCCGCCGATGGTGGCGCGATTACTGGTCGAGGTGTCCGGGCCGAACATCAGCCCCCACGGGCCCGCGGCGCGATTGAGCTGGTCCTGTACGACGCCCGTCTCGACCAGGGCCGTTCCGCTGGCCGGGTCGAGCTCCACGATGCGGTTCATGTGCCGGGAGAGATCGAGGACGAGGCCGGGGCCGACGGTCTGGCCCGCCAGGCTGGTCCCGGCTCCGCGCGGCACGACGGGCACCCCGTGTGCCGCCGCGGCGGCGACCGCCGCGGCGACGTCGTCGGCGTGCCGGGGGAAGGCCACGCCCATCGGTGTGATGGCGTACATGCTCGCGTCCCTGGCGAACAAATGCCGTGTGTAGGCGTCGAATTGGACCTCTCCGTCGAGATCCCGGACCAGGTCCCGCCGGAGCCCACGGGCCCGATCGTCGGACTCGGCGCTGTCGTGCTCGCGGCTCTCGTGCGTGGGGCTGCCGTGCGTGGGGCTGTCGCCCTCGGTGACGGTCATGTTCGGGGGCCTCCTCGGCTGGATGGGGAGCTCGGCGGGCGCGCGGCCGCCGTCACTCGGCGCGCAGGACGTCCAGGGCGGCGGTCAGACCGCCGGGGTCGATGCGTACGCCCGCCAGTTGCAGCCCCATCTGCACCCCGGCGAGCGTGCCCGCGAGCGTCAGGTCGTTCAGATGGCCGAGGTGGCCGATGCGGAAGACCCGTCCGGCGAGTCTGCCGAGGCCCGCGCCCAGGGACATGTCGAACCGTTCGAGGATGATCTCGCGCACCTTGTCGGCATCCTGTCCCTCGGGCACGAGCACGGCGGTCAGCGAGGACGAGTACTCGCGGTCGTCGGCACAGAGGACCTCAAGTCCCCAGCCGTGCACGGCGGCCCGGGTGGCGGTCGCATGCCGGTCGTGCCGGGCGAAGACCGCGGGGAGTCCTTCCGCCCGGAGCATCCGCAGCGCTTCGGCGAGGCCGTAGAGGAGGTTGGTGGCGGGGGTGTACGGGAAGAAGCCGCGCCGGTTCGCTTCGATGATCGGCTGCCAGTCCCAGTAGGACTTGCGCAGCCGTGCCGTGCGGGAGGCGGCGAGGGCCTTCTCGCTCACCGCGTTGAAGCCGAGCCCCGGCGGGAGCATCAGGCCCTTCTGGGACCCGGCGACCGTGACGTCCACGCCCCACTCGTCGTGCCGGTAGTCGATCGAGCCCAGCGAGGAGATCGTGTCGACGAGCAACAGCGCCGGGTGGCCGGTCGCGTCCATGGCCTGCCGGATCTCGGGCACTCTGCTGGTCACACCGGTCGACGTCTCGTTGTGCACCACGCAGACGGCCTTGATCGTACGAGCGGTGTCGGCCGCCAGGCGTTCGGCGACGGCTTCCGGGGACGCGCCGTGGCGCCAGTCGCCGGGCAGGAAATCGACGTAGAGGCCGAGAGCGGCGGCCATCTGCTGCCAGAGCGTGGCGAAGTGGCCGGTCTCCACGTGCAGCACGCGGTCCCCGGTGCTGAGCGTGTTGACCAGGGCCGCCTCCCAGGCGCCGGTGCCTGAGCCGGGGAAGACGACGACCGGGCCCGAGGTGCCGAAGACCGGCCGCAGCGAGTCGAGCAACTCCGTGGTGAGCGCGGCGAATTCGGGGCCGCGATGGTCGATGGTCGGCGCCGACATGGCGCGGAGCACCTGGTCGGGGACGTTGGTGGGACCTGGGATCTGCAGGAAGTGCCGCCCGGGTCGAGAGGTCACAGTGGCCAACTCCCTTGATGTGCGTGCCGTATTGTGGCACGGTGTGTCGTAAGGTGGCACGGGGAGCGTAGGGCCGCCCTGGTGGGGAGTCAACGGATGCAGAGCGTTCTCAACGCACTTCGCGTACTGGAAGAGGTCGCCGCACGGCAGCCGATCGGCGTCGCCGACGTGGCCAGACGCCTTGCACTGCCCAAGAGTTCGGCGCAGCGCGCCCTGCGCACCCTGCACGAGGCGGGCTGGATCCGCCCGGCCGCCGGCGAGGTCACCCGCTGGGTCGTGACGACCAAAGCGCTGCAGGTCGGGCGCCGCGCCACCGGGGAGTTGAGCCTGCGGGACGTCGCCCTGCCCCTCATGGAGGAGTTGCGGCGGCGCATCGACGAGACGGTTCACCTGACCGTGCCGGACGACGACAAGGTGGTGCTCATCGAGCGCCTGGAGACCTCCAAGCCGGTGCGGATCATCCTGGCCCTCGGCACCCAACTGCCCGTCCACGCCTCCGCGAACGGCAAGGCGGTCCTCGCGGCCAGCCCCCGTGAAGTGATAGCCCGTCACCTGGACTCCGGCCTCGAGGGGTTCACGGGTTCGACCATCACCGACAAGGAACGGCTGCTCGCCGAGCTCGCGCGGATCAGGGAGCGGGGGTACGCCACCAACGGCGGCGAGTGGCGGGACGACGTGTCCGCGGTCGCGGCCGCCGTGCGGGACGAGTCGGGCACGCCGGTCGCCAGCATCAGCGTCAACATGCCGACGAGCCGGATGACACGGGAGGCGAGCGTCGCGTACGGCGCCCTGGTGAGCGAGACGGCACGGCAGGTCAGCGCGGCTCTGGGGCACCCGCGGTCGGGCGGAGCGGGCAGTTCCGAGGCGGGGCCCTAGCGGCCTCCGGCACCGCGCGACGCGTTCGGGCGGTTCGGACGGCCCTCTTGACGCCCCGGGAAGCCCACTCCAATACTCCCCATTGCGAAAGCCCCATTCCGACATACGGAATGAGGCATCCCCATGCGTAGCTGTGCATCCCCCTGGGCCCCTTCGACCCGTGGGCGGACGTCCGTGCGCGCCATCAGCCGCCGCGCACTCCCCTGCGCCACGCGCACCCTTCGTCACGTGCCACGGCGCTCCGCGAATGACCATCGGCCGACGGCAAGGGAGCCCTCGTGTCAGATCAAGTCATCTCCATCATCGCCCTGGTCCTCGTCTTCGCCATCGCCACCTTCTCCGCCGTCCACCTGGGCGTCCTCGCCCTGGTGGCCGCATTCATCGTCGGAGCCACCGTGGCGGACGAGTCGACGGACGACCTCTTCGCGGGCTTCCCCGGCGACCTGTTCGTCGTCCTGGTGGGCGTCACGCTCCTCTTCGCCATAGCGAAGAACAACGGCACGGTCGACTGGCTCGTCGACGCAGCCGTGAAGGCCGTGCGGGGCAGGATCGCCCTCATCCCCTGGGTGATGTTCCTCGTCACCGCCGTCCTCACCGCGGTCGGTGCGGTCACCCCGGCCGCGGTCGGCATCGTGGCCCCCATCGGCCTCGGCTTCGCCGCCGCGTACGGCATCAACCCCGTGCTCATGGGCCTGCTCATCGCCAATGGGGCCAGCGCGGGCGGCTTCTCGCCGATCGGCGTGTTCGGCAGCATCACGAACAACGTGGTCGAGCGGAACGACCTGCCGGGCAACCCGACCCTCCTGTTCACCGCGTCATTCCTGTTCAACGTGGCGCTGTGCGTCATCGTGTTCTTCGCCTTCGACGGTCGACAATTGCTCGGGCAACGTGCGGAGACACACAAGGACCCCGGCACCATGGCGCCGCCCGGCCCCGGTGCCCAACTGGCCGAGGCGGGCGCGACACCGCGTCACACCCTCGCCACCGAGACCACGACCACGACCACGACCGCCGTACCCACGACGCAGGAAGAGCCCCTCAGGCTCGACGGCCCGCGCACGCTCACCCTGCTCGGCCTGCTCAGCCTGGTCGCCGGAGCGCTCTTCTTCGACCTCGACGTCGGTCTAATGGCGCTCACCATCACCGTCGTCCTGTCCCTGGTCTCGCCGAAGTCCGTCACCGGTGCCGTGGACCGGTGCGCGTGGTCCACGGTCCTCCTTGTCTGCGGCATCGTCACGTACGTGAGCCAGATGGAGCGCATGGGCACCATCGACTATCTCGGCAAGCAGGTCGCGTCCATCCAGGCCCCGCTCGTCGGCGCCCTCCTGATCTGCCTCATCGGCGCCCTGGTCTCCGCCTTCGCCTCGACGACCGGAATGCTCGGCGCGCTGATCCCACTCGCCGTACCCTTCCTGCTCGCGGGCGAGGTGGGAGCCGTCGGACTCATCACGGCACTGGCCATCTCCTCGTCCGTCGTGGACGCCTCACCGTTCTCCACCAGCGGAGCACTCGTCACCGCCAACACCCCGGCGGACCAACGCGACTTCGTCTTTCGCCGCCTCATGATCTGGGGACTCGGCATCAGCCTGGTCGGACCCCTGGTCACCTGGGGGTTGTTCGTGGTGCCGAGCTCGCTCTGAACCCACGCCGGCAGGCACGACAACCGCCTGCGGCAGGCATGGAACAGGACATCCCAGGAGTTCCCGCTCAGGGCGAGCGGGAACTCCTGTTCACTCACCGGGTCAGTTGCCGCCGGGGGCCGTGGGCGCCCTCAGCAGTTCGTCGGTGGCGATCCTGGGGCCGGTGGAGCTGCCACGGCGGACCTCGCCGCGCTTGACGGCGTCCGCTGCACTGGTCTTCGGCGCCGAGGGCGGCGCACTCGTCTTGGCGGCGCTGCCCGCAGCGCTCTTCGCGGCGAGGGACACCGGCACCCATTGGTTGTTGGAGCCGACCCAGGCGCCGCGCCAGGCGGTGCCGTCCCAGGCGTAGGCGGCCGTGAACGAGGCGTACCACTGACCCAGGCCACAGGTGGCATGGCCGCTGCTGTTCGAGTTGACGTAGTAGGAGGCGGTGGTGTTCTGGACGGGGGTGGTGCGGTTGCACTCGTACCACCTGTTGTTGGGCATGTCGTAGGCCAGCAGCACCCGTTCGACGGACAGCGTGTGAGCAGGCATCGTCTTGTACCCGCCGCACCCGGGGTGGGTTGCGAAGGTCACCGCTCCGGAGAATGCGGCCGCGTCGACGGCGGCTTGGCCGTAGATGCACCAGGACGGGCCGTCGTAGGTGATCGCGGTCTGTGCGATGGCGCCGGCCTGGCCGCTGCTCGTGAAGGCCAAGCCGACCGCGGCGGCCATGACGCCTATGCTGCGGGCGATTCTGCGACGTTTCATGTGTTCCCCTCCATGATCCCCGGTGCCCTGCCCCGTGGAAACCGTGCTGTCGTCGTCCCCCAGGTCATCCATGGGGCGGGCAGGCAGTGGTGGTGTGCGTGAACCGAACACCGGCCGCAAGAGTGCCAGTTCGGCTCCCGATGAAGAACAGCAATGCGCGCAGAGATCGGCGGCATCGCGTGCACGGCACCGCCTCCGGCCGGGCTCAGTTCAGGCCGGTGAGGAATTCACCGAAGAGCCGGTTGGCGGTCTCCGAGTCGTAGAGGCGCTCGAACTCGGCACGCGCGCGGCGGCGCCGGAATTCACCGTGGTACGAGGCATCTCCCGCGTCGTGCATGAGATCGGTGAACCATGCGGCGAAGGCCTGGTAGTTCCATACATGCTTCAGGCAGGTCGAGGAGTACGCCTCCAGCAGGCCCGCGTCCTGCTCCTTGATCTGCTTCACGACGGCGGCGGCGAACACGTCGGCGTCGTGCAGGGCAAGGTTCATCCCCTTCGCGCTCATGGGCGGCACGATGTGCGCGGCGTCCCCGAGCAGGTACAGACGCCCGTGGCTCATCGGGGCGTGGACCACACTGCGCAGTGGCACCAGCGTCTTGCTCGAGATGCGGCCCTTGACCCCGACCGGTTCGCCGAAGCGCGCCTCGGTCTCCTCCCAGATCCGGTCGTCCGGCCACTCCTCGACGGAGCTGTCCAGTGGGCACTGAAGATAGAACCGGCTGGCCCGGGGTCCGCGGGCGAACTGCCCGGCGAAGCCACGGGGGTGGATCGCCATCATGGACTGGTGGTTGGCGGGTGCCTCGGCCAGCACGGTCAGCCAGGCGTACCCGTACTCGTGGGAGTGGCGGGTGAGCGCACCCTCGGGGATGCTCGCCCGACTGACCCCGTGGTCTCCGTCGCAGCCCGCGATGAAGTCGCATGCGACGGTCCGCGTCACCCCCGCCCGGTCCCGGTACCGCACCCGCGGCCGGGGACCACTGATGTCCTGCAACTCCACATCCTCCGCTTCGAAGCGGAGGTCCCCGCCATCACGCACGAACACGTCGATGAGGTTGCGCACGAGCACCTGCTGGGGGCAGAAGCGTCCGTCGCCGTGATCGTCGGTCACGTACCGGAAGGGCCGTGTCCGGCCGTCGATGCGGAAGTTCAGCACCGGCTCTAAAGGGGCGCCACCGAGGACCCTGTCCGCGAGGCCCCACTCGCGGAACATGCGCGCCGCGCGGGTGTCGATGACCCCTGCGCGCTGGCGCCGCTCGACGTACTCGCGGCTGCGTCGCTCCAGGACGACACAGTCGATCCCGCTGCGCAGAAGGAAGTTGCCGAGAGCTAGCCCGGCGACACCCGAGCCCACGATGACGACAGTGGTGTTCTCATACGTAACGGACATGGAGGGTGCTCCTTGGTTTTCCCGTAAGGGCTCGCGCCGCGTCGTGACGCCCTACCCTTAAACGAAGTCTTCACTACGAATAATACGTAGTGCACACTACGCTTGTAAGAGGGACGAGGTCAGCCATGCGCCGCGATGGAGCCGCCAACAGGGAGAAGGTCCTGCTGGCAGCCGAGCACGTGTTCGCCGAGAAGGGGGCCGCCGCCTCCACCGAGGAGGTGGCGCGACGGGCCGGGGTCAGCATCGCCACCGTCTTCCGGAACTTCGCCACCAAGCAGGACCTGATCGAGGCCACCGCCTGCCGCTACCTGGAGAAACTGACCGCCGAAGCGCTGCGCCTGGCCGACGACCCGGACCCCGGCAAGGCCTTCGCCTCCCTGATGAGGACCCTCGCGGCGGCCGGTCCGGTGAAGATGACCTTGCTGGACCTGCTGCCTCCGCACGGCGACGACGGAGCGGGCCTGTCCCGACCGGTCACCGAGGCGGCCGACGCGTTCCGTTCGGCCCTGAACGGCGCACTCCACCGCGCCCAGGCCGTCGGCGCCGCCCGCCCCGAGGTCACCGGCGCCGACGTCTCCCTCCTCCTGCGAGCCCTCGCATACGCCACCGACCTCGGCGAAGGCGAGGCGCTCGACCGGGCGATGGGCATCGTCCTGGACGGCCTCGGCGTACCGCGCTGACACCGGACACCGCGGACTCGGGCTCGATCCCGGTACGTCACCCGGGTCCACCGCCACGCTCCAGGCACTCCAACGTCGCGGCCAGATGCCTGCGGCTGATCCGGGTCTTGGGGTGCTCGGGCCCCAGGGCCCGGATCCGCATCCGCAAGACGGCTCGTTGTTCTCGTGCTGCCTGCTCGAACAGGCCCCGATCACGCAGGACGAGCGCCACGTTGTTGCGGCTGGTCAGGGTCTTGGGGTGTTCGTCCCCGAGGATGCGTCGGCGGGTTTCCAGCACGACGGTGTGCTCGCGTTCCGCTTCCTCCCAGCGCCCCAGCCGGCGCAGGAGGGATGCACGGTTGGCTCGGCTGGTGAGGGTCTTGGGGTGTTCGTCCCCGAGGGTGCGTCGGCGGGCCTCCAGGACCGCGGCGTGCTCGCGTTCCGCTTCCGCCAGCCGTCCCAACCTGCGCAGCAGTCCGGCAAAGCTGCCGCGGCTGCTCAGGGTGTCCGGGTGCTCCGGCCCCATGAGCCGCGTACGGGTGTCGAGCGCGATGCGATGCTGCGCCTCGGCTTCGTCGAGACTGCCCAGTTGGCACAGCACCAGGGCCAGATCCGCACGACTGGCCAGCGTGTTCGGGTGCTCGGCCCCCATCACGCGCAGCCGAGCGTCCAGGACGGATCGATGGGCCGCTTCGGCCTGTTCCAGGTAGCCCAGCTCGAACAGGCACGTGGCGTGGTGATTGGCCGCCGTCAGCGTCTCCGAGTGATCGGAGCCGAGGACCTCCCGCATGCCTTGGAACGCCGTCCGGGCGCAGTGCTCGGCCTCTTCCAAGCGGCCCAGTTTACGCAGCAGCATGGCCAGATTGCTCTGGCTGATCAACGCCTTGGGATGCGTGGCGCCGAGGCGCGATCTGTATTCCTGGACCGCACGGTCGTATGCCCTTGCCGCGATGGCGTACAGCCCATAGTCGTGGGCTGTCGACGCAAGGCGTGCGGCTTCGTTCCCATCGGCGTGCGCCAGGGCCGCGGTGAAGACCCGATCCGGGACTCGCTTCGCCGGAGCGGTCTGGAGCTGGCTGACGTCCACCAGATAGTCGAAGACGTTCACGGACCCCGCCGGTTCCGGGCCCTCTACGGGGGTGAGCAGTGCCGTGGTGGCACGGCGCTGATGCGTGGCCCATTCCCAGGCGTCCTCGTGCGGTTCCGGGCGCAGCCGAGCGCCTCCCCGCTCCTCCAGATAGGCGTCGTGCAAGGCGGTCAGGAGCCGCCGGGACAGTGGTCGGGTCAGACCTGCGCGCCGGCAGTCGACCGCGGCGGAGATCAGTGCCGCGGCCCGTGGGTGGTTGCCCACGTCCCATGCGTCGTGCCAGTCACCGAGCAGCTCCGGTCCGGCCGCGAGGTACTCGGCGATTCCGTATTCGCCCGCGCGGGCGAGTGCGTCGGCGATCCGGGAGTCCCAGACCCTGGTGTGCGCCCGCTCGCATTCATCCGTGGTGAAGAGGCGTGCCAACCGGATCTGCGTGGCTTGTTCGAGGGCTTCGCGCGCTTCGGAGGGCGCCGTGTCGTCCGCCGGACGCGTGTGCGGGTGGGACATGTAGCGCGTCATCTCCGAGGAGCGAAGCGTGCCGAGGATGACGCGATGGTGGCCACCGCCCGAGGTCAGACGGCCGATGCCCGACCGCGAAAGCCCTTCCGGGCCGAGGAAACGCTCCACGTCGTCGAGCCAGAGCACACACCGGGCGAGCCGGGAGGCCCGGTCGACCGCCGCAGCCAGTGCCGTTCGGCTCAAGGGGGCGACCAGCACGTGATCGGGCAGGGTTGCCCGCATCACCTCGTAGGCCAGGCGGGACTTGCCCGCGGTGGACTCGCCGATGAGAAGCACGAAGCCGCCGGCCGCGACGAGTTCGACGACCCGATGGTGAACGTCCCGCGGAACGTACGGAGGAACCCGAGGGCCGTCCCGGTTCCGTGGGGGTCCTTCCACTTCTGACGCGCCCCACAGACCCGCCTCGTCGGCGTCCCGGGCGGGATGTACTCCCAACAGGATCGGGTCCGTCGCTTCACGGACGAAGGGCAGCTGCCCGGCCGGTGAGACCACGCAGTCCTGCATCAGCACGAGGTCACGTGCCTCCGCTCGCTCCCATCCGCGCTGCAAGGCAGCCAAGAGTACGGGGGCGAGTGTGCCCGCGACCGCGGCGAGCACCGTGGCAGGCGCGATGAACCACCACGAGGTGGCCGCCGCTCCGGAGAGCGCCGCGGGAACGGCGGCGCAGAGCGCGGCACCCCCGGCCGCGGCCATGACCGTCGCCGTGCGTGAGCCGCGCAGGAGTCTCGACATGCCGCCCCGCTTCGCGCTCCGGGCATTCACCCGCTCCATCCGGATCCGGGATCGCACATTGTGATGGATGACCAGCGGTGTGTGAAGGCGGCCCGACCCGCGGTTGCGCAGAGACGGCCGGCGGGTGGGACAGACCGCCCGCAGCCGGTGCGGAGCGGGTGGCTACTCCCCGGTCGCCGACCGCGGGCGCGATGAGCCCGGGGCGAGGCCGCCGAGCAGCGCCGTGAGCGTGAACTCGAATCGCTCGTGCCCCTCGCCGGAGGTCAGCTCGCGGATGTGGGCGACCGTACTCGGGAACGTATCGGCGGGCAGCATGCGATACCGCTCCACCAGAGCGTCCCGGTCCAGGACACGCTGGTCGACTCCGCTGCCGGGGTCGTGCCGCAACGACACCTCGAAGCAGTAGGCCGAGACGTACAGGAACGCGGCATCGATCGCCCACGCGGCGGACTGCGGCGGCACTCCGGCGGCCAGCAGGATCGTCAGCATGCCTTCGCTCAGCCGCAGTGCGTCCAGGCTGTTCGGGGCCGCGGCCAGTGCGGCGCGCGAGATGCCGGGGTAGCGGAGGTACTCGTCGCGCAGCGCCCGGCAGATCGTCAGCATCTGCTCCGTCCACTGCGCGGGGTCCGGCTCCGGCACCGGCACCCTGGCGCACAGGTCGCTGATCAGCAGCTCGTCCAGCTCGGCCTTGTTGCGTACGTGCGCGTACAACGACGCCGGACCGGTCTGCAGCGCGGCGGCGACCCGGCGCATCGTCAGGGCGTCGAAGCCCTCGGTCTCGACGAGCCCGAACGCCGCGTCCATGATCCGCGCGACCGTGATGGGGGCCTTGCCGGACCGCTCGCCCCTGCCCGGCCCGCCCCCTAGAGCCGCAACCTTCGCCGCCCATTCGTCACGCATCTCGGCTCGATCCGAAGCCCGCCTGTTGCCCATGTCGACAGCATAGCTTGACCCGAACACCGTTCCTAGGTAGAACAATGTTCGTTCAACGAACAGCGTTCGTGTCATCCTTCGGGAGGAAGCCCATGTCGCCCCCACATGTCACCCAGGAGCGCCCGGCAGCGGCCGGGCCATCCGGATCGTTCCGTTCCCTGCGCGAGGCGTGGGTGGCCCTGGCCGGCCTTTCGGCGATCTTCCTGTTCGAGATGATGAGCACCACCGTCCTCAACGTCGCCCTGCCGACCATCGGCCGCGAACTGGCGGCCCCGACGGTCGCCCTGCAGTGGGTCACGAACAGCTACTCGGTCGTGTTCGGCGCGCTGATGCTGGTGTTCGGCGTGGTCGCCGACCGGCTCGGTCGCCGCCGGGTGATGCTCGCCGGGCTGACCCTGCTCGGCGCCGCGAGCCTGGCGTCGATGGCCGTGACCGAGACGGACGAGCTGATCGCCGTCCGCGCGGTGATGGGTTTCGCGGCCGCGATGACCACGCCGGGGACCATGGCCATGGCCTTCCGGCTGTTCGATGAGGAGGGCCTGCGGGTCCGGGCGATCACGCTGATCTCCACCGTGGGCATGGCCGGTCTCGCGATCGGCCCGACCGTGGGCGGCTTCGTGCTCTCCTTCGCCCCCTGGCAGGTCCTGCTGCTGGTCAACGTGCCGATCGTGGCGCTGGCGATCGCCGGTATACGGATCGGCGTCCCGGCCGATGACCCCGCCGACCTGCACCGGGCCCCCGCGGATCTGACCGGCGGCGTGCTGGGCACCGCGACCATCGTGCTCGCCCTCGTCGCACCCACCCTGTTCGAGGACCTGGGCGCCGGGTCGTGGGCGCCGTGGGCCGCCGTCGCCGGGGTCGTCGTGGCCGCGGCCCTGTTCGTCGTACGCGAGCGATCGACTCGGCACCCGCTGCTCGACCTCGTGCTCGTCGCCCGGCCCCAGGTCTCCGGCGGGCTGGCCTACAAGGCGGCGGCCGGCCTAGCCAACGCCGGGCTCGCCTACCTGGTGACGCTGCAACTGCAGTTGGACTGGGGCTGGTCGCCCACGCTCGCGTCCGTCGGCATGCTGCCCCAGGTCGTCGTGCTGATCGCGGGGGGTCCGTTCGTCCACCGGTTCGTCGAGTGGGTCGGCATCGACCGTGCCGCATGGATCAGTGCCGGCTCGGTCGTGGCCGGGCTCGCGGTCTACACCCTGTTCGGCAACCTCGGGTACCCCTGGGTGGCGGTCGCGCTGGTGTTCGTGGCCGCCGGGATGCGGGTCGTCGGCGCCGCCGCCGCGGTCAACGTACTCAACGGCCTGCCCCGCAACCGCACCTCCACCGGCGCGGCACTGGTCGACACCGCCACCGAGGTCACCGCCGCGGTCGGGGTCGCCGTGGTCGGCACCGTGCTCGCCGCCGTGTTCGCCGGGAACGTCGCCGCGGGGCACTGGAGCGCGCAGCAGACCGGGCAGTTCCGGGAGGCGGTCACCGTCTCCGGGACAGTCCTCACCGTCGTGTCCGCGGCCCTGGTCGGCTGGGCGATGCGCCGCACCCGCCGCGTCGCGGACGACCGACAGGACCCCGAGCCCACCGAGGCGCTGCCGACCAGCGCCTGACCGAGGACCTTCCCCGCGATTGCACCGACCTCGTCCCCGTCGGGTCCTCACTTCAACAGCTGCCGTTGGTACCGCACTTCGGGTACGGACACTCCGTCGTAGTCGTCAGCCTGGACCGCACCGTCGGCGACATATCCGGCTCGTTCGTAGAACCGCCGTGCCCCGGAGTTGTCAGCAAGGACCCACAACAGCACCCGGTCAAAGCCATCCGCGTGAGCACGCGCGTGCAGGGCGTCGAGGAGAATGCGACCGATTCCCGACCCGGTGAGCGAGGGCTGGACGTACAGGGCGTAAAGCTCACCTGTAGCCGCACTTGAACCACCACGGCGAAGGGGTCCGAGGCACGCCCAGCCCACGACCCGCCCATGGGGATCGACCGCTACCAGATTGGTCACGCCCTCCCCCGCCCGCTTGAAGTACTGCCGACGCTGCTCGATATCCGCCTCGACCGTCATGTCATCGAGGAAGGACCGGGGCACGATTCCGGCGTACGCGGACTTCCAGCCGGTCACCCGTATCGCCGAGACAGCGGGAACATCGGCTTCCGTCATAGCTCGTACAGTCCACATCACGGCACCGTACGAGACCTGCCACCAAGGTTGCCCGTGAATTACGAACGCTCGGTTGAGAGCTGACGCAGCCACCCGGAGGACCGGGAACCCGAGGACGAGGCGGTCCGGGCCCGCCCTCGGACCGGACCGCTCACCGCGTGCTGCTCCTCGCTAGGCCGCTGGGCCCACCGGGTGGAAGTTGATGCGTTCACGGACGACGGGGAAGCCTGCCTTGGCGAAATTCGCGGCCATGGGGAAGTTGGCCCGGTCGGTCGCTCCGGTGATGAGCTCCGCGCCCTGCTCGACGAGGAAGTGGGTGCACTCCGCGAGGAGGTCGTAGGCGTAGCCGCGACCGCGCTGTTCCGGGACGACTCCGATGAAGGCGACGGTCGGGCCCGAGGAGTTGTGGGCCGGGATGTGGAGGCCGGCCAGATCACCCTCCGGCGTGTGCGCGATCTGCCACCACTCCCGTGGGGAGGGGCACCAGTGGAAGAAGTCGAGTTCCTGCTGGGCGGCCTGGTCGAGGCCACCCTCCTCGATGGCCCTGAGCGCGTGGGCGTCCAGGGTGACGGAGTGGATGCGGCGCAGCGCGTCGAAGAACACGGCGTCGTCGGGTTCGGCGCGAAAGCGCAGGCGTCCGGGCCGCTCGGGCAGGCCTTGCTCCGGGGTCCAGCGGTACAGGAAGCGTTCCACCAGGAGTTCGTACCCTGCGGCTCGCGCGGCGGTGAAGCGTGCCTCGGCGTCGGCGCGCAGGTCGGTCTTCTCCCGCCAGTCGCTGGGCAGGTTGATCTCCAGTTCGACCTGCCAGGGAGCGGAGCGCAGGAGTTCGGCCCCGGCCTCCTCCTCGCCCTCGGCCACGTCGAACCAGTTGATGTTGATGGGCGCCGAGTCGTCGGGGCCGCCCCACCACGCACCGCGTGCGACGACCTCGCCGTCGCGCAGGGCGACGCGCTTCCAGTCGGGGCGGAACTGCGTGCGCCGATGGCCTTCACGGGCGCCCAGGGGGTCGGGGAGTGCGTCGAAGAGATGAGCGTCGCTCGCGGAGAGCGCGCGGATGACCGGACCGGTCATGAATTCCTCCGGGATACAGGCTGCTTGGAGCGCTCCCGGTCAGAACTGACGAAGCACGCCGGGACAGCGGAAGAGGGAGCGCTGGAAAGGTGTGAACCGCACGGCACTCGCCTCCTTCCGTTCGTCTCAGGGCGTGGAGCCACACAGTACGTAATCTTCCGTGGACCCGTCCACGGATTTCCGCGCCCCCCCTTGAAGGAGGGCTTCTGGAGGATGTCCGGCGGGTTGTCGGTGAGGTGTGGTTTGACGCGGGGACTCGAAATCGACTCGCTGGGATCGGCTACTGGTTCAAGTGGCGGTCGGACCTGGCGTCGAGCGCATCGAGCACCGCGTCGCCGTTCGCCCTCGCCCACTCGGTCAGCATGTGGATCGGATCGATCAGGGTTGCCCCGAGCGCCGTGAGTTCGTACTCGACGCGGGGTGGCACCGTGGCGTGGGCGTGGCGGTGGATGAGTCCGTGTGCCTGGAGGCGTCGGAGCGTCTGGGTGAGCATCTTGCGGGAGATTCCGCCGATCAGCTCGATCAGTTCGCCGTGGCGCACCGGGCCCCTGCTGAGGCCGTACAGCACGACGACCGTCCACTTGTCGGCGATCAGCTCGACCGCCAGCCGCGCTGGGCAGTCGGCGAGAAAGGGATCGCCGGGACCGAAACCGCTCATGGCGCCCAACGTACCCGCGCTGCAGGTACCTGCTGGTTCCTGTCGGAAACCTAGCCTGGGTCCTCTCCCCCACCTTCCAAAGCCCGGAGAGTCAGGAGAGTCGTGCGCGTCATCACACAGCAGACGTTCGGCGGTCCCGAGGTGCTCACCATCGTGGCTGCGCCCGAGCCCGAGCCGCTTCCGACCGAGGTTCTCGTCCGCGTCGAGGCGATCGGGCTGAATCCGCTGGAGGCCCGCCTGCGCGCGGGCGAGTTCCCGCTGCTCGGCCCGCCGCCGTTCGTCCTCGGCTGGGACATCAGCGGCGTGGTCGAGGAAGGGCCGCAGACATGGCGGTTCAGACCCGGGGACGAGGTGTTCGGGATGCCGCTCTTCCCGCGGGCGGCGGGCGCGTACGCCGAGGTCGTGTCGGCGCCCGCCTTGCATCTGGCGCGCAAGCCGACCTCGCTCTCGCACGTCGAGGCGTCGGCGCTGCCTCTCGTCGGGCTGACGGCCTGGCAGGGACTCGTCGACCTCGGCGGCGTGAGCGAGGGGGACCGCGTCCTGGTCCATGGCGGTGGTGGCGGGGTCGGCCACGTGGCGATCCAGATCGCGAAGGCGTTCGGCGCGTACGTGATCACGACGGCCGACGGGAGCAAGCGGGAGTTCGTCGAGGAGGTCGGCGCCGACGAGGTGATCGACTACACGGCGGTCGACTTCGCCGACACGGTCCGCGACATCGACGTCGTGCTGGACACGATCGGCGGCGACACCGTCGAGCGGTCGCTCGAAGTGCTGCGCCCGGGTGGTCACTTGGTGACGGCGGTCGCCGAGGAGGACGTGCGGCTCATCGCGGAGTTCGAGGCGGCCGGTATGCGCTTCAGCGGCATCGCGGTCGACCCCGATCCGGTCGGCCTGCGAGGTCTCGTCGAACTCGTCGCACAGGGCAGGCTCCGGGTCCACGTGCAGGAGACGTTCCCGTTCGAGCGCGTCGCCGACGCACATCGGCTGATCGACAGGGGGCACCTCCAGGGCAAGCTCGTCCTCACCCTCTGATCCCGCCGTAGGGCCCCTGTCAGGGGGGCACGTCGTAGGCGCGCGTCGTTCACTCCAGCGGCCCTCCTGGGCTCCGGCGCGCCCTGGTCGTCGACCAGCACGGCAGCCCCTCCCCCGCTTCCCCCGTGGGCTGCCGTGCCCGCTCCGGTCACGACCTATGGCCGCCGTCCGTCTCTCGAGCTCTCTAGCGCGCGGTCAGCTCGCCCACGCCGCGCGCAGCGCCTTCTTGTCCACCTTGCCGACCTTCGTCGTCGGCAGCTGGTCGAGCAGGATCGTCTTCCGGGGCGTGTACAGGTCTCCCAGCTCGGCGGTCACCGCCGCGCCCACCGCGTCCGGGTCGACGTCCGTGCCCTCGGCGGTGGCCAGGAAGATCTGTACGGCCTCACCGAACTCCTCGTCCGGCACGCCGAGCGCCGCCGCGTTGCGCACGCCGGGGAGCGTGAGGAGGAAGTCCTCCAGGACCCGGGAGTAGACGTTGTCGCTGGTGCTGCCGGTGACGATGATGTCCTTGGCCCGGTCGACGAGATAGAGGTACCCCTCCTCGTCGAGGTAGCCCATGTCCCCGGTGCGCAGCCAGCCGTCGTGCATCGCTTCCGCGGTGCGCTCCGGATCCTCGTAGTAGCCGAGCATCACCGTCTCGCCCCGGACGCACACCTCGCCGACCTGCCTGACGGGCAGCGCCGCCGTGCCGTCCTCGCCGCGGATCTCGATCCGGGTGTCGGTGATCGCGCGACCGCAGCTGCGCCAGAGCTCGGGTCGCCGGGCCCCTTCCGAGGCGAGGTCGTCCGCGCCGAACGCGGCGATGCCGAGCGCCTCCGACTGTCCGTATCCCTGGCTGAGCACGGGCCCGAGGACATCGACCGTCTGCTGCAGTCGGCTGGGCGACGAGGCCGCGCCGCCGACGACGACCCGCCGCAGCTCGGGGAGGGCGCCGGGCACGCACTCCGGGTGGTCGAGAAGCGCGTACAGCATGGGCGGTACGAACATCGTGGCGGTGATGCGCTCCTCACGCAGCACCGTCAGCGCCGCGCCCGGCTCGAACTCGGGCAGTACGACGAGGGGTGCCCCGGTCACCAGTGCCTGGATCGAGGTGAGGTGACCGCTGCCGTGGGTGAGCAGCGTGGAGACCAGCACGCGGTCCGTGCCCGGAGCCATGGTCGGGAAGAAACTGGTGCGGGAGTCGTCCTGCGGGGTGTCCTCCGCCAGGCCCATGAGCGTGTCGTAGAGCCGGTGGCTGTGCGCGGCGAGCTTGGGGCGGCCCAGGGTGCCGCCGGTGTAGAGAACGGTGACGGGCTCGTCCGCTGCCGGGGCAGGTATGCCGTCGGGGCGTACCGTCGGGCACTCGGCCTCCAGGGCCAGCAGGTCCGCGCACTGTTCCTCGCAGGGCCCGAGGCTGAGCAGTACGGGCGCGTGGACACTGCGGCCTGCCGCGTCGGCGGCCCGGTCCGCGAAGAGCGGGTCGGTGATCACGGCGCGCGCCTTCGACTGCTCGACCAGCGCGGCGAGTTCGCCGGGGCCCGGCTCCGGCGGCAGGAACACGACACGACAGCCGATGAGATGGACCGCGAGCTGCACCAGAACGGAGTCCACGCGGTTCGCCAGGAACAATCCCACTCCGTCGCCGGGTTCGAGCCCTTGTCGACGCAGCGCCTGCCCCAGACCGAACAGCCGTTGCCGAGCCTCTCCCCGGGTCAGTCGCTGCGCACCCTGGACGAGCGCCTCGGCACCCTCGTCCTCGTGCCACTGCTCCAGGATGCGGTCCACGTACGTCCGCGGCTCGGATGTTTGCTGTGCATTAACGATCATGGACACATGCAAACACGCGGCTCGGTGGTCGCGGCGGCACAGGGGGGACCTTCGGCCATCCACCGGCAACGCGCTATGCCCCGTTTTATGGCGGTCATCAGCTCTCGGTGTGCTATGTGAGCAGTGTGAGGTGGCTCGGGGGGCAAGGAATGCTGCCCCTCCGGACCTCGCCGGGCCTCCGTAGGGCCCCTCCCGTCTCGACCACCGAGCACGGGGCCACTGCGCGTCGCTTCGTACCGCCGCGTCCGGCAGGTCCTCGATGCAGGTCAGACCTGGGGGCCCGTCACCCACTCGTCACACGTTCATGCCTCCGCGTGTTCACTGAGAGCTGTGCTTTTGCGTATGCCTTCCGAGCTGAGCCTTCGTCCACGCACTATGACCTGTTCGGTGCGCGGCCCCGGCGCTCCTTCGATACGTCACACGTCGCGCCTCGCGCGTTGCACGTCGGGGCAACCGGATCGCGTGACCGTGGTCCACGGCCCGTGTCGATTCACGTCGCGGACACCTCGTACCCCTTGCGTCGGATGGTGCCCTTGTAGTGCGCTGATCCGCATGGGGAAGAGAAGCATTGCCACGATGACCGCCGCCCTTGTCGCGGGGTCCCTTCTGACGGGCGTACCGAGTACGGGTGCGCAGGCCGCCGAGCACGGCGCCGACAGCGCGTCGCCGCCCAGGTCGGCACGGCTGCCCGGGGTCGACCTCGACACCGTGACCATCCCGGAGTTACAGGCGCGCATGGCCAAGGGTGCGCTGACCTCGGAGGCGCTGACCCGGGCCTACCTGCGGCGCATCGAGAAGGTCGACCCCAAGATCCACGCGGTGCTGCGCACCAGCCCGACGGCCCTGCGCGAGGCGGCCGCCAGCGATGCCAGGCACCGGCAGGGCAAGTCCCTCGGGCCGCTGGACGGCATCCCCGTCCTGCTCAAGGACAACGTGAACACCCGCGACATGCCGACGACGGCCGGGTCGCTCGCGCTCGCCGGGAGCCCGCCCGGCACCGATGCCGTGCTCGTGACCCGGCTGCGCAAGGCGGGGGCGGTGATCCTCGGCAAGACCAACCTGTCCGAGTGGGCCAACTTCCGTGCGGCGAAACCGACATCGGGATGGTCGGCGGTGGGCGGTCAGACCAACAACCCCTACGTCCTCGACCGGAATCCGTGCGGATCGTCGTCCGGTTCCGCGGCCGCGCTGGCCGCGTCGCTGGCGCAGGTGGCGATCGGCACCGAGACGGACGGTTCCATCGTGTGTCCGGCCGGGATGAACGGCGTCGTCGGGCACAAGCCCAGCCTCGGTCTCGTCAGCCAGTCGGGCGTCGTTCCGATCTCCGCCGAGCAGGACACCGCCGGACCCATGGCGCGCAATGTGACCGACACCGCGCTCGCGCTGTCGGTGCTGAGCGATGGCGATGGCGACGGCGGCGGCAAGGGCTCGCGTGGCGGCGCCCAACCGGGCGACGGCCTTCAGGGCCTGCCGGGTTTCCCCGGCCTCCACAGCCGTCCGGGCGCGGCGGACCACGGAACCGGTCTGCGCGGCAAGCGGATCGGGCTGTGGCGCCTGCCCTCACTCGGCACCGACGTGGACGCGCTGATGACGAGCACCGCCAAGAAGCTGCGCAAGGCGGGAGCCGTGGTCGTGGAGGTGACGCCCCCCTACCAGGCGCGGCTCGCCGAGCTCGAATTCCCGGCGCTGCTCAGCGAGTTCCACCGGGACATCGACGCGTACCTCGCGACGCGCAAGGGTCCGCGGACGCTCGCCGAACTGGTCGAGTTCAACCGCACCCACCCCGAGGAGCAGAGCTGCTTCGCCGGTCAGGAGCTCTTCGAGCAGGCGCTCGCCGCGCCGCCGACCACTGACCCCAAGTACCGCGCGATGCGGGCCGAGTTGAAGGACCTCTCCCAGCGCTCCCTGGACGAGACGATGGCCACCCACGACCTGGACGCCATCGCCGCGCCCACGAATCCGCCCGCCTGGACGACGGACTGCGCACGCGGCGACAACGACGTCATCCCCTCCTCCACCCCCGCGGCGGTCTCCGGATACCCCTCCCTCTCGGTTCCCGCGGGTTCCGTGGGCGAGCTGCCGGTCGGCCTGCTCCTGATGGCCGGCAACCACCAGGACGCCCAACTGCTGTCGCTGGGCGCCTCGGTGGAGCAGCGCCTGAAGGCGTGGCGGGCCCCGCGCTACCTGCCTACGACGGGGGGCGGCGCGACGCGGTGAGTACGGGGCGCTGATCCCGTGGGTGGGGTGCCGGAGGTGCCGGAGGTGCCGGTGAAACAGTCGATCCGGCACCCCTACCGCCCCAACCCAGCCGACCGGCGTGGTGTCAGGACCGTGCAGCCGGTACGAGTGTGTCCTGGCACCACGCGCGGAAGCCGGTGCCGGTGCCGGTGTCAGCTCCTGTGCCGGTGACAGAGCCCAGGTCGCGGAGTTCGGCGTCGTAGATCCCGTCGTTCTGCGCCTCGACCATGTCCACGAAGTCCTGCGCCGTCGCCGGACTCGCGCCGCGCCGCACCATCGCGGACCGGTGGTCCGCGAGCGGGATCCGGCGGTAATGGACCGCACGGTCCAGGGTGTCGGAGATGACCTCGGCCATGGCATCGGGCGTCAGGCGGTCGGGGCCGACCAGAGGGACACGGGCCCGGCCGGTCCAGCCGGTGCCGAGGAGGAGCGCTGCCGCCGCGGCGGCGACGTCCCGTGTGGCGACGGTCGGCAGCGGCCGGTCCGCGGCGTTCGCCAGGACGAACGTCCCCCGCTCTCCCATCGCCCTGGCCTGATGGAGCAGGTTCTCCATGAAGAACGGCAGGGCCAGCGCCCGATAGTGCACACCGGCACTCTCGAACAGCTCATCCATCGCCAGCGCGGCCGACAGGAGCCCGGCCTCGCCCCGGTACCCGTGGCCGAGGGACGTGACGCCCACTACCCGCACACCCCGGCTCGCGGCCGTCCGGCAGGCAGCCCCGGTGAACTCCAAGTAGTAGCGCCTGGCGCTGTCGGCGTGGTCCAGCCCGGCCGGGGGCACGAGCCAGAACATGCGGTCGGCGCCATCGAGCGCCTTCATGATGGTGTCGGCGTCGCCGTGGGAGCCCGCCACCACCTCGGCGTGGGCGTGCACACGGGCCGACAGCCGCGAAGGGTCGCGGGCGATCACCCGGACCGCCTGGCCGCTGTCCAGGATCCGGTCCAGGACTTGTCGGCCGATGGCGCCGGTCGGTGTGGTGACGACGATCACGAGTGCCTCCGTGAAAGAGAGTTGGAAGAGAGCCGAGAGAGACTCAGAGAAAGCTGAGAGAGCGCCGAGAGAGAGGTGGGAGAGAGCCGACGACGGGGCCTCAGCGGGCGTCGCCGGATGCTGCCGAGTCAACCGGGCGCAACAGCGCAGGTGAAGGACCGTCTCGGTCGCCATTGATACCCTGGCGGTATGGATGACCTGGAGGTGCGGCAGCTCCGGTACTTCGTCGCGGTCGCGGAGGAACTGCACTTCGGGCGCGCCGCCACCCGGCTGGGCATGGCGCAGCCCCCGCTGTCCCGTGCGATCCGGGTCCTGGAACGGCAGCTCGGTGTCGAGCTGTTCCAGCGGACCACCCGGCAGGTGAAGCTGACCCCGGCCGGGGACGTCCTGCTGCGCGACGCCCGGACCGCCCTTGAGGCGGTCACCGCCGCAGCCCGGCGGGCCCGGCAGGCGGGCAGCGCGTCGCCGCGGCTGCGGGTCGCGCTCAAGGCCGACATCGACGGCGGCCTGCTGCCGCAGATCCTGGACGCCTATGGCACCGAACGTGCCGCCCTGCCGACGGAGTTGCTGCTCGGAGGGTTCGGCGAGCAGCCGCAGGCCCTTCGCGACGGCCTCGCCGACGTGGCACTCGTGCAGCTCCCCTTCGACGACCGAGGCCTGGACAGCGAGCCGATGCTGACCGAACCGGTCCTGCTCGCCGTGGCCGCTGCCGACCCGCTGGCCGCCCGGCCTCGGCTACGCCTCGCCGACCTGGCCGACCGCAAGCTCCCCGACGGCTCCCCGGCCCGCAACGGCCGCCCCCTCGCGCCTTGGTCCGGGTCGGGGGCGCGGCAGGCCTCGAACCTGTCGGAAATCTTCAGCCTCGTCGAGACGGGCAACGTCGTGTTCTTCGCGTCGGCCTCGGTGGCCCGACGCTACCCGCGACCCGAGATCGCCTATCGACCGGTCGACGATCTGCCGGACGCCACGCTGGCCGTCGCCTGGCCCCAGGACGCGCGGTCGCCGGCCGTCGCCGCCTTCGTGCGCGCCGCGGTCGCAGCGGCCGCCGCACGCCACCACCCGACGTACACCACGAACATCCACGGCGGCACGGCTCAGGTCGGCTCCGGCAACACGTAGAACAACACCTTCGGTTTCGCCCCCTCCCGGTTCGCGGACCTCGCCCGCCAGGCCCTCGCGGCCGCACCACGGGGCGGCATCAGCGATGAGCGCCGGGACCAGATCGCCCATGAGGCCTCCGTGCTCGAAGCGGAGAGCACCAGCCCGGCCGCCGAACCAGGCGGTGTTGGGCGCGCCCTGCAAGGACTGACGGGAACCCTCGAACGGCACGCCGCCGACAGCCGCGCGCAGCACCTCCACGACACCGGCCGCAGCCTCCTGCCCTGGCACCCACCAGCCGCCGACCGCACCTCGGGCACACCGACGCCTCCCGCCCCGCTCGCGGACTCACGACCTCACGGACTTGTCGTTTATCGATATGCTCCTCTAGCCTGAGGCATATCGATAAACGATGGGATGGGATGCAGTGAACACGCGACTTACCAGGGCCCTGGCATCAGTGACCTTCATGCTGGCGGTGCTCAGCGGGCTCGCCTTCGTCGGCACGGCGGTCACGCACATGCTCGACGACGGGGCGGTCTGCGTGGAGACGGACTTCTGGCACAACGCCTCGCTGGCGACGGAGGCCCCCTTGCCGATCAACAAGGGCGTGGACGCCAGCAGCAGTGCCGCCCGCCTCTGCCAGGATGGTCCGTCCGTGGGACAGCGCGCCGCCGACCTCGGGGGCGGACTGCCCTGGCTGCTGTTCGGCGCCCTGACGCTGCTGCTCTTCTCCCGGCTGCTCAAGGGCGTCCTGTTGCAAGGGCCGTTCACCGATGTGGTGTCGCGACGGCTCTCCGCCCTCGGCTGGTTCGTCACCCTGGGCACACCGATCGCCGGTCTCGTCGTCGGCTGGTCGCACTCCTGGCTAGTCGGGAGCATGGCGCCGATCGTGGGTTCGGACCCGACGGTCGCCGGGCCGCAGGCACTCGTCCTCGCCGGTCTCGCCGCCGTGATCATGGGAAAGATCATGCGCGAGGGCGTACGCATGCGAGAGGATCTCGAAGGGACCATCTGATGCCCGAAGAGGAACTTCACTCGATCCGGATCCACCTGGACCGACTCCTGGCCGAGCGCGGCATGACGCTCACCGAACTGTCGGAGAAGGTGGGGATCACCGTCGTCAACCTGTCCGTGCTCAAGAACGGACGGGCCAAGGCCATCCGCTTCTCGACCCTGTCACGGATCTGCGAGGTCCTCGGGTGCCAGCCGGGGGATCTGATCACACATGACGCCGAGGGGCGGGCCTGACCCGGGGGTGACCGGCGGCGACGGGCCGTCGGCTGCCGCCAGGCGGACGCCAGAACCGACACCGGACGGGGGCGATGGGGCTGACCTCGTGAGCTGCCGACGGTTCCACAGCTCGTTCGTCAGGAAGTGCACGACGTTGACGGTGACGACGGCGGGCGCGACGATCGCCACCGTGCGCGGGAAGGCCGGCTGGAGGGACAGGGCGAGGACGACCGCCGTCACTCCGTTCTGCTGGCCCAGCGCCAAGGAGACCCGGTCGGAACGGTCCAGGTTCCGGGCAATGAGCCATCCGACGACCATCTGCGCGCCGAAGGCGGCGGCCCCCAGGGCGATCCCGGGCCCCGGCTCGACACCGTCGACGAGCAACAGCCCGAGAGCCACCAGCGCCAGGTAGTACGCGGTGGTCAGCACCGGGCCGATCACCGGCAGCAGCAGGGGCGGCCGGTAGAACAGGCCGACGATCGCCACGCCGAGCATCAGGCCGTACGCCGTGGCCGCGACGAGGACACCGCCGAGCACGAGAAGGCTCACGGAGGCGCGCAGCAGAGCCGCTTTCCCGTCTCCCCACCGCTGCGTTCGCGGCCGTGGTCGCAGCAGGAACCAGGCGAGCCCGGCCATAGCCACCAAGGCCACGTTCCCCAGCATCGTGAAGGCGTACGCGTCCGGCGTGACCGGCAGCGCGGAGGAGTCCTTCGCACCGTTCAGCGCGCTCAGCGCCACCGGGGCCAGATAGGCCGTGAGCAGAACGGTGACCGGGTCGTCGAAGGACGACCAGACGGACAGCACGGTCTTGCCCCGCTCCGACATACGGCTGCGCGAGCGCAGGGCCGCCACCGAGAGCGGGTCGATCTGGGCGACCGCGATCGCCAGAATCAGGTACGCGGGTTCTCTGACCGCGAACCACAGCACCGGCACGATCAGTGCGGCCTTGGCGAGCACACCGACGGTGACCGCGAGGAGCAGCGTGCGCAGATCGTCGCGTGCCTCGGCGAGGTCGATGCCGGATGTCGAGCCGTACAGTCCGACGGCGAGGAGCAGCGACACGGTCACCGGGTAGGCCGCGGAGTCGGTCAGGAGGTCGGTGCCCGTGACGGTCGAGAGCGCCCACCCGAAACCGAGGACGGCGAGCATGATCCACAGGTGGCACGCCGCTCTCAGCGTCCTTGCCATGCCCCGCTCCCGTCCGGCCGACTGCCTACGGCGATGAGCATCCCAGCAGTGGAGCGCGCGCCGGGACCGAATGCCCGCGGTTCGTACCAGCGCTGTACCCGTGCGAGTGAATGGTCACCCACGGTTTCGGAGTTCAGAGCTTGTCGTCCGGTTCCTGTCCGATCACGTCGGATACGAGGTGCACCAGACCGTTCATCCGCCGGTCGGCCCGCGCCACTTGGCTCTGGTCGAGGGTGACGCCGAGCAGGAAGTGGTCCTCGGGCCGGTCGACATAGAACAGGGCTCCTTCCTCGACGTCAAGGACGACCCGTGAGAGTCGGCCGGGCATCACCGCGCGCAAGGACTGATTGAGCCGTGCCACGACGTAGTGCAGACGCTCTCCCAGCTCCGTGTAGCGGGTGCGCCGCTCGTCCCGGGTGAGACCGCCGCCGAAGAAGCGGGACAGTTCCGGGTCGTTGAAGACGTCGGCGCTGAGCCGGCCGGTGCCCGGAGCGACGTATCCGGCGTAGTGCAGCCCGTGGGGCGAGACAGACTCGGCGCAACGCTCGAGCAGCTCGGGTTCCGTCGTCCCCCAGTACCCCTCCACGACGCGGTGGGGCTCCTTCCAGTTCGTCCGCTCGACCACCGGCAGCGACGATTCCGATTCGAAGCCGCCCGGATTCATCGGGGGCAGGCCGATCTCGCGGCGGAAGGATCCGACCAGTTCGGCCATGGCGCGGTCGCCCGCGTCCACGGTGTCGGCGCCCAGCGAGACCCCGGTCAGACAGTCGTCCGCACGGAAGTAGTAGTGGAAGACGGCGCCGTCACCGACCTGGAGCACGCTGCGGATGAGCTTGCCGCTGTCGACCGAGCGCAGCACGTGGTCCATCCGGCCCAGGACGTAGTGCAGTTGACGTCCGAGGCGCACGAACCGTTCGCGCCTGGCGTCCTGTTCCTTGCCTCCCGGCCCGCCGAACCCACTGCCCTGGGCCTCGGGCAGCCGGTCCAGGATGTCCACCGAGTAGCCGAAGACGCCCCAGCGGTACTGGGCCACGTGATGGAGCCCGGTCTCGCTGAGCGCATTCGCGCACAGGTCGACGAACGCGTCGCTGTCGTCGGTCACATGCGTCGCGCGGCGCACTTCCGGCGGCCGGTCGGGCGCTCGCCGCTCCGGTGGTGCGGGGGCCGACCCCGCACGTCGGGGATCCGGGATCCCCGTCCCCGCGCCCGGCACGTTCCTGTCATCGCTCATCTCGCCCCCATGGCCCCGTCGTTGAGGACGTCCGGCCACAGCGCCAGCATCTGCTCGCGCAATGCCCGGACCAGCGGACTGCCGGGGCCCGGCAGCCGTCCCTGGGCGATCCTGGCCGCGCCGCCCCGGTCGTACGGCAGTTGCATCAGCGCGGGAGGGACTCCCGCGGATTCGACCGTCCCGGACCGCGCGCCGTTCGGGTCGTTGCACACCCACCCCAGAATCTTTTCGCGCAGGCCGCGCTCCGTCAGCCACGTCATGAACTCGGCGGTCTCCACGTCGCTCGTCGGCTCCGACTGCCCGACCAGGATGATGTGCTGGACCCGTCGGCACACCTCGAGCGTGACCGGGGTGCGGACCACACCGCAGTCGACGAACAGACAGCCCTGAAGTTCCATCAGCCGTTCGACCGCGGCACCGACGGTCTCCTGGAGCGTCCCGTTGGTCGGCAGGTGTTCGCCCGGCTTGTCCCCGGGGCCCAGGGGGAACACGGCCATGTCCTGGCGCCGCGCGTCTCCGGTGTGCACGTGCCGCAGGTAGCCGTGCACGGAGCGGTTGGCCAGATCGATGGGGTCCTCGGCGAATCCGCGGAGGCCGTCGACCCCGGCCGCGGAGGTGGCGTTCCAGTACCGGGTCAGGTCGGTCAGGCCACCGCAGTCGGTGTCTGCGTCCATCAGCACCACCGTCTGCCCGACGCGCCCCACCGCGTCGTCGACGAGCAGGCCGGCCGCGGCCGTCAGCAGCGTCGCGCCGCAGCCGCGTGCCGTGGAGAGCACCGCCACCGCGTGCGGGACGCCGATCGACCCCGTCCACGGATGCGCCATCGGATCCTCCTTGCTTCGTGCTGTTCGCTCAGATCTTCGGTACGTCCAGTTCGATGCTGATCCGGTTGTCCGGACTCGCGTGGCCCCCGGCGTCCGCCCGCAGCCCCAGATGCGCGGCCACGGTCAGTGTGAGGGGATGGTCGGGGCCGAACTTCTCCAGCAGGCCCTGGTGCGTCACCTCGTCGAGCTCCCGCGCCGCCCGTGAATCGCCCGCGAAGACGAGCATGTTGGCGTGGCACAGGGACGCGGTCAGGATCAGCGGATGATGCGGGTCCACGTAGAGGATCTGCTTGAGGCCGCGCAGACCCCGCTCGCTGAGTTCGGCGGCGGTCTCGTCCTCCGCGTCGCGCAGGACCAGGGCGAGGTTCACCTCGCAGATGCGGGTGAAGAGATGGTCCTCTCCCCACTCACGGAACGCCGCGAGATGCTCCTCCGCCAGCGCCCTCGCCCCGTGGGCCCCGTCGATCCGGCCAAGGAACCGCAGGTCGGCCGCGAGTCCCACGCCCGAGACCAGGGCCTCGGGGTGTCGCGAGCCGCCGTAGACCACGAAGGCGTCCCGCGCCCGTGTGTTCAGCATGCGGGCGGAGTCCGCGTTCTCCCGCCGGGTCCGCGAGGACAGCCCCGGGGACAACGTGGCGATGTGGCGCAGCGTCGAGGCCAGCGAGCAGGCCGTGAGGAGCGTCGTCATATGGGCCCAGCCGAGCCCGTCGTTCTCCTGGGTGTGCCGGTAGATCTCCTGCAGCCGGGTCAGCGAGTCGTCGTATCGACCGATCTCGCGCAGCCTGCTGGCCACGTGCACGGAGCTGCGCAGGGTCAGCTCGTGCTGTTCGCTGAGCACCCGCACCCGCCGCTCGTGAACCTCCTTGTGCTGCTCCAGGGAGTCGTTCGGCAGGCCGACCATGTCCAGCGAGAGCCCGAGGTTGCTGCCCGCCATGAGGGTGAAGTGATTCTCCGGGCCGTACTTGGAGCGCAGGATGTCCTCCACGGACAGGTCCTCGGCGAGCGCGTCCTGCGGGCGGCCCAGGGCCCGCAGCTCACCGCCCCGGCCGAGCGCGCTGCGCAACGCGAACTCGCCGTCCAGATCCTGCAGCCTGCGCAGCTCCCCCAGCGCCGCGCCGTTGACCCGGTTGGCCTCCGGATACCGTCCGGCATCGGTGTGGATGTTGGCCAGTTCCACCCGCAGGCGCAGCAGGAGGAGCCGCCGCTCGTCATCGAGGGCCGCCTCGGCGGTCCACGCCTCCTCCAGCCGCTGGGCCAGGGTGAACGCGGCGTCCAGGCACTGGGTGCGGCGCCGGTAGCGCACCTGGTTGACCAGCCAGCGGCGCACCTCCGGGCTGTCGTCCCGCATCGCTCCCGACGGCTCGACGTGGAGGTCGAGCTCCGCGTAGCGCGGGTACATGTCCTGGTCGTCGACCCGGTCGTCCGGGGGCGCGTAGGCGGCCAGAACGCGACGGACACCGGCGGCGATCTCCGCCGCCTCCGTCGGCTCCAGCTCCCTGAGCTGCGCCGCGAGGATCATCCGGGACGCCGTCAGCTGTCTGCCGTCCTGGCCGCGACGCGCCTGGGACCTGCTGAGCAGTCCGCGGGCCGCATAGCCGAGCTGTCGTCGGCCCTCCACGCCCGCGGGCAGCCCGAGGAACTCCAGGGAGGCCTGCGACTCCAGCAGATCCCAGCCCGCGCCTTCCGGCGACAGGGCCGTCAGCATCCTCAGCAGGTCGAGCGAGGCCGGGCGCTCCTTGCCCAGGTCCTCGACGACGCTCTGCCACACCGCCGAGGGGAGCTCCAGGCCCAGGGCCTGCCGGTTGCCGACTTCCTGCACGAACTCGGCCACCGCCGCCTCCGGCGGGCGCGCGGTGTTCTGCAGGTACGCGGCCATCTGGTCGAGGAGCTGCGGCAGCGGCTCTCCCAGGTCCACCAACTGCCCGGCGAGTTCGCGGGTCAGCTGGGGCGCCTTGCGCCGCAGGTACCGTACGGCCTCCTCGGCGGAGGGCGGCTCGATGCAGATCGGGTGGGCCAGCGTGCCCCAGTCCGGGTTCTCGGACGTGATCAGCGTGTGCACCCGGTTGCTGGTGAAGAGCAGGCTCTCGATCTCATCGGGGTGCCGGGCGTCCTCGTAGACGAGGAGCAGCCGCTCGGGTCCGCCGTGCCTGCCCTCCAGGAGCTCGCGCAGCGCGTCCACGGCCCGGGGCGACGCGCGCCGGGAGGCACCCACTTGCTCGCTCAGCAGCACCAGTTCCCGCACGACGTTCTCGGAGCTGTCGGCCGGCATCCACCAAACGATGTCGTAGTCGGCCCGGAACCGGTTCAGGTACTCCAGGGCGTACGTCCGCTTGCCCACCCCGGGCGGGCCGTGCAGCACGACCGGCCTCCTCGCAGCCTGGCCGGGGGGCAGCGCGTTCCGCACCTGTTGCAGACAGTCCTCCCGGCCCAGGAACTCCCCCCGGCGGAGGGGCGGGACGTGCGAGACCTGGGGGTGCCGGCCGGGGAACCGCGGCCCGTGTCCGGACCGGTCCGCCCACGGGACACCGCGACGGTCGCCGGGGAGGAAGTGCGTCAGGAGGGCGTTGCGCGCCGGTTCCTCCTCGAGCGTGTACAGCTTGGGGCCCGGCCTGCCCCGGAACGGCGGATGCACCTCGACGTCCTCGAGCCAGGCCACGTCGACCTTCCGCCGGCCGATGAGCCCGTCCGGATTCAGGTGTGCCGTCAGACCGGTGAGGCGGGAGGAGCCGACCATGACGGAGGACATCAGGACCAGGTAGGTGACCATCGTGTCGCCCCGGGCGGCCCGCTCACCGGATCCGCGGTCGAACTCGCACATCACCCCGTTCGCGAAGAGCTCGGCACGGATCCAGTCCGCCCACCGGCGCTCCTGCGGCTCGAAAACGAGGAGTACGGCACGTGCGGCCGCCGGCACCTCGGCGAACGCCTCGGCGTAGTTCTCGCGGACGTGGGCCGCGATGGGGGCGAAGCGCAGCTCGGCGTCGCCGCTGATCTCCTGGCCGAGACGCTCGTAGGCCTGCTTCTGGAGCGAGGGTTCGTAGTTCTGCAGCACGAAGGGGATGAGGACTTCCTCGTACGCGACGCTCGGCACGTGGGCCACCTCGACCTCGCGCCAGTACTGCTCCTCATTGGTGAGCAGGATCGGACTGGCAACGCCGGCGAACTGATCCCTCGCGCGGGACAGGCGGCGTTCGGCCTGCTCCGGATGGGAGCGGTCCACGCGCATCGGGACCGGCAGGACCCTGATCCGGCCCCCGGACTGCTCCCGCACCTGACGGGCGACGGCGGCGGATCCCTCGATGGACTGGTTGCTGGAGTTGAAGCCGACGACGACCACGTCGGGCAGGAGGAGCGTGCACAGGCTCGCGTTGTCCGAGTGACCGGTGCGGCTGTCGATGAGCACGTAGTCGTAGCCATCGGCGCGCAGGCTCTCCCGCAGCGCCTCCGCGAAGAGCCGTCCGCTCTGCTCCAGGTAGAACCGGGCCCAGTCGAAGGTCGCGACTCGCCGGCCGTAGAGACCGTCCTGGCAGCCCGGGCCGAGGAAGTCGATCCTGCCCGCGGGGCTCGTGAAGCGGTAGGCGAGCGGGTCGGTGTGCATGCCCACCTGCGTGTGCCGCACGAGCAACTCCGCCAGCCTGGCCTCCTTCTCGGTGTCGGGGAGGTCCTCGGCCGCCAGGGCCTCGACGGCGCGGCCGTAGTCCTGGACCATCTCCACCACACCGGTGGAGTCGGTCAGTTCGGGGTCGCGCAGGAAGGGGCGCAGGTACCGGTGCAGCCCGGGTGACTCCAGGTCCCAGTCGATGACGAGGACACGGTGTCCCGCGTCGGCCAGCAGCCAGGCGACGTTGGCCATCGCCATGGTCCGGCCGACTCCGCCCTTGTACGAGTAGAAGGTGACGACGGTCGCCTGGTTCTCACCACGTACGGAACCGGACGGCTCGGCACTGCTCATCGATGTCGCTCCAGCGTGGGTGCGTCAGCTGTGAGGCCCCCGGAGGATGGGCCGTTCGTCGCTCTCCGGAGTGGAGAACCAGGAACGGTGAGGGGCTGCCTCCCACCATGCTTCGGCAGGGCGGGACGGTGGTGCAGCGTGCGTTGGCTGCCACGGTACCCGCACCGGAGCGAACTTCCTATCTAGGAATTTCCTGGCTGAGAGCGGAATTCTCGGCATTCCAGGAACGCCTGGGGAAACAGTGAAGTACAGGTCTTCGGGCATCATCACGGGGGGCGAGTGACGGGCACCGGTGAGGATTCGTTCGACCACCGCCCGCAGCACCTTCAGATAGCCGCCTCGGGCGTGCGGGGCCCCTACGAGTCCGCCGAGGCCGGACCTCGTGTAGTCGCCGACAGGCACGGCCAGGGTGTCGGGTTCCCGGCGCCGCGGCAGCCCCTGGGTGTTCCACGGCACCAGCACCAGGGCGGGTGACCGCTCCCCGGTCTGGTGCTGTCCCCACAGCAGCCGTCGGCGGAACACCTCCAGATCGCGCAGGCTGCGCGGCTCCTTGTAGTAGCGCTCGGTGAGCAGGACGAGCAGCGTTCGGCAGCGCATGGCGGGCGTCAGCTCCGCGCCGTCCGCCTCCACGGGTTCTCGGGAGGGGTCCGACAGCAGGCCCGTGTGACCGGTGCCGGGTCCCAGGCGGCGGTGCATCTCGGCCTGGACGTCGCTGTGGAACGCCCGCAGCCAGGGGTCCGACGGCGTCGGCAGGGCGTGGCTGATGTAGTAGTAGGGAGCGTCTGGACTGCGGTGCGCGGTCATGCGCTCCACCCCTCTCGGTCAAGGCGCGTGCGCAGCGTGCTGACCCCGTGCGCCAGCCGCTCCCGTACATGGTCGATGAGGAACCTCAGATCCGCACAGAAGCACGACGGATTGTCGAAGCCGTTGTCCGGGCGGTGGCGGTGGGCACGCAGACCGCCACCGCAGATGTCGACGACCGGACAGGACCGGCACTGCGCGCAGAGCCCGCTCAGCCCGGCACGCTCGGCGGCGAACCCCGGGTCGGCGGCCGCACGGTCGAAGTCATGGGCCCCGATGTGCAGTACGGACCGGGCGGCCCGTGCACTCACCGTCTTGAGGATGTCGTTGTACTCGATGAGCCCGGACGGCTGGATCACCACGACGTCCGAGCCGTAGGGACCCCACATCTCGCTGGTGCTGGTACCGCCCAGCTGCAGGTCGAGCAGCGAATCGAACAGCCGTAACGAGGTCTCCCGCCGGGGGGCGTCGAACCAGCGGTCGAACACGGCGGCCAGCCAGCGGCCGTACGGCGCCTCGTCCGCACCTGGGGGCCGGGGCGGCGGGAACTGCCAGGTGGCGTGCGGCAGCAGCAGGTCGACGCACGGAGGCTCGTGTTCCAGTAACGCCTCGTACGTCTCCACGGGGTCGGCGTCGATGTCCACGACGCACAACAGCCCGCCGTACAAGGACCGGTAGCGCGGCGTGCGCAGCAGGGACAGCGCGCGGGCCACCTCGGTGTACGTGCCCCGGCCGGCCCGGTCGGGGCGCCGCCGGTCGTGCGACGCGGCGGTGCCGTCGACGCTGACGCCGACCGTGACGCCGTAGCGGCGGAAGATCTCCAGGAAGGTCCGGTCGAGCCGGGAGGCGTTCGTCTGGACGAGCAGTTCGACCTGGGTGGCGAGGTCCTTGCAGTCGGCGCGCAGGCGGCGGGCGAAGCGCTCCAGGATCGCGGGGCCGGCCAGCAGGGGTTCGCCCCCGTGCAGGACGACCTGGGCCCGTACCGGGCGATGGCGGCTCAGGTGTTCGGCGATTCTGCCGCACAGTCGTCTCATCACCGCGGGGCCCATGACCAGGGGTTGCTCGGTCCAGCCGCGGTCGCGGTGCTCGTAGACGTAGCAGTCCGGGCACCCGAAGTTGCAGCGGCTGTACAGCTTTACGACGAACTGCGTGAACGTCGGCGCGGGTTCGTCGGGTGGCGATGCGGCGCGGGGTGCGGTCTCACACCGCACTTTCCCACCTCGGCCGCACGGGGCCGGCGGCTCGGCCGGCGTTGCGCAGCAGGGCCTCGACGAGCGCACTGCGCGGTAGTCGGCTCAGGGCGAGGGAGTCGGGTGGGCCGTGGGGCGCGTTGTCCGCGGACAACGCGACTCCGTGTGCCGTGTGCTGTGCCGCGTCACGTCCCATAACGCAGGCTCCCCCCCGACTGCTCCGGCTCCGCGACGAGCGGAGGCCGACCAACATTCCACGGTCGAACGAATGTGGTGCTGAGGGGGATGGTGTGGCTCCTGCTACAGTCCGGGGCTCGTGCATCCTCGGACCGGTCGTCCCCCCGCGCGTGAATGCGTCGGTGCGCTCACCGAGCGCTCCCACCAGATGCCTGTGAGTATATCGACCGGGGCCAAGTAAGCCTATCCTCTGGGGTATTGAGGGAGTATGAACCGGCCTCGGAGGAGCCGCCGCTGACCGACCGGCCATCCGTTCTCACCGAGTCTGCGCGAATGTCCATCACGCCGGACCGTGGCGGAAGTTTGTGAGGGGCGCGTGGATCCAGCCGCTTTCTTCTATACGAGTTGTGTACGTGCTGATGGCTGGCGTGCGCTGACGCGTTTCCACACCGACCTGGAGTACCAACTGCGGATCCAGGAGGGGTTCGGCGTCAGCGGCCTGCTCGGTGCCGTCGAAGAGCCCGAGTCGGCACGCGAAGGCGGCGTGACCAGGGCCGGAGTCATGATCGTGCTGTACTCCTCCCGGTACTTCACCGACCGCGGCGCGGGACTCGAATGGGCGGTCTTCGACGCCCGTATGCGGCACCACGAGGGCATCCGGGGAGTCTCCGCGCGTGGCTGTCTCGTCCCGCTGTGCTGGAAGCCCGTGGCCGACGAACAGGTGCCGGACAACGTACGCACATCGGTGGAGGGGCCCGGAGCCTTCGACTGGCTGCGGCAGTACGGACTGGAGTCCCTGGCCGCCTCACCGCGTGCGGAGGACGAAGTACGGTATTACGCGCTGCTCGAACAATTGGCCAAAACCATTGCCGAGGCGGGGCGTACGGAGCTGGAACCACTGGACCTGGCCGACGCCCATGACCTGGATCCTGCGTTCGGCAGCGAGAGCGCGGTGCAAGCCGGACAATTGGCCGAGACCCGCGTGGAGGGGTGGTCACACCTGCGCGAGATCCTGGACACCGGGACGCTGCAGCGCGAGCCGGGCTCGGTCGCCATCAGTTACGTCGGCGCCGACCAGCCCTGGGCCGACTGGATGTCCGAGGTGCTGGTGCAACGGGGGCACGGCGTCGTGCAGCGCCGCTGGCGGGCCAGCCAGGAGAGCCTCAAGGACGCGGTCGCCCAGGCGCGGGCCGCGGCGGAGCGCATGCTGGTCATCTTCTCGCGCAACTACTTCGCCGCCGGGAACACCGACCCCACCGAGTGGGCGGACACCTTCGTCGGCTCCCCCGGCCGGCCGTCCCAAGCCGTCCTGGTGCAGATCGACGCGGCACCCCGGCCGCTGCTCGTCCGTGACGCGCAAGTCGTCGTCCTGGCCGGGGCGGACCCGGCGGAGGCCGAGCAGTTGATCGAACAGGTGCTGCCCGAGACCCCTCAGCAGTCGGCGGAACGTGGGAGCGGCCGGTGAGTCCGTCACGGCGCCCGCCCCGGCAGCTGCCCCAGATGAACAACCTCCCGCCGCTGCCGGCCCCGTTCGTCGGCAGGGACGAGGAGATCGCGGACGCGCACCGGCTGCTCATGGACCACCGCGCCGTGCTCGTACACGACCCGGAGGACCGCCAGTACGGGTACGGAACATCGCAGTTGGCCATCTCCTACGGCCACCTCTACACCCAGCACTACGAACTGATGTGGGTCTTCGACTGCGCCAGGGACCCGGACCCGGTCCGCCTGGCGGACCGTCTGGCGGAGGAGACGGAGCGGCTGCACGAGGCGTTCGAGAAGGACCTGGGACGACCGCTGGACGGTCCCACGGCGGCCGACTGGCTCTACATCTTCGACAATGCGGAGGACCCGGGCGGCCTCCGGCCGCACTTCCCGGAGGGCAACGCGCGCATTCTGGTCACCTCGCGCAAGACCGGTGAGTGGGAGCCGAACGCCCGGCTGCTCGTGGGCCCGTTGGCCCGCCCTGACGCGGTCAGGCTCCTCATGGAGAACATGGGCCTCGATCAGCGACAGGCCGCACGGCTCGCGGACACCTTCGACGGGCATCCGCATCAGATCGTGCGCGCCGGAGAAGCCGTTCTGGCGGGCAAGGTCACCGTGGAACAGGTCACCACCGTCACGGAGATAGCCCGCATGGCGCCCCCACCTCCCGACCGGCACACACCGTCGCCCGCACTCCCCGCTCAGTACCGGGCCGACGTGCCCGACCGGGCACGCACGAGTCTGCGGTCCAGCCTGCTGCGTTCGACGGTGTGCAGGGACTCCGGCAGTTACCGGCGCTGGATGGCGGCGCTGCGGTTGCGGCCGACGGCGACCGTGCTGCCCGAAGCCGTGACCGTGAACCTGTCCATGGCGGAACGCGTCGACCTGCTGCTCGACACGGTGTTCGAGCAAGAGGACCCCGAATTCGTGCTGGCGCTGGCCGACACAGTGGCGGCGGAGACCGATGCGGCGGGCACCGGCCGTCAGATGGCCGACAGCGTACGAGCGATCGCCGAGGAACTGGCCGCGCGTTGGCAGGGATCCCGCCAGGCGTCCCCGGCGGAACCGGCCGAGGTGCCCTCCTGCTTCTTCTTCACCAGCTGGCACAACCGGGACGTCGACTTCGACGAGGCGCTCAAGTTCCACAACCTGCTGGAGAAGCGGGTGACCGCCAAGCTCGGTGGGCGGGTGACGCGGTCCGGCTTCTTCGACAAGATGATGCAGCACGGGGCGACGTGGGAGCCCAAGCTGATCGAGGCGATCCGCACCACGCGACTGATGGTCCCGCTGATCACGGAGGGGTACTTCCAGCGGGAGTGGTGCAGGCGCGAGTGGGCCGTCATGGTGCAGCGCATGGCGAACCTCAACGCGGACCCGGGCCAGGAGCCCATAGCCATCCTTCCCGTGTTCTGGGTCAGGCCCCTCGACGGCTGGGACATGCCGGCCGACTTCGGGCCGTACCAGCACTCGGTGCACTCGGGAGGCAGGCCGGAGTACGACGGGGACGTGTACGACCTGGTGGCGGACGACAAGGAGGAGCTCAACAACTACGTTTCCACGCTCGCCCAGTCCATGGTCGCCCTGTCCAGGACACGCCTGCCCCACCTCGACAGGGACCTCGTGAAGAAGCTCCCGCTGGCATTCCGCGACGTCAACGACCGCGCCGTCTGAGGGCCAGACCGCTCCTCGCGCCTATCGTTCGCCCCATGAGCGCCGAACACCACGACCCCGACTGCGTCTTCTGCGGGGTCGACGCAGGGACCCGACCGGCCCGTATCGTCGCCCGGGCCGCGGAGACCCTCACCCTTCTTCCCCTCAACCCGGTCCACCCCGGGCACGTCCTCGTCGTGCCCCGGCGTCATGTCGCGGACATCTGGGGACTGGACGAGGCGACGGCGGCGGCCGTCGGGACGGCGGTGCTCAGGGCCGCCCACGCGGTCCGGGCGGCTCACCGCCCCGAGGGACTGAACGTCATCCAGTCGTCCGGCGCGGTCGCCACCCAGTCCGTGTTCCACCTCCACGTCCATGTCGTGCCGCGCTTCACGGGCGACAGGATGCCGCGGCTGTGGCCCGAGGCGGCCGAGACGGACGCGGATCTGCTCGACGACTCGGTGCGTCGCCTGCGTGCGGCACTGGACTCGAAGTACGAATAGCGGAGCGCTCACAGCACGAAGATGAGTGCGAACGCCTGGGCCAGGACGAGGCCTCCGTAGAAGCCGGACAGGGTGAAGGAGGCTGCGGCTTTCAGGACACCTGCCTTCTCCCTGCCCGGCCTCACGTCCATGGCGAACGGTTCGATCGCGTCGGCGGGAGTGGCTTTGCGCACCCGGTCGTAGAGGCGACGGAACAGCCGCTCCTGATAGAGGAAGTAGCCGTCCAGGGCCCAGAAGGCCAGCACCGGTACGAACCCCACCAGTGCGATGGCGCTCTTGTCGTTCCCGACGGCGTAGGCGAGCAGGGCGCCCGTCACCGTCAGCGACCACCCCTTTATGAGGAAGGAGTTGTTGCCCATCCGGGTCACGATCGTCTGGATCAGCTCCAGATGCCGCATCCGGCCCTCGTCCAGCCCCGCCGACATGTGTCCCCCCGTGACAACTGGCCTTCTGGGGATCTTAGTCAGTGCTCCCGGTCGGGCCAACGGCGTTCATGCCGGATCACACGGTTTCACGCCGCTTCAGGCCGCTTCACGTCAGCGGCTCGTGGTTCGCCCAGGCGACCTTGTACGGGTGCCGCGACTGCCAGTGGTCGATGACCTCGTGCAGGCCGGGTGCGGCGAACGCCTTCGCCAGCGCGTCGGTGTCGGCCACGGCGACCTGCACGATGGCGGTCGCGACGAGCGCCGGGATGGCTTCCTCGCCGGGGACGGGGATGTGACGGCGTACCGCGACCGACAGCACGGTGTCGGAGTCGAGCATGGCCTGTTCGATGTCTGTCAGGTATTGGTCGAGCTCCTCGGCGGGCAGGGACCGGTCGAAGGAGACGATCATCGTGTGGTGAATCATGGGGCAATTCTCAAGGGCGTCCGCCTTCGCGTCCAAGATCCGTTCGGCATTCGGCGATAACCTCACGGCATGGTTGAACTGGAGACGCGCGAGCTCGAGTACTTCGTCGCGCTCGCCGACGAGCTGCACTTCGGCCGGGCCGCGGTCCGGCTCTCGATCGCCCAGCCGGCGCTCTCGAAGGCGATCCGGCGCATCGAGAGCCGACTCGGTGTGCCCCTGTTCATCCGGTCCAGCAGGCACGTAGAGCTCACCCCCGCCGGGGAGGCCTTGCGGGAACACGGACGGCACGCGCTCAACGCCGTCAGCGCCGCCGTCCGGCACGCCAGGCGCGCCGGCGAGGCGCACGACCATCTGCGGCTGGTGCTCAAGCCGGGCGGCGACGCCGGGCTGCTGTCCGGGATCCTGGCCGAGTACGCCCGTCGGCCCGACGCCCGCCGGGTGGACATCCTGTTCAGCGGTCCGGCCGACCGCGCCGACTTCCTCCACGACGGCCGGGCCGATGTCGGCCTGCTCTACGCGCCGTTCGACGACCTCGACGGCCTGGCCCACGAGACGCTGCACGCCGAGGACCGCGTGGCGATCGTCCCCTGCGGGCACCGGCTGGCCGGGCACGCCTCCGTGCGGATGTCCGATCTGGCGGGTGAGGCGCTGCCCCGCTGGAAAGGGGTGCCCGGGGGCGACGGCACCGGGCCCGAGGTCGCGGACGTGACCCAGATGCTCCACATGATCACCGTGAGCCGGATGGTCGGCGTGCTGCCCCGCTCCCTGGTCGAGCCGGTCCCGCAGGGCCTGGCCTGCGTGCCGGTGACCGACGCGCCGCCCAGCCGCCTGGTGCTCGCCTGGAACGAGCGGGACCGTCGGCCTCTGGTCGCGGCGTTCGTGGCCGCGGCGGTGGGGTCGAAGCCTCAGGGCTCCTGACAGAAGTGGTGGGCCTCGCCCAGCCCTGCCGGGAGGGGCGCCGTGCACGAGGCAGGCAGCTCATAGCGCTGTTGAATGAGTGTTCTGTTCCGACTGGAGCGATAAATTCCAGGCAAAGACGTTTCCCGGCCTTGCCGAATATTCAAACAACGCCGCATTAGCTCTTCTGTTGATCTGAGGGCGGTGGGAGGATCGGAACCCTTCGCCGTCCGTAAGATCGACCGCCGGGAGCGATCATGTCGAGTACGGTTCCCATCACTGCGGATCTTCCGGTGTTTCCGCACCTTGATCTGCACCTCGTGCTCACCGGAAATCTCCCGCTCAAGATTCAGGTTTTCAGCCGTACTTTCTCCGAGGCCGCGCCCAAGCCGTTCGTGCTGACGGACCGGACGAACGGCAGCGTTTTCCACTTCTTCGCGCCGTATCACCCGACGGGAAGTCGGCTCACGAATCTTCCTTCGGTCAGCAATTCCGGAATCGTCACGGCCACCGAGCCGGGTGTCTATCTCTTCCAGATCACCGTCAACGGCGGCTTCGGGGTGGTCGTGGGCAGGCTCCAGGTGCACGAGAAGATCGAGGACTGGTGGTTCGGAAACAAATCCATCACGACGACGAAGGACAGCAATTTCGCACACGCACAGCCTTCGCTGTACGCCCGGTTCAGCGAACACCCGGCGGCAGGCACCGACGCGGTCGGCGACATCACGGGCCACGATTACATCGATCTGACGTCGCCGAGTCCGAACGTCGTGATCGCTCCGCGGGGAAGGCTGCGGGGAACGGCGGAGACGACGGCTCCGGTGACCGTCTCGGGAACGCTCAAGGGCACGGCCATCAGCAACACCCTGCCGGTGCGCGTGGTCGACCACGCGAAGCCGCGGACCACGCTGAAGCGGGTCAGGGCCACGGACGTGGTGAACCACGAGGACCAGGTCAACATGGTCTTCGTAGCGGAGGGATTCGAGGCCAAGGACGCCCAGCTGTTCGACAGAATCGTCCAGCGCACCGTGCGCGACATGTTCGAGAAGCCGCGGCATCAGCCGTACGGACTGCTGAGCAAGAGCTTCAACGTCTTCTCCGTGTTCGAGCCGTCCGAGCAGCAGCTCGTCACCTGCGGTCCCCGCGTCGTGGACAGGGCCGGACAGGCGGGACGCGACTTCATCGGCCGGCGCATTCCCGAGTCGGATCAGAGCGGCTTTCCGGAGAACAGCTACAGCGTCCAGCAACTGGTCGAGCGCGTGGGCCTTCCCCAACGTGGGGAGAGCCGGAGTCCACAGCAGTTGAGGGACCTCTGGAAGGGCCAGGGCCTGACCGACTTCGTCGAGGGCAAGGCGACCGATCTGGTGATCGCGACCTGGAAGGAGCACCAGGCGGAGGGATTCATCGAGGCGTCGGACACCTTCTACGGACTGTATCTGGGACGCCGCCGGGCCGACCGGAGCAGGTTCAACGGCCAGGGGGAGCCCGCGGTCCAGCCTCCTGCGAGCGATACGCCGAACGCGCCGAATCTGAAGGAATTCATCGACCGGGTCTATGAGTTCTACCGGGTCGACGGGCATCAGACGCTGGAACTCGATCCGCGCAGGCACGCTCCCGAGGTGTACGCGAACAGCAACGCGACGAATCCGGGAGACTTCGTTCTCGGATATCTGGAGGGGCTCCGTCTTTCCGAGCCGCCGAACCCTCCCATCGGGAAGAACTGGGTGCCCGACGACACCAAATTCCGCAAGAGCCGGGGGATGGTCGCGATCATCGCGTACGACCCGCTCCTCGGCGGCACGGCCTTCAACCGGGGCACTCTGACGGCCTCGACAGTGGGCCGGCAGGGGAAAGTCGAGTTCTCCGCCGTGCCGGGGGCCAGGCCGGTGCGGACAAGGACACCGCCGCCCGTCCTGCCGACGAATCCCCTGGGCATCACCGAGATCGACCACCTCGTCAACAAGGTGGCCCACGAGTTCGCCCACTCCTTCAACCTGGGAGACGAGTACGAGGACTTCGGGGGCGACCAGCAGGGGGACAACGACCCCACCCGCGACCTGCCGTTCGACAATCTGGCAAAGCTCACCTTCCTGCACCAGGGAGCGCCCCCGCAGGACCGCAAGCTCAACCCCGACAAGATCAAATGGTTCGCCGTGCCGCGGATGCGCGTATCCGGGAAACTCCTGGTGCCCTCGGTGCCGTTGGTGTCCGACATCTTCGAAGTCACGGTCGGCACCGCCGACATCGCGAAATGGGTCCAGGCGTGGCAGGACAACGCCAAGGTGACCGTGCACGACTTCTCGACGGGTGCCGACAACCGGCAGCTTCCGCTGAAGGCGACGCCCAGTGACGTGCTGGCCAACCTGACCATCGCCACCAGGCCCGACGAGAAGCAGGGCACCCTCTTCCTCCAGACCCCGGGACCCGTCGCTCAGCTGCCGGTCTTCAAGAAGGGCTCGGCGGTCTTCGTCCAGCGGACCGACCTCTCGGGGCTTCCGGTCTTCGTGGTGGACAAGAAGGTACGGGACTTCGTCGCCGACCCCGCCCCCGCGAACCAGCGCAGCCACGGCCCGCTGAACAGGAACCGGGACACCACGAAGCCGTTCGGGAAGCGGGAGGAGGAGACGGATCTGCCCATCGGCATACCGGGCTTCGTGCCACCGAAGTTCGCGTACCAGATGGTGGGGATCTTCGAAGGCGGCAACCACTTCGCCGGCGGCTTCTACCGGGCGTCGGGCGAGTGCAAGATGCGCGGCCAGGACAAGGGCACGACCAACGACGCGGACCTGCGGGGCATGTTCTGCTTCCTCTGCAAGTGGCTGATCGTCAACCTCATCGATCCCGCCCAGCACGCCCCGCTCGACGCGCACCAGTACCCGAGGGCATGACATGGCTGAACAGGGCACCTTCGACAAGCTCGTCGCCGAGATCGGGCAGGCGCTGCTGCCCCTGCGCGAGGCGGTCGCCTCCCCCGAGGCCTTCGTCGGCCTCCTGAACGAACTCGGCTGGACGGCAGCCGAACCCCCGGCCCCGCTGCGCGCGCTCGGCACCGCCGTGGACACGCTCTTCGACAGCCTGCGCCGACTCCTCGGCGACGGCGGGCTCAACGAGGGCGCGCCCGGACTCCGCGCCTCGGTGCCCGCCAAGTCGGAGAGCGCCGCCGACGTCTCCGCCGACGACGCGGCCCGCGTACTCGCCGCCGTCCAGGGCCTGGTGACCGCCATCCGCGCCATCGCCGACGCTCCCGACTCGGCCATCCCGGCGCATCTGCGGGCCGACGGGTTCCGCGAACGGTTCCCGCGGCAGCTCCTCGACCATCTGGTCATCACCTACCTCCAGCGCTTCCACCCCTCCGTGGGCTTCGGGCTGCGCGCGTTCGGGATCATCAAGACGGCCTACGTGCCGCCCACGGGCAGCCGTCCGTCCCACACCCGGATGACGCTCGATGTGGCCGACGTGCCCAAGGTGCTCGACGATCCGTCGCTCGTGCTGCAGAACGCCTACGGCTGGGGCGGCCCCGACCTCGACTTCGACGAGCTGGCCTCCCAGCTCGACAACCTCTTCCTGGCCATGGGCTTCGACGTGCGCATCGCGGCGCTGTCCGACGGCGCGCAGACCGCGGTGCAGGGTCCGCGCCAGGACCCGCTGGGCCCCACGGCGACCGCGCTCACCTTCGCCGCCTTCGACCAGTCCGTGGGCGGCGACGAGGGCGAGGGGCGGGCGCGCGGCGCGGTCCGGCTCGTACGGGTGCCTCCGGCCGTGACCGGCGGGGCGCCGGGGCTCGCGCTGCTCCCCTCGCTGACCGGCTCGCTCGGCCTCCGGTTCGAGCTGGCGTGCGGCATCGCCGTCACGGTCCGCAGCGCGCTGGACCTCCAGGGCGGAGTGGCGCTCCTCGCCAGGCCCGGCGAGGGCGTGGACGTGATCACCGGCTTCGAGTCGGGCGGCGCACCCGGGCACGCGAAGGGTGCGATCGAGGTCACGGCCGAGAGCATGGCCGCCGACGGGCAGCCCGTGCTGCTCCTGGGCACCCCGGACGGTACGCGGCTCCAGTTCCGCGCGCTCTCGGGCACGGGCGGCGTCCGGATCGACGGCGGCCAGGACGACCCGGTGGACGTCTTCGCCGAGTTCGACCTCCAAGGGCTTGAGTTCGTGTTCAAGGCGGGTGAGGACGCGGACGGATTCCTCGCCGCCGTCCTGCCCGCCGACGGGTTCCGCATCGGCGGCGACCTGACCCTCGGCGTCTCGCACCGCGACGGCCTGTACTTCCGCGGCACCTCGAATCTGGAGCTCCAGATCCCGGTGGGCCGACGGATCGGTCCGGTCGAGGTGCAGAGCCTGAGCATCTCCGTGTCGCCCTCGGGCGGTGCCGTGCCGGTCGGTCTCGGCGCGACGTTCAAGGCGCAACTCGGGCCCGTCACGGCCGTGGTGGACAAGGTCGGCCTCACCGCCCTGTTCGAGGGACGCCCGGGGCTGGACGGGAACCTCGGCCCGCTCGACGTGTCGCTCGGCTTCAAACCGCCCGGCGGCGCGGGCCTCTCGATCGACACGAGCGTGGTGCGGGGTGGCGGCTTCCTCGCCTTCGACGCCGCGCGCGGCGAGTACGCGGGCGCGATGGAGCTGGAGTTCGCCGACTTCCTGGCGCTGAAGGCGATCGGCCTGGTGAGCACCAGGATGCCGGACGGCTCGAAGGGGTTCTCGCTCCTCGTCGTGCTCACCGCCGACTTCGGCGAGGGCATCCAGCTCGGCTACGGCTTCACCTTGCTCGCGGTCGGCGGCCTGATCGGACTGAACCGGGGCATGAACCTCCAGGCGCTCGCGGAGGGCATCCGGACGGGCTCGATCGAGTCCGTGATGTTCCCGCGCGACGTGATCGCCAACGCGCCCCGCGTCCTGTCGGACCTCAACGCGTTCTTCCCGCCCGAGCAGGGCACGTTCCTCATCGGCCCCATGGCCAAGATCGGCTGGGCCACTCCGACGCTGGTGAGCATCTCCCTCGGGCTGATCATCGAGATCCCCGGCGACATCGCCGTCCTCGGCACCCTGCGCGCCACCCTGCCGAACCTGAAGCTGCCCCTCCTCGATCTGCGCGTCGACTTCTTCGGCGCCCTCGAACCGGGCAAGAACCGGCTCTGGTTCGAGGCCCGGCTCGTGGACTCGCACGTGCTGACCATGCCTCTCGACGGCGGCATGGGCATCCTGGTGGCCTGGGGCGACAATCCTGACCTGGTGCTCACGGTCGGCGGCTTCCACCCCTCGTACAAGGCGCCGCCGCTGCCCTTCCCCGTGCCCGAGCGGGTGTCCCTCGACATCCTGCACCGCGACAGGCAACTGATAAGGATCTCGGGCTACTTCGCCATCACCAGCAACACCGTGCAGTTCGGCTCGAAGGCGGAACTCCGGCTGGGCTTCGGCAGCTTCGGCATCGAGGGGCACCTCAGCTTCGACGCGCTGTTCCAGTTCAACCCGTTCCGGTTCGACATCGCCATCAGCGCCTCGGTCTCGCTCAAGGCGTTCGGGGTCGGCGTGTTCAGCATCGACCTGCGGTTCCGGCTCGAAGGCCCGGCGCCCTGGCGGGCGCACGGCAGGGGATCCATCGGGTTCCTGTTCTTCTCCATCTCCGCCAACTTCGACATCACCTGGGGCGAGAGCCTGACCACCACGCTTCCGCCCGTCCTGGTACTGCCGCTGCTCGCCGCCGAACTGCGCAAGACCGAGGGCTGGCAGACCCGCCTGCCCACCGGCAGCGGCAAGCCCCTGGTCAGCCTCCGCCAACTGCCCCCGTCCGACGACCTCGTGCTGCATCCGCTGGGCACGCTGTCCGTCCAGCAACGGGCGCTGCCGCTCAACGTCCGCCTCGACAGGGTCGGCCCGCGGCGCACGGCCGACGGCAAGCGGTTCACCGTCGCGCCCGCGCCCGGCAGCGGGCTCGTACGCGTCTCCGACACCGGCGACAAGTTCGCCATGGCCCAGTATCAGGACATGAGCGACGCGGCGAAACTGTCGAGTCCCGCGTACGAGACACAGGACACCGGTCTCGAACTCACCGCCGCCGCGGGCACGTTGGCGTCCGCACGCGTGGTGCGCCGCAGTGCCCGCTACGAGCTGCACATCCTCGACAGCGCGCCCGCCGCGAACGGTGCGCGCGGAGCGGCCGACGCCGACGGCCCGGGGACCGAACCGCCCGCGCGGCTCTCCGCCGGGCGCACCAAGCGGTTCCACAGCGTCAGCCCCGCCGTCTTCGACGGGCTGCTCCAGGGAAGCAGCACGAGCAGGTCACCGCTGTCGAGGCGGGAGGCGCTGCTGCGCCAGCCGTTCGCGACGGCCGACACCGTGCGCGTCGCCGACCAGCGGTTCGTCGTCGCGTACGTACGCAGCAACGTGCCCGCGCTGCCGCCGCGCACGCTCGGCCGCGGAGCCGCGGGCGCCCCGGTGGACTTCCGGAACCAGGCCACGGCGGCCGACGCCCTCGCCGACTTCGTCGCCGCCGACCCGGCGCTGGACGGGCTGCTGCACGTCATCCCCGCCTCCGAGGCGGCGGTCGCGCCCTTCGTCCCCGGCACCTGGGCGGACACGGGGACGCTGCCCACCCCGGTGGCGCAGGTGGATTCGGTGCTCCTCGCCACGGGCAAGGCGCTGCTCGCCGGGGGAACCGGCGCCGCGGGTACGGCCGTTGCCGCGACGGCGCTCTTCGACCCCACGGCCGGTGTGTGGACCGCGTCGGTCGCGATGGCGGCCGCCCGCCGTCTGCACACCGTCACGCGGCTCTCCGACGGCCGGGTGCTCGCGGCCGGAGGGCGGGGCGCGGACGGCACTCCCCTGGCCTCCGCCGAGGTGTTCGACCCGCCCGCCGTGGCATGGACGCGGTCGGGGCCGATGGGCGCGGCCAGGTTCGCGCACTCCGCGACGCGGCTGTCCGGCGGCCGGGTGCTCGCGGCCGGTGGCAGTGCCGCCCGGGGCGGCGGGCAGGGCTTCGGCGCGCTCCGCTCCGCCGAGCTGTTCGACCCCGCGACCGGCGCCTGGACGGCCACGGCGCCGATGAACGACGCCCGTACCGGCCATCAGGCCGTTCTCCTTCGCGACGGCCGGGTCTTGGTCGTGGGCGGAGCGCTGCCCACGGGCGGCCCGGGTGACGCGGCGCTCGCGCACTGCGAGCTCTATGACCCGGCCAGTGGCACCTGGAGCCCCACCGGAAGCCTGCACACGGCCCGCACGAGTCACCAGGCGACGCTGCTGCCCGACGGCCGGGTGCTGGTCACGGGCGGCGAGGCGGTCGTCGCGGCGGACGGTACGTTCGATCCCCGCGCCCTGGCCTCCGCCGAGTCGTACGACCCCCTCTCCGGCACCTGGACTCCCGCGGTCCCCATGCCCGGTGGCCGCGCCCGGCACCGCGCGCTGCTCACGCGCGCGGGGGACGTCCTGGTCATCGGCGGTACCACGGGCCCCGGCCGCACGGCGGGCTTCCGGAGCGTGCTCGCGTACGACCCGGCCGCGGGCGCCTGGACCAGGATCGCGGGCCTCTCCCAGGGGCGGTGGTCCACCGCGGTGGCCGAACTCGGCGACGACCGTGTGCTGGTGACCGGAGGCATCGCGGCGGCGGGCGCTGCGGCGCCCGGCCCCGGGCCGCTCCAGCTCGCGGCCACCGGGGAGGCGCTGATCCCATGACTGCCCGGACCCGGCACGGGGAGCCCCCCGATCCGGCAGGCACCACCATCCGTACGACGGACGGCGTACCCGAGGAGCTTCGATGACCACCATCTCCACCCGGGCCGCCGGGTCCTGGACGTCCGCGTCGGCCCTGCCCGAGGCCGTCACCTGGTACGGGCAGCACGACAACGCCGTCCCCCTCTCCAACACCGGCGCCCTGCTGGTCGCCGGGGGTGCCGACAGCGCCGGTGCAGCCGTCAGCCAGGCCGCCGTCCGCGACGCCACCGCCGGGACGTGGGTCCCGGTCGGCGCCCTGAACACCCCCCGGCGGCTGCACACCCTGACCCTTCTCGCCGACGGGAAGATCCTCGCCACCGGTGGTACCAGCGGTGCCTCGCGGGGCGCGCCCGCGCTCGCGACGACCGAGCTGTACGACCCGGCGACACGCGCCTGGACCCTCGGCGGCAGCATGGCGGGGCCCCGCGCGGGCCACAGCGCGGTCCTGCTCGCCGACGGCAAGGTGCTCGTCGCCGGTGGCACCACCGTCCGGTCGGCGCAGACCACCAGGGCCCTGCACACGGCCGAGTTGTACGACCCGGTGGCGGGCACGTGGTCGGCGGCGGGCGCCATGACGGAGGCCCGTACGGGACACACCGCCGTGCCCCTCGCGGGCGGTGCCGTGCTGGTCTGTGGCGGGACCGCCCCGGTCGGCAGCGCCGACGACCCGTCCCTCGCCTTCTGCGAGCTGTACGACTCCGGCACGAAGAAGTGGGCACCGACCGGCAGCCTGCGCGCGCCCCGCAGTCACCATCAGGCCACGAAGCTCTCGGACACCGAGGTCCTGGTCACCGGCGGCACCGCGCTCGGAGCACCGGGCGGCGGCCCGTTCGACCCGTTCAGTCAGCGCACCGCCGAGCTGTACGACCTCACCTCCGGGACGTGGAGTCCGGCAACCGACATGCCGTCGGGGCGGGCCCTGCACCGCGCGCTCCCGTTCGGTGAGCACGGGGTCCTCGTCATCGGGGGCGCCGCCGACGACAAGGACGAGGCCGGTTACCGCAGCGCGGTCCTCTACGACGCCGACGCGGACGCCTGGTCCCCTGTCGCGGGCCTTGCCGAGGGCCGGTGGGCCTTCGCCGCCGCTCCGCTGCCCGGTGGGAAGGTCCTCGTCACGGGCGGCACGGCCCGCACCGGGACGGCCGCCGCCGACCCCGACGTGCCCGAGCTGACGGCGAGCACGGAGATCTTCACCGCGGGCGGCGCCTCATGACCGCGAACGCCTACTCGTTCCTGCCCTGGCTGCGTGCCGGGATCGCCACCCGCATCACGGGTGACCCAGGCACCTCGGCGCGCGCCGCCGTCCCGGTCCGGCTCCGCGTCTCGGGCGAGCCCCTCAAGGGCGGACCGCTGGTGCAGGAGATCGAACGGAACGTGCAGCTCTACGGCCCCGGGGACGTCATCGGCATCGACCCGCGCGCGATCTCCCGTACGGAACCGCGGCCCTCCACCACCAACTACGAGCCGAACTACCTCGCCCACATCGAGTTCTGCGACGAGGACTTCCCCTGGCGCTACAGCCCGGCCCCGCCCGACGACGTCACCAAGCGGCTCGCCCCCTGGCTCGCCCTCGTCGTACTCACCGCCGGGACCGGAGCGGACGGCGCGGCCCCGGAGTTCACCGAGAGCCCGCAGGGGAACGGGCCGCTTCCCGTGATCGCCGTACGGGACACCGCCACCACCCTGCCCCGGCCCGAGCAGCTCGGCGCCTGGGCGCATGTGCACGTCAACGGCTCACTGACGGGTCCGGTCGCCTCCGACAGCACGCCACACGCCCTTGCCGCGCTCGCCGAGGTGCTCCGCGCCGACGCGGACAACGCCTGCTCGCGGCTGATGTGTCCGCGCAGGCTCCGCCCGGACACCGCGTACGAGGCCTTCCTCGTACCGGCGTTCGAGACCGGCCGGCTGGCCGGGCTCGGCCTCGATCCGACGGGCTCACCCGGCGCCGTGTACCTGGCGTGGGGCCCGCCCTACCCGGGCCGACCGGCCTCGGGGCGCCTGCCGTACTACCACCGCTGGCAGTTCACCACGGGCAGCACCGGCGACTTCGAGGCCCTCGTACGCCTGCTGCGGCCCCAGCGGCCCGACCCGCGGGTGGGGCGCAGGGACATCGACGTCCACCGCTCGCCCGGCCTCGGCCTGCCCGGGATCCTGACACCGGCCGCACTCGGCGGCGTGCTGCCGATGGGCGGCGCCCTCAAGGTGCCGCAGCCGCCGGGCGCGCCGCCCGACGACGCGGAGAACTGGGACAACTTCCACGACCGGCCACCGCCCGCGGCCCCGTACCCGCACCCCTTCCAGAGCGCCCTGGCCGCGTTGGTCAACCTGGCGGACGACTATCAGCGCCACACCCCGGCCGCGGCGCACGCCGCGCTCGAGGCGCCGCCGATCACCGCCCCGCCGCTCGCAGCGGCGTCCGACCCTCTCCTCACGCCCTCGCTGTACGGCAGGTGGCACGCGCTCACCCCGAGGCTGCTGACCCGTCAGGACGGCACACCCGTCCCCTCGCCGGAGAACCGCAACTGGGTCCACAGGCTCAACCTCGACCCGCGCTTCCGTGTCGCCGCACAGCTGGGCACGCAGGCCGTCCGGGCACGCCAGGAAGAGCTGATGGCCGCGGCCTGGGCGCAGGTCGGCGATGTGCTGGCCGCCAACGCGCGGATCCGCGCCGCGCAACTGGCGCGGGAAGTCGGACACGTACTCCAGACCAAACACCTGGACCCGGCGGGCGGCACCTCCGTGGCGCAGCCGGCCGCCGCCCCGTCGGGGCGCTCGCTCCGGCTGACGGCGCCCGCGCACTCGCGGGTGACGGCCGCCGTGGCCCCGGCCGCGGCGGCCGCGGCGCTCAACGGGCAGGCGGAGAAGGTCGCGATCGGGTTCCGGGTGGCCGCCAGCAAGGTGGCGGGCGCGCCGCTCTCCCCGGCGATGCGGCGGATCACCCGGCCCGGATCGCGGCTGATGCGGACGCTGCCCTTCACCCCGGAGCGCCCGCCGGACGCGCTCGTGCCCCGGATGGACGACCCTGCGGCGGCGGTGACGGCCGCACCTGCCAAGACCGCCCCGGCCGGAATCGTCACGGCGGAACGGCTCGCCGAGGAGCTGCACCCCGGGGCTCCCGCGACGGACCCGGTCGACGGCCTGCCGCACAGCCCCGACTTCCGGCTGCGCGAGTTGAACGACCCGGTGGTGCCGGGACAGGGCGCCACCGACAGCCCCGAGGCGGCCCGCTTCAAGGGTGCGCTGCGCGAGCTGTACCAGGGCCTGAACGTCGCCACCGCCGTGGGAAAGACCCCGCCACGCGCGCGGCTCGAAGTCGCCCTGGCCACCGGTTCGGTGCTGTCCGCGCTGCGCGCCGACACGACGGTGCCCAGGACGCTGCTGGGCTCGGTCGGACTGCCCGAGCGGCTGCGTCCGTTCGCCGACGACTTCATCGAGGCGATGGCGTACCCGGTCTTCGACCTGCCCACCTATCAGGCGATCCTCGACCAGTCGGTGGACGCGTTCGTCCCGAACCTCGGCCTCCTTCCGCAGAACTCGATCACGCTGCTCGCCAACAACCGCGAGTTCATCGAGGCCTACCTCGCGGGCCTGAACCACGAGATGGCCCGCGAACTGCTCTGGCGGGAGTACCCCACCGACCAGCGGGGCAGTCCCTTCCGGCAGTTCTGGGACCCCCGGACCGCGCAGCTCAGGCCGGGAGAGAGCGCCGAACGCCGACGCGAGCGGTGCTACGACATCCCGCCGCTGCACACCTGGCCGACCACCGCACGGCTCGGCCAGAACGCCAACCGACCCGTCGGCTCGGGTCCTCAGAAGGAGGACCTGGTCCTGGTCGTGCGGGGCGAACTGCTCAAGCGGTATCCGACGGCCGCCGTCTACGCGCAGCGGGCCGAGTGGCCGACCGGCGCCGACGGCCTGCCCGACCGCACCCAGGAGCGGGTGCCCGTCACCCTTCCCGGCGAGGACAGGCCACCGCACTCGCTGGTACGTCTTCCGCTGTACGAGGCGAAGATCGACCCCGACATCACGCTCCTGGGGTTCGACCTCGACGCGGACGAGGCGCGCGGTGATCCGCCCGCCGACGCGGGCTGGTTCTTCATCCTCAAGGAGCGCCCCGGAGATCCGAGGTTCGGGGTCGACGACGCGGCGCCCACCCCGGTGGAGGTGTGGAACGACCTGTCGTGGACCGACGTGGATCCGCACGCACGCGGGTTCCTGGAACTCGATCCCCGAGTCACCGTTCCCCTGGTCGGCTTCGACGGCTCCGAGGACGACCAGGAGAAGCGGGAACAGCGCGCCGAGGACGAGAACCTGCCGCTCTGGCACGCGGGGCTCAGCTCCGCCGACCTCGCCTACATCCTCTTCCAGGTTCCGGTCCTGGTGGCCGCCCACGCACAGGAAATGCTGCCGCGATGACGCACTCGACAACGCCCCCGGCCACGTCGCCTAAGCAGACCACGACGCAGCTCAGCGACGACTTTCCCGTCCTCCTCGCGCCCGTACGGATCGAGACCCGGTTCACCCCGACCGAGCTCCTGATCCGGGTGTTCCCCGACGAATGGGCCGTCGACAAGTTCGAATCCCGGCCCACCCCGGCCGAGATCGCGGCCCTCGACGCCTACTGGACGGCGCGCTGGGCCGCGGCGCGCGACCCGGCGGCACTCCGCGCCGCCCGGCAGGAACTGGCGGGACGGATCGCCCCGGGGCGCGCCGCCTGGCTCCTTGGTCAGCGGGTTCCGGCCAACCCCGCCGAGGAGCCGGACGCCGTCCCCGCGGGCACGACGGTGCTCGTGGTCGTCGGCCCCAAGCCGGTGGCCGCCGCGGACCGGCGGCCGACGGTGGCGTACTGGACCGCCGTCTGGCGCGCGCACGGTGACCGCCGCCTCCTTCGGCAGGCCGACGCCGCGCTGCAGACCGCGGTCGGCGCCACCCGGGCCGCCGCCATCCGGGCCCTGCGCCCTTCGGGCGTCGAGGGAGCACCCGTCGGTACGGGCGACGCCGTACAAGTGGCCTTCCTGGTCCTGCCGCCGCCCGCGGCCGGTGCCACGGATCCCGATTCCTGGACCCGCGCCGCGCGTGCCCGTCTGCTGCCCGACCGCTTCCAGGTACTGGGCTACGTCGGCGGAGCTCAGGTGCTGTCCGCGACCGGCGCGGCCGTGCCCGAGACGCTGCCCGTGAGCCCCGACCCCGCCGCCACCGACCAGGTCTCCGTGGATCCGGTCACCGGGGCGCTGCACGTCCCCGACGAACTGCGCTGGCTCACGGACTTCGAGCGCGCCGTCGCCGTCGGCATGGGACTGCGCGTTCCGCTGGACGACCGCACGCGCGGCGGCCTCGACCGGCTGCTCGTCCTCGGCCTGCGCGCACAGCCCGACCCGGTCAAGTCCGCGCAGCAGCTCTCCGGCCTGATCACGCAGCAACTGCGCGGCCCCGACGGCTACGCGCTGCTGCCGCAGGGCACCCCGACCAACAACACCGAACGGATGCCGGCGGGACAGAGCGACGCCGACGAGGCGGAATCGGCCCTGCGTCCCGGGGCGGCACAGGCCGCACGGCCCGCCGACTGGACCACCGGGACCGACGGGCGGCGCTTCACCGACCTGCTCGGCCTGCCGCCCGCCGTCGTCGAGGGGATGCCGCACGCGGACGGCACCGACCAGCGCGAGGCGCGTGCCGCCAACACCGCGCTGTGGCCGGTGACGTGGGGCTCCTTCCTCCGGACCGCCCTGCACCCCGTCCTCGACGCCGAGACCGTCCGCGAGACCAGGGACTTCTTCCTGCGCTACGTCTCCGGGCGGGGCCCCGTCCCGGCCGTCCGGGTCGGCGGCCAGCCCTACGGCATCCTGCCCACCACCGCGTTCTCCCGCCTCACCTGGCCCGAATCGGCGGTCCATATACGCGGCCTGGACCGGCTGCTCGGTGAGGCGGCACAGGACTGGCGGGCGGCGTCCGACAAGGTCGCCCGTCTCGGCAGGCCCCCGCAACCCGGTGAGGATGCCAAGGACCCGCACCAGCTCCTCCTGGACATCCTCGCCCTGCACCCCACCTCGGCCGAGTACCACCAGCGGTACGCGCAGAGCGTCGAGGACATCTTCAACCGCGAGAACCTGGGCGGCCGGGGCTCCGCCGTACTCCCCGCCCTGGACCGGCTGAACATGCCGGGACCGCTGCGCGCGCTCCTCGCCAGGCTCGGGCACCACAACGGCAGCCCGGATCACGACCCCGACCTGCTGCGCAAACTGTTCACCGACTTCCAACAGCCGCTGCTGGCACCGCTGATCGACGACCGGCCCCTGTCGGAGACCGACCCGGTGCACGCCTGCACCCCCGACGGCCGCAACTACCTGCGCTGGCTCGCTCAGGAAGCGGCCCACGGCCTGGACACGGTCCGCCTCGAACTCGGCTTCACCGACGACGCCCCGCCCTCCGCGCTGCTGTACCTGCTGCTGCGGCACGCGGTGCTCGTCGGCTGGGCCGACGCCGCCCGCAACCTCGCCGTCGCCGCCGGTGCGGCCGCCCCCGACGAACTCACGGCCGACCCGCCGTTCGTGCATGTACGGATACCGGATCCCGGCCAGACGCTGCCCAGCGAAAGCCGCTTCCGCAGGCTGTACTCGCCGGAGCCCGCCGTGACGGGCAGCCCCGACCAGCTCCTCGCCGACTTCATCCCGGGCGTGCTCGGCAGCACCCCCGCCACCGCCGAACTGGCCGAACAGATCACGGCACTCGGCATCCTCGCCGACCTGCCCACAGCCCGCCTGGAGCGGCTGCTCGCCGAACACCTCGACCTGGCCACCTACCGGCTCGACGCCTGGCGCACCGGCCTGGCCACCGCGCGCCTGGAGGAACTGCGGTTCGGCGCCACCGGCTCCACGGTGCCCCGTCCGGGCCTGCACCTCGGCGCCTACGGCTGGCTGGAGGATGTCCGGCCCGGCGCGGCGCAGCTCACCCCGGTGGAGCTGACCGGCAAGCTCGCGGAGATCTTCAGCGGTGGCGCGCCGCTCCTGCACGACCCGGACAACGCGGGCTTCGTCCACGCCCCCTCGCCCGGCCACGCCAGGACCGCCGCCGTCCTGCGCGCCGGGTACACGGCCAACGCGGGCCCCGACAACCCCAGCACCTTCGCCGTGGACCTCGGCTCGCGGCGGGTACGGATCGCGCTGAGCCTGCTCGACGGGCTGCGACAGGGCCAGCCGCTCGGCGCGCTCCTCGGCTACCGCCTCGAGCGCGGCCTGCACGACCGGCACGTCGAGGCGGAGGTCGACCGCTTCATCACCGCGCTGCGCGAACGGTTCCCCCTGCGCGCGGGGAAGATCCCCCAGACGGCGATCGATCCCTCCGATGCCGTGCCGATCGAGCAGGTCGAGGCACGCAACGTCGTCGACGGCCTCGCCCTGGTCCGGCACGTGACCCGCACCGGGGTGCCGGACAGCTACCCGTTCGGCCTCGGCGACGTACTGCCGCCCGCCACTGCCGGCCAGGCCGCGGCCGTCACCGCCGAGGTCCACGCGCTCCTGGACGTGCACGACGCCCTCGCCGACCTCGCCGTGGCCGAGAGTGCCCATCAGGCGCTGGCCGGGAACACCGAGCGCGCCTCCGCGACTCTCGACGCCTACGCCAAGGCCGGGTTCCCGCCCCAGCCCTCCGTGGTCGAGACCCCGCGCAGCGGCACCACCCTCACCCACCGCTTCGGACTGCGGCTGCGGCCCGGGCTGCGCCCGGAGAGCCGCGCCACCCCCAGGGCGCAGGCCGAACCCGCAGTCGACGACTGGCTGGCGGGGATGCTGCCCGACGCCGACGACGTCGTCGCGCGCGTCACCTGGACCGACCCGGTGAGCGGGCAGGCCCGGGGCCGCGTCGTCGCCCTCGACGACCTCGGGCTCGACCCGATCGACCTGCTGTGGACGGTCCGTTCAGTGGGCGCCGAGGCGATGACCGACCTGGAGGACCGGATCATCGGCACCGTGGTCGACAAGGACCATCCGCGCCCCGATGCCGCCCTCACCATCGGCCACACCGTCCGCGTCCCCGGCAAGGTCACCTTCTTCGAACTCTCCCCGCTCATCGCCGCGTTGCGCACCCTGCTGACCACCTCACGCCCCTTGCGCACCAGCGACCTCGTGCCCGCCGCGGGCACCGCGACCGTGGACCGCGCCGCCGACGACGCGGTGTCGCTGTCCCGCGCACGGCCCGCCGCCGTCCGCGGCTCCCTCGCCGACCTCGACGAAGAGGCCGCCGACTTCGTCCACGACCTCTCCCCCCTCTACCCGGACCCGCCCGCGCAGCCGTCACGGGCCGCGGTGCTCGCCGCCATCGACGGCTTCCTCACCCGTTACGCCGAACTCGCTACCACGGCGGCCGGGTTCGGGATGGTGCGCAGCGGCTGGGGCGAACTCGTCCAGTGGCGCGGCAGCGCGTACGCCGATGTGCTCGCCGCCGTCGCCACCACCGCGTCACGCATGACAAGGGCGCTGGCCGACGCCGACGCACTCCTCGCCCAGTACGACACGCTGCCGTCCAACACCCCCGTCAGCGAACGCTTCCGTGTGCTCCAGCAGGCCGAACGGCTCCTCACCACCACACCGACCGCCACCCTCCCCAGCAGCCCCGGACAGTTGCGCGGCATCGTCGGCAACCGCCGCACCAGCTTCCGCAACCGCCTCCAGGCACTGAACCAGCAGGCACGGACGACGCGGAGCACGCTCGGCGCACTGCTCGACGACGTCACCGACCTGCTGCCGCTCACCGGCTTCGACCCCGCCGGGCTCGACCTGACGCCCGTCGAGAACCGGGTCGTCGCCTTCGGCAGGCAACTGCTCGACCGGGCAAGCGCGTTGCGTGCCGACATCGCCGTCCGGCTCGCCGCGGCCGATGCCGCGCTCGCCGAGTACGACCGGGCGATCACCGGCCCCGACCGCGTCGCGGCGGCCACCGAGGCGCTCCGGGCGATGCTCGGCCCCGAAGTCCTCGCCGTTCCCGAGTTCGCGCCGCCCGACGCGCTCACCGCCGAGTGGGCCAAGGCGCGCAGGGACAGCGACAAGCTCGTGGAGCACCTGACCCGGGCGCCCGTGAAGCGGGACTTCCCGCTGGACGACTGGATCCACGGGCTCGCCCGGGTCCGCGAGATGCCCCGGCTGTGGGAGCGTGCGGTGCTGCTCGGCTCCGCGCTGCGGGACGACGAGGAGGAGCCCGGGCTGACGCCCGTCCAGCTCCCGTTCCGCCAGAACGACCACTGGCTCGGCATGGAGTTCGCCCCCGGTGCCGCGATCACCGAGGACAGGCTGCTGTTCACGGCGCACTACGCCGACGGCGCGGACGAGGACGAGCCGCACTGCGGACTGCTGCTCGACGAGTGGACCGAGGTGATTCCCGCCGATCTGGAGACCACCGCGATCACCGCAGACGTGGACCGTCCCGACTCCGAACCGCCCCAGGCGATGCTGCTCGTCGTACCGCCCGTACGGACCGGCACCTGGGACACCTCCGACCTGGTGGCGGCGGTCCACGAGACCTTCGACATGGCGAGGGCCCGCGCCGTGGAGCCCGTACACCTGGAGGACAGCGCGTACGGGCACCTGCTGCCCGCCACGCTCATGTCCGCGACCACGCAGCCGATCACCATCAGCACCGATCTCTCGATCGCCAACGTGCGCTGGAAGGCCGACCATGACTGAGCCACGCATCACGGATCTGGCCGGCGCGCTCCGGGACCGTGCGCACCCCGCCGTCGGCGTCTGGAACCGGCTCGAAGGCAGGCCGCGCACCACCGACTTCGACCGCGCGCTGCGGGCGGAGGTACGGGACGCGCTGTGGCTGCTGACCCGCCAGTGGCAGCTCGGCGAGTTCCAGGGCGCCGACGCGGGCTCGCCGGTGACCGCGCGGTACGCCATCACGACCAGCACGCCGGGCCGGTTCCGTCCGGAGGGCGGGCCGGCCGAGCCGCTGCCCGCCGACCGGCCCCTGGAGACGGTCGCCGAACGCCGTCCGCTGCCCTTCGTGTCCGGTTCCGAGCGGACCTCCTTCGATCTGCGCCTCGCGCTGGGCCGCCGCTGGCGCAAGCTGGTGTCCGACCCGCCGGTCTTCCGCGCGCACGACGTACCGGAGCAGTTCACCGCGCGCTACCCGGTGGCGCTGCCCGACCCCGCCGACGAGGCCGACAGCGCACTGGTCGCGCACCCGGAGGTCTGGGCGACCATGCAGGCGCTCGCCGGGCGCCGCATGGACGGCTACCTGCTCTACCAGCACCTCAAGGCGGGCGGGCGGGCCTCGGACGGCATCGATCTGCCCGGCCCGCACCGCGCGGCCCTGGACGCGCTCGCACCCCGGCTGACGTCCTGGTTCGACCAGTTGATCGACCAGCCGACCGGGGTGACCGCGGAGCGGCCCGACGGCGACGCCACCTGGAACGCCCGGCGCCTGGAGCACTCCTTCGCCGTCTCCGCTCCCGCCCCCGGCGGGGGCGAGCAGGTCCTGACGGCCGCCGAGTACCCGGGCGGTGAGCTCGACTGGTACGCCTTCTCCACCGATCCCGGCGGCTCGCTCGGCGGGACGGGCCCGACGCCCGTACCGGCGGGACGCACCGTATTCCCGGCACCCGTCGGCTACGCCGGGATGCCCCTGCCGCGCTGGTGGGCGCTGGAGGACGGGAACACGAACTTCGCCGCCGTCACCCCCGACAGCACCGACCTCGCCCGGCTCGTCTTCCTGGAGTTCGCACTCGTCTTCAGCAACGACTGGTACCAGCTCCCCTGCGACGTACCCGCCGGAACGCTCGCCACCGTCCAGGGACTGGCGGTCACCGACGTCTTCGGACAGCGCCGATGGATCACCCCGGCGGGCACGGGCGAGCGGCAGGACTGGCAGCGCTGGTCGATGTTCACGCTCGGCGCCGACGGCGGGACCGGCCTGCTCCTGCCGCCCGGCACCCCGAAGGTCGCCACGGGCCCGGCGCTGCAGGACGTGGCGCTCGTACGGGACGAGAACGCCAACCTCGTCTGGGGCATCGAGCAGACGGTCCAACTGGCGGACGGCGGACCGCGGGGCGGCGACGAGGCAGCCGCCGAACACCTGGCCCAGCGGCGCAGGCTGCACCCACCGGGGCCCGTCGACGAACCGCACGCCGACGTCGCCTACAAGATCGCGAGCCCCGTCCCCGAGAACTGGATCCCTTTCATCCCCGTACACGTGCCCGGGGACACCCGGAGCGTGCAACTCCAGCGCGCCGCGATGCCCAGCGAGGTGGACGGCACCCCCGTCCGGCCACGCACGGCCCTGCTGCGCGAGGGACTGGACGCGGGGCGGCCGTACTTCATCAACGAGGAGGAGGTCGCGCGCACCGGCACCCGGATCACCGTCGCCTTCAACAGGACCCGGTGGCGGGACGGCCGCGTCGTCGTCTGGCTCTCCGCGCAGCGCGCCACCGGCCACGGCGAGCGCTCCAGCGGCCTCACCTTCGACGTTCTGACCGATACCGTCGTCTGACACTTCGCGCGCGGCCGGTCATTCCTCCGCGTCGCGGACCAGGAGCGCGATCTGCACCCGGTTCTCGGCCGCCAGCTTGGCGAACAGGCTGCCCGTGTGTGCCTTGACGGTCCCGACGCTGATGTGCAGCCGCTCGGCGATCTCCGGGTTGCCGAGACCGTCCGCGATGGCCCGGGCGGTGTCGAGTTCCCGTTCGGTCAGCGCGGACAACTGTTTCCGCGCGGCTCGGCGGGACGAGCGGCGGGTCCCGGGGGACTGCGGCCCGGTGGCTGCGGCGATCACCCGTGCCGTGGCCGCCGGGGACAGCACCGGGTTCCCGCCCGCGACCGTGCGCACCGCGTCGAGGATCTGTGCGGGCGGGGTGTCCTTCAGGACGAACCCGAGGGCTCCGGCGCGCAGCGCGCCGAGGACCAGGTCGTCGGAGTCGAACGTGGTCAGCATGAGCACCCCGGGCGGCGTCGGCCGGGCGAGGAGTTCCCGGGTCGCGTCGAGGCCGTCACGGCCGGGCATCCGGATGTCCATCAGCACGACGTCCGGCCGATGCTCTTCCACCACCGTGAGCGCGGCGTCCCCGTCGGCCGCCTCCGCGACGACGGTCAGGTCCGGTTCGCCGTCGATGACGAGGCGAAGCGCCAGGCGCACCAGTTGTTCGTCGTCGACGATGACGACACGCACCGGCTCCCGCTCGCTCTCCACTCAGCTTCTCTTTCCGTGGTCGTGGTGCGGCCAGGGTAGCCGCGCGGTGAGGACGTATCCGCCGTCGGGTGTCGGGTGGTGGCTCAGTTCTCCGTCGGCGAGGGTGATGCGTTCGGCGAGGCCGAGCAGGCCGAATCCTGATGCGGGCGGTCGAGCGGTCGTCGTCCTGGTGGCCGGGGAGTTGTGGATGCTCGCGAGCAGTTCGTCACCGGCTGTTCCCTCGACGGTGACGTGCACTTGGGCGCCCGGGGCGTGTTTGGCCGCGTTGGTCAGTCCTTCCTGGATGACCCGGTAGCAGGTTCGTCCCACGACGTCGGACGGTTTCCCCGTCACCGTGGTGGTGAGTGTGACGTCCACTCCGGAAGCGCGGGCGTCGGCCACCAGCTCCGGGATCCGGTCCAGGGAGGGCTGCGGCGGCTCCGGGCGGCCCGGGACGGCGCGGAGCACGCCGAGGACGTCTCGTAGTTCTTCCAGCGCTTGGTGGGAGCCGTCGGCGATGCCGCGGATCAGCATGCGGTTCTCCTCGGCGCTGAGGTTCCCGCGGTGGTCCAGCACTCCGGCCTGCATGGCGACCAGGGAGATCCGGTGCGCGAGCACGTCGTGCATCTCCCGGGCGATGCGGTTCCGTTCCAGGGCCCGTGCCTGGGCCGCACGCGCGGATTGTTCCCGTTCCGTGCTCTCCGCCCGCTCCCGCAAGGACTGCATCTCGACGCGCCGTGCGCCGATGGCCACGCCGACGGCCACCGCGATGCCCGCGCACAGTGCCGTGGGTGCGAGTTGGAGCCATACCGAGCCGGGCGGGCTCGTGACCGGGTAGAACACGAGGGTGAGTTGCGACGCGGCCACGAAGCCGAGCGCGACGACTCCGATCCGCGCCGGACGGCGATGCGTGGAAATGGAGCACAGAGCCAGCAGCGCGGCGCCGATGGCGAGTACCGAAGCACCCGAGGCGACAGCGACCGTCATGGCGACGGCGAGCGGGAACCGTCGGCGCCACAGGAGCGCCGTCAGGCAGCCGAGTGCCACCAGCGGATCACCGGTGACGAACCAGGAGCACGTGCCGGTCGCGCACCCCCGCGGCAGCGCCGCGCCGGTGGAGAGCCAGAAGAAGATGCCCAGGGCGGCGGCCGCGACCAGCCGCCCTGTCTGCTGCCACCCCCCGAGCCGTGGCGCGACGTCCGTGTTCATCCGGTCATTGTCGCGAAGCTGTGCGGCCGGTGCAGCAGCCCCTGGGCCAGTCCCGCCCCCTCCCGGAGTCGGATCACCACTTCGACTTCGGTCGAAGGTGACTCGACCCGTAGGGCCGATGCGCCGGTGACGCCGGATGAACAGACTCACCTCCGTCACCCGCTCGTTCCGGCGCACGACCGCGTGCGTCGCCCCAGGAGGACACCAGATGCGCAAGACCCTGTCCCTCGCCCTCGCCGCCACCGCAGTCGCCGCGGCCGCGATGTCGGGAGCCCCGGCAGCGGCAACTCCGGACACACCGACGGCCACGACGGACTCCCTGAAGTGGGGCCCGTGTCCGCAGAAGGCAGGATCACAGAAGACAGGAGCGCAGAAGACAGGAGCGCAGGACGCCGCCGCGCCCCGTCTCGAGTGCGCGACGCTCGACGTCCCGCTGGACTACCGCGCCCCCGAGGGCAGGCAGATCGAGATCGCCGTCTCCCGGCTGGCGAGCCGGGACCCTTCGAAGCGCCGCGGTGTGCTGCTGACCAACCCGGGCGGCCCCGGTGGCTCCGGGCTCGACTACCCGGCACTGCTCGCCGGTGCCGGGCTGCCGAAGGCCGTCCTCGACTCCTACGACGTGATCGGCTTCGACCCGCGTGGTGTCGGCCGCAGCACGCCGGTCACCTGCGACCTGACCCCGCGGCAGCAGGCGCGCGGCAACTTCCCGCCGTACGCGCACACCGCGGCGGACGTCGCCAAGGAGGCGCCCTACGCGCGGACCATCGCCGAACAGTGCGGCACGTCCCGGACGGCGTGGATGCTGCCCCACACCACCACCGCGAACACCGCACGCGACATGGACCGGATCCGCGCGGCACTGGGCGAGCCGAAGGCCTCCTACCTCGGTGCCTCCTACGGCAGCTACCTCGGCGCGGTGTACACGACGCTGTTCCCCGGGCGCAGCGACCGGATCGTGCTCGACAGCAACATGGGCCCCGGCGGCTACGACCTGGGGAACTTCCGCCTGCTCGGCCGCGGCATGGAGGACCGGTTCCCGGACTTCGCGGCGCACGCGGCCGCGCACCCCGAGTACGGGCTGGGCAGCACACCGAAGCAGGTGACCGCCAAGTTCTTCGAACTCGCGAAGCGGCTGGACGCCAAACCGGTCGGCGGCATCGACGGGACGCTGTTCCGCGGGGTGACGTTCGATCGTCTCTACGTCGACGGCCTCATGCCCGAACTGGCCGAGGAATGGCGTGCCTTGGACAAGGGCGAGCCGCTGCCGCCTCCGCCGCCGCTCTCGGAGAACCTCCTGGCCAGTCACTTCTATGTGACCTGCGGTGACTCGCGTTGGCCCGGCAAGGTCCGGGACTACCAGCGCAACGCCGCGATCGACCGGCTGAAGTACCCGAAGCTGGGCGGGAGCACCGGAAGCATCAAGCCCTGCGCGTACTGGCCGGACAGCCGGGTCGAGCCGCCGGTGCGGATCGGTGACAGCGGCCCGTCGAACGTACTGATGGTGCAGAACGAGCGCGACCCCGGAACCCCCCTCGTCGGCGCCATGAAGCTGCGGAGGGCACTCGGCGACCGGGCCACGATGGTGACCGCCGATCAGGGCGGGCACGGTGTCTACCCGTTCGGCCGCAACATGTGCGCGAACAACTCGGTGACGGCCTTCCTGGCCGACGGACGGCGTCCGGCCGAGGACATCGCCTGCGCGGCGGAGCCGGACAAGTAACGACCTGGCAGGCGTCCCGGCCCTGGACTCGTCAAAGGGCCGGGACGGTCCGCTGGTCAGGTCCGGTGTAGGCGCCCAGGGGACGGATCAGGGCGTTGTGGTCCAGCTGTTCGGTGATGTGGGCCGTCCACCCGGTGATGCGGCTCATCACGAAGATCGGGGTGAAGGTGGGGATGTCGAATCCCATGAGGTGGTAGGCGAGCCCGGCCGGGTAGTCGAGGTTGGGGTGGATGCCCTTGCGGCCGACCATGGCGTGTCGCAGGGCTGCGTGCAGCGTGGCCAGCCGGGTGACTTCGGGGTCGCCCGCGCGTGCGACGAGACGGTCGGTGGCCTCCTGCATGATCGGCACACGTGAATCGCCGTGCTTGTAGACGCGGTGGCCGAATCCCATGATCTTGCGCTTGGCGGCCAGCGCCTCGTCGAGCCATCCCTCGGCCCGGCACGGGTCGCCGATCTCGTTGAGCATGTGCATCACGGCCTCGTTGGCGCCACCGTGCAGGGGGCCTTTCAAAGCGCCGATGGCCGCGGTGACGGCGCTGTAGAGGTCGGAGAGGGTCGAGGTGACGACGCGGGCGGTGAACGTCGAGGCGTTGAAGCTGTGTTCGGCGTACAGGATCAAGGAGATCTCGAAGCAACGGACCACTTCCGGCTCGGGGATCTCCCCGAAGCACATGTGGAAGAAGTTCTCGGCGTACCCGAGGGACGGGTCGGGCTGGAGGGGCGCGAGTCCGTGTCGCCTGCGGTGGTCGGCGGCGACCACGGTCGGCAGTTTCGCCAGCAGGGCAAGGGACTTGGTCCGGTTGGCTGTCGCGCTGTCGTCGTCCTCGGTGGGGTCCTCGGCGCCGAAGAGGCTGACGGCGGTACGCAGGACGTCCATGGGGTGGCACGTCCCGGGCAGGCGTCCCAGGAGCTCCGCGGTGGTGCGGTCCAGCGGGCGGAGGGCACGCTCGCGGGCCGTGAATGCGCCGAGCTGTCCGGCGTCGGGAAGCTCTCCGTGCCAGAGGAGGTGGGCCACCTCCTCGAAGGAGCAGCGGGCGGCGAGGTCCTGGACCGGATAGCCGCGGTAGGTCAGGGAGTTGGTCTCCTGGATGACAGTGGAGATCTCGGTGGTGTCGACGACCACACCGGCGAGACCGCGGTGGACGGCCGGTGCGACGGGCGGGGCAGAGGTCATGCGGTCCTCCAGTGACGAGGGCGCGCTCCGGCTCGGGGAACGGGCCGGGGCGGTGGACATGGGTGGTGGATCAGACGCCGGGCGGCAGCGTGAAGTCGAAGACGGCCGAGTCGTAGGCGGCGTAGTCCTCGTAGCCAAGGACTTCGTAGAGCCGCGAGCGGGTCTGCATGCGGGGCAGCAGGGACTCCTGTGTGCCCTCGGCGGCCAGTGTCCGCAGCCCGTCCTCGATGGCGCCGTTGGCGAGGCGCAACAGGGTGACCGGGTAGAGGGCGATGTTGTACCCGAGGTTCTCCAGGGCAGCGGCCGTCAGGAGCGGGCCCTTGCCGAACTCGGTCATGTTGGCGAGGAGCGGTACGTCCAGCGCCTTGCGGAACGCCTCGAACTCGGTCTCGTCGACGAGGGCTTCGGGAAATACGGCATCGGCACCGGCATCGACGTACGCCTTCGCCCGGTCGATCGCGGCGTCCAGGCCCTCGACTCCACGGGCATCGGTACGAGCCATCAGCAGGAAGCCGTCGTCGCGTCGGGCGTCGGCCGCGGCACGGACGCGTCGCACCATCTCGTCACGCGTCACGAGGGTCTTGCCGTCGAGGTGTCCGCAGCGTTTGACGCCGGTCTGATCCTCCAGGTGCATCCCGGCCAGGCCGGCGTCCTCGAAGAGCTGCACGGTGCGGGCGGCGTTGACCGGCGCCCCGAATCCGGTGTCGGCGTCGATGAGGACCGGCAGGTCGGTGACGCGGGTGACCTGCTGGGCGCGGTCCGCGACCTCGGTCGATGTGGTGAGACCGATGTCGGGCAGACACAGTTCGGCGGCCAGGACCGCCCCGGAAAGGTAGGCGGCCTCGAAGCCGTGCTCCTCGATCAGCCTCGCCGTGTACGGATTGACCGCGCCCGGCATCCGCAACAGCCGCCCCGAGGCGAGCTGTTCGCGCAGCGCCCGGCGGCGTTCAGCGGGGGTGGTGCGGGTGTGCAGCATCAGAAGAGTCCCTTCGGGAGCCGCGCGTCGTACGCGGCGATGGCGTCGGTGCCGACGGCGGGAAAGAGGCCGGTGAGCTCCGATACGCCCAGCTCCGGCAGACGGCCTGCCGTGTCCAGGAAGGCGTCCTGCGCGGGCCGCGCGACGACGCCTTCGGTGAGGGTGCGGAACTTGGCCGTGTAACCGTCGCGCCCGAAGGGGCGGGCACCGGCCGGGTGGGCGTCGGCGACGGCGAGCTCGTCCTCGATGACCGTGCCGTCGTCGAGGGTGACCACGGCCCGGCCCCCGAAGGCACGGCGCCGGGGGTCGGGGTCGTGGTAGCGGCGGGTCCACTCCGGGTCCTCCACCGTGGAGATCTTCTGCCACAGCGCCACGGTCCCTGGCCGCCCGGCGCGCTCGGGAACGTAGGAACGCTCGTGGTGCCAGGTGCCGTCCTCCAGGGCCACGGCGAGGATGTACGGCACGGAGTGGTCGAGGGTTTCCCGGCTGGCGGTGGGGTCGTACTTCTGCGGGTCGTTCGCGCCGGAACCGATGACGTGGTGGGTGTGGTGGCTGGTGTGGAGCACGATGGACCTCACCCGGTCCAAGGGGCCGGTCTTGTCGCGCAGCCCCCGCGCCAGGTCGATGATCGCCTGGGCCTGGTACTCGGCGGAGTGCTCCTTCGTGTACGTGTCGAGGATCGCCCGGCGCACCTCGCCCGGCTCCGGCAGCGAGACGGTGTACGACGCCTGGGGGCCGTCGAGCAGCCAGGCGAGGAAGCCGTCCTCGCCCTCGTAGATCGGTGCCGGCGCGCCTTCGCCGCGCATCGCCCGGTCCACGGCCTCGATCGCCGCCTTGCCCGCGAAGGCCGGGGCGAACGCCTTCCAGCTGGAGATCTCGCCCTTGCGGGACTGCCGGGTCGCGGTGGTGGTGTGCACCGCCTGCCCGACGGCCTGGTGCACCGTCTCCGTCGGCAGGCGCAGCATCGCGCCGAGCCCGCAGGCGGTGGCAGCGCTCAGGTGCGCCACGTGGTCGATGCGGTGCTCGTGCAGGCAGATGCCCTTCACGAGAGCGACGTGGATCTCGTAGGCGGCGATGATGCCGCGCAGCAGGTCGGCGCCGGAGCATCCCGTGTGCTGGGCAACGGCCAGCAGGGGTGGGATGTTGTCGCCCGGGTGGGAGTAGTCGGCCGCCAAGTAGGTGTCGTGGAAGTCGAGTTCGCGCACCGCCGTTCCGTTGGCCCAGGCAGCCCACTCGGGCGACACCCGCAGCCCCGGCCGCGTGCCGAAGACCGAGGCACCGGTCCCGGTCGAGTGCGCGAGGGCTTGCGCGCGGGCCACCGCGACCGGGCGGCGGCGCAGCGAGGCGAGTGCGACCGAGGCGTTGTCGATCACCCGGTTCGCTGCCATGGCGGCCGCCGCCGGGTCCAGCTCGGCCGCTTCCTGGGTGCCGGTGGCCACGGTGGCGAGTTTCCAGGCGAGCTGCTCCTCGCGGGGCAGCCGGTCGGTGCTGGGGTGGACGCGCAGTTGGTGGTCGATCACGGGACTCCTCGCGGTGTGCGGACGAGCGACGGCCTCCCTCGCCGGAGGTCTCGCGCCTTCGGCATCGATCATTCCCACCGCCGGGCCCGTCGGCGACGGCTCCAATCTGCGAAATCCGCACCGTCAGAAGCTGTAAAACTGCGAAACCTGCAAAATGTGCGGATGGTAACTTCGCAGCCACGGGTCCGGGCGGACCCGAACAGAGCGGAAACGGGACGGAGGGCGCAGTACCCATGGCACGGTCTCCAGGGCGGAAGATCTACGCACACGCCAAGCTGCGGAGGCTGCGCACCGAACACGGCCTGAACCAGGTCGAGCTGGCGCGCTCGCTCGGCATCTCGACGAGCTACCTCAACCAGATCGAGCACAGCCAGCGCCCTCTGACGGCCTCAGTCCTGCTCCGCATCGCCGAAGTCCTCGGCGTGGACCCGGAGTTCTTCTCCGAGGCCGACGAGGAGCGTCTCGCGACCGACCTGCGTGCGGCCCTCGGCGACGAGGCCACCGGCGTGTCCGCCTCGATGGCGGAGGCGGTGGAGGTGGCCCGCGACCATCCCGACGTGGCCCGCGCCCTGGTGGCCCTGCACCACCGCTACCGGGACGCTTCCGAGCAGGTCGCCGCGCTGGCGTCCGCCTCCGCCGACACTCCCGCAGCTCTGGCGTCCACCCTGCCGCCGGCTGAACCGCACGACGAGGTGCGCGACTTCTTCTACGCCCATCACAACCACATCGAGCCGCTCGACAGCGCGGCGGAGCACGCCGCGCTGGACTGGGGCCTCGGCTCGGCGCGCCCGACGGCGGACATCCTGCGGCAGAGGCTCGCCGACCACCACAAGGTCACGGTGGTGCAGGCGGCGCCCGAGCGCTCGGCCGATGCCCGCCGCTTCGACTCGAAGAGCCGTCTGCTGTTCTTGTCCCCGTGGCTGACGGAGGGCCAGCGGGCCTTCCAACTCGCCACGCAGATCGCCCTCCTGGAGTGCGGCCCGCTGCTCGACACGCTGGTCGAAGCGGCCGGTCTGACCTCCGCGCAGGCCGCGGCCCTGGCCCGCATCGGGCTTGCGAACTACTTCGCCGGGGCCCTGCTGATGCCGTACACGGCGTTCCAGTCCGCCGCCGAAGAGCTGCACTACGACATCGAACTGCTGCAGGCGCGCTTCGGCGTCGGCTTCGAGACGGTCTGCCACCGCCTCAGCACGCTCCAGCGCTCGGGGCGGCGCGGAGTGCCCTTCTCCTTCCTCCGCGTGGACCGCGCGGGCAACGTCTCCAAGCGGCAGTCCGCCACCGACTTCCACTTCAGCCGCCTCGGCGGCAGCTGCCCGCTGTGGACGGTGTACGCGGCGTTCTCCGCCCCCGGCCGCATCCTCACCCAAGTCGCCGAAATGCCCGACGGCAAGCGGTACTTCTGGGTGGCCCGCACCGTCACCCGGGGCGGCGCCGGGCATCATGCGCCGCGCGCCGAATTCGCCGTCGCCCTGGGGTGCGAACTGCGCCACGCCCACCGCCTGGTCTACGCGGAGGGCATCGCCCTGGACGACCCGCGGGCCGCGACCCCGATCGGCCTGGGCTGCCGCATCTGTGAGCGCCGCGACTGCGCCCAGCGGGCCCGTCCGCCGGCCGGCGGACGACTCGCCGTCGACCCCGACCGACGCACCTACGTCCCCTACCCGGTGGACGCTTCGGGCGGCTAGCAGATGACGGCGTACCGCGAACGGGGAATCAGGCCGCGACGAGCTCCCGCTCGCGGTCCGGCGTCTTGAACTTCGGCTTCTTGTTCGGCAGCGAGAGCCGGAAGACCTTGTGCCACGCGGAGAACACCTGCTTGGGCAGCGGCCCGGTGACGTAGTCCAGCTCGTACTTCTCGAACAGCGCGCGCACCTTCACCGCGACCTCGGCGTACCGGTTGCTCGGCAGGTCCGGGAACAGATGGTGCTCGATCTGGTGCGACAGGTTGCCGGTCATGAAGTGCATGGCCTTGCTGCCGCTGATGTTCGCCGAGCCCATCATCTGGCGCAGGTACCACTGACCGCGCGTCTCGCCCTTGATCGACCGGCGCTCGAAGACCTGCACGCCCTCGGGGAAGTGCCCGCACATGATCACCGAGTGGGACCAGATGTTGCGGACCAGGTTCGCGGTGAACGTGGCGGCGAGCGTGGGGAGGAAGGACGGGCCCGACAGCAGCGGGTGGACCACGTAGTCCTTGAGCACCTGCTTGCGGATCTTGCGGCCCACGGCCTTGGCCCGCGCGCGGAACTCCGGGTTCTTGCGGCGGCGCTTGCTGAGGTTCTTGCCGAGCTCCAGGTCGTACGCCGCGATGCCGTACTCGAAGAAGCAGGCGTTGATGAAGTTCCACAGCGGCTGGCCGAGGTGGAACGGGTGCCACTTCTGGTCCTCGTCGACGCGCATGATGCCGTAGCCGAGGTCGTTGTCCTTGCCGATCACGTTGGTGTACGTGTGATGCAGCTCGTTGTGCGAGTGCTTCCACTGGTCGGAGGGCGAGACGTGGTCCCACTCCCAGGTGGTGGAGTGGATCTTCGGGTCCCGCATCCAGTCCCACTGGCCGTGCAGGATGTTGTGACCGATCTCCATGTTGTCCATGATCTTCGCCACGGACAGCCCGGCGGTGCCGATCAGCCAGGCGGGCGGGAAGATCGAGAACAGCAGCACGCCCCTGCTGACCAGCTCGAGCTTGCGCTGCGCCGAGATGACCTTGCGGATGTACGCGGCGTCCTTCTCGCCGCGGCCGGCGATCACCTCGTCGCGGATCGCGTCCAGCTCGCGGCCGAGCTCCTCGATCTGCTCCGCGGTCAGGTGGGCGGTGGGGTCGATGGCGGTCAAGGTGCTCCTACCGTTCGATGTCGCAGGGGCCCGCCGCGGCGGACACGCAGGTCTGGATGAGGACGCCCGGCTCGGCCTCGGTGATCTCGCCGGTGCGCAGGTCGCGGACGGCGCCCGCCTTGAGCGGCGTGACGCAGCCGAAGCAGATGCCCATGCGGCACCCGGAGGGCATGAGCACGCCGGCTTCCTCGCCGACGTCCAGCAGCGGCGTGGCGCCGTCCGCGTCGACGGCCTTGCCGGTGGCGCTGAACGTGACCTCGCCGCCGTCGCCGGTGACGACGATGGCGGGGCGGAAGCGTTCGGTGTGCAGGCGCTCTGGTACGCCGTGCCCTGTCCAGTGCTCTTCGGCGGCGTCGAGCAGGCCCGCGGGTCCGCAGGCCCACGTCTCGCGCTCGGCCCAGTCGGGCACGAGTTCGTCGAGACGGGCGACGTCGAGCATGCCGTCCGTGTCGGTGTGCACCTCGGTGAGCCGCAGCTTCTTGTCCGCGACCAGGTCGTGCAGTTCGTCGCGGAAGATCACGTCTTGCGGCCGTGGCGCGCTGTGGACCATGACGACGTCGTCGAACTCGGTGTCGCGCAGCATGCCCATCACGGGAGTGATGCCGCTGCCGGCCGTCAGGTAGAGCACCTTGGCGGGCTTGGCCCGCGGCAGCACGAAGTCACCGGTCGGGTGGTCGAGCTGGATCAGCGTGCCCGGTTGCGCCCTGCGGACCAGATGGTTGCTGACCTTGCCGTCCGGGATCGCCTTCACGGTGATCGTGACGCGGCCGTCCCGGCGGTCCGTCGGCGAGGTGAGGGAGTAGGCACGCCACAGGCGCACCCCGTCGACGTCGACCCCGATCCGCACGTACTGACCGGCCGTGTGGCCGCGCCAGCCCCGTCCCGGCCTGATCACGACGGTCGCGGCGTCGCCCGTCTCGGGGTGCACGGCCTCGATGCGCCCACGCAGGTCGGCGCCCGCACGCAGCGGGCTGACCAGGTCGAGGTAGTCCGACGGCAGCAGCGGCGTCGTGACCATCTCCAGCAGTTTCCACGCCCTGCTGCGGAGGGCTGTACTCGTCATGACCCCAGCTTGCTGCGCCTCAGGGCGTAAAGTCCTGACCGCAGGACGTAAATCTGGTCGACTGAATTGTTCGCAGGGAACAAAAACGTGAGTCATGCAATCCGGAGGGTCAGCGAGCTGGCCCTGGACGAGACGACGGTCACCGCGCTTCGGGCCGCGCTGAAGACCACCGCCGACGAGATCGTCCAGGCGATCATCGACGAGGTCCCTTCCTACGCCAACGCCCTTTCGGGCCGCATGGGCGGCACCATCCGCCGAGCCGTCCGCACCGCCCTGGGGCACTACCTGGACCTCGCGAGCGGGAACGCCACGGGCGGCGACGCGGGTGACGCGGCCTACGAGCTGGGCCGCGGCGAGGTGCGCGACGGCCGTTCGATGGACGCCCTGCTCAGCGCCTACCGCGTCGGCGCCCGTGTGGCCTGGCGATGCCTGGCGGCGGGTGCCGTGCCCGCAGGTCTGCCCGCCGCCGAGGTCGCCAAGTTCGCCGAGCTGACCTTCGCCTACATCGACGAGCTCTCCGCCGCGAGCGCCGCGGGCCACGCCGACGAGCTGGCCGCCCGGGGCAGGGCCCACGAGCTCCATCTGGAACACCTGGCCCGCGACCTCCTCGCCGGCGCGAGCCCGGACGTGCTGGTGGCCTCTGTGCAACGCGCCGGGTGGCAGCCTCCGGTTTCGCTGACCGCGGTCCTGCTCCCCGCCGCCCAGGCCCGGCCCACCTACCGCGCGCTCGACCCGAGCACCCTCGTCCTCGACGATCTGCCGGACGCCACCGGCGTGCTGCTCGTCCCCGATGCCGACCGATCACGTCTCCTGCGGCAGCTGACCGACCGTGCCGCCGTGGTCGGCCCGGCCCGGCCATGGGCTCGCGCGTCCGCCTCGTACGCACGAGCCGTACGCGCGCGCTCCCTCTCCGCCGACATCCGCGACACCGAGGACCACCTGCCCGAGCTGGTGCTGAGCGCCGACGCGGACGCGTTCGCGGACCTGCGCGCCCGGGCCCTCGCACCGTTGCGCGCCTTGCCCGTCGCGACCGCACAGCGGCTGGAGGAGACGTTGCGGGCGTGGCTCCTGCACCAGGGCAGGCGCGACGAGGCGGCGGCCGCGCTGTTCGTCCATCCCCAGACGGTCCGGTACCGGATGTCGCAGCTGCGGGACCTCTTTCCGGATCTCGCATCGCCGCAACGGGTCCTTGAACTGACGCTGGCGCTCGGTCTCCGGACCGGCCGGCCCGGCACACCGCACGAGGGATGATGGGGACGGAACGACGGACCGCGAGAGCAGGAGCTGCCATGGCGAAGCGGGTGCACCGACCCCGTGAGGACGCGGAGTTCGACTTCATCCTCGGGATGAGCCAGGTGCCGGTCCTCGCCTACTTCACCGGGACATGGCCCAAGGCGATCGAGCCCTGCCGGGTGATGGACCTCGTCGTGGGCGGCATCGCCGACGACTACACGGGCCGCCTGACGGCCGTCCGCGCCGACATCACGCGCTGTCCGGCCGCGACCGGGCGATACGGGATCACCGGAGCCCCCTCCTACGTCCTGCTGAAGGAGGGAGAGGCGGTGGCCCACGGCACGGGGCCGGTGACCGCCGCCGAGGTGCGGAAGCTCCTGGCCGACCACCTTTGAGCGGCCGCTGCGGCACGTGGCCGCGACGCCCGGCTCAGCGCACCCTCCCCCGCGCCTTCAACGCCCCCGGCGGCAGCTCAGGGGCCCGCAGCGGCGCTCCGTCGTAGCCCTTCACCTCGCCGAAGCGGGTGCTCTCCGCCCAGTCGCGGCGGGCCGTCGCGATCTCGTCGTGCGTGCGGCCCACGAAGTTCCACCACATCACCAGCTCCTCCTCGAACGGCTCGCCGCCCAGGAGCATCAGGCCCGCATCCGACTCCGCGCGCAGCGCGAGCTCCGTGCGGCCGCAGCCGAGGTAGAGCATCGAGCCGGGCAGCACGGGCACGCCGTCGACGTGCGCCTCGCCGGACATGGACAGGACCGCGTACTCGAAGTCCGGCACCAGCGGGAGGCGCAGGTCCGCGCCGCGGGCGAGTGCGAGGTCCGCGCCGACGATGGGCGTGTACGTCGTGCCGGGCGAGGTCGAGCCGTCCAGGTCGCCCAGGAGGAGCGTCGCGGTCAGGCCCGGTGCCGTGACCTGGGGCAGGTCCGCGTGGTGCTCGAAGTGCGGGGCCGTGTGCCGGTCGCTGTCGGGCAGGGCCACCCACAGCTGCGCGCCGTGCAGGAAGCGGGCGTGCGACCGCGGGCTCTCCTCGGAGTGGGAGATCGCGCGGCCCGATGTCATCAGGCCCAGCTCGCGCGGGCGGATCGTCTGCAGGCTGCCGGTGGAGTCGCGGTGCAGCACCTCGCCGTCGTGCAGCCAGCTGACGGTCTGCAGACCCATGTGCGGGTGGGGCGGGACCTGCATGCCGGGCTCGTCGGCGATGTCGTCGGGACCGTAGTGATCGACGAAGCACCAGGCGCCGACCATGCGGCGTCCGAGGTTCGGGAGCAGACGGCGGACCTCGGTGGACTCGCCGAGTTTCACCCGCCGCGGGCTGAGGAGTTCCCGTACCGGTTCCGCGACGACGAAGCCCCGGCCACCGCACAGGGAGGGAACCGCTTCGCGATCAAGATTGCTCATGCCGCACAACCTAGCCCTGTGGACCCTTCGGAGGGCAGTCGGCTATCCGCCACCGGCCCATTCGCCACCGGCCGGACGTGCCCCGTACGAGAGTCACGAAATCCCAGTCGTGGAATATTCAACTACATGACCTCGTTACAGGCCCCGAAGGAGGCAGACAGTGGAGCAGAACAAGGTGGAGCAGCAGAACGACGTGGCGCAGAACGTGGACACGGTCTACTTCGACCACGGGACGGTGGCGGAGCGCTGGGAGCGCGCGCGGCTGTTCTTCGAGGCCAAGGAGTACGCCACGGCGGCGCGCATCCTCGACGCCCTGGCCGACGAGGTGCCCGAGCAGGTCGCCCCGCGCCTGCTGCTCGCCCGCGCCTACTACCACTCGGCCCAACTGCTGCGCGCCGAGAGCGCGTTGCGCAGGGTGATCGAGCTCGACCCGGTCGAGAGCTACGCCCGGCTCATGCTCGGGCGCACGCTCCAGCGGCAGAACCGCGCCGACGACGCGGCGCCCCATCTGCGCATGGCCGCCGCGCTGAACGGGGAGTTCGCGCAGCTTTGAGCGCGCGATCGGTGGTAGGCAGAGAAGGGGGCACCCCGTCGTAGGGGTGCCCCCTGCCTCAAGCCACTCAAGCCACCCCCATGACGGCGAGGATCGCGATGCGGAAGATCATCTGGGCGATGTCCATGTCCCTGGACGGCTACATGGAGGGGCCGCGTCGCGAGATCGGCTGGCATCTGGTCGACGACGAGCTGCACCGTCACTTCAATGAGCAGGCGGCCGCCATGGGCGCGTTCCTGGACGGGCGGGTCAGCTGGGAGCTCATGGCGTCGTTCTGGCCGGATGCCGACGCCGATCCGTCGAGCCCCGGGCCGGTGCGGGAGTTCGCCGGGATCTGGCGGTCCATGCCCAAGTACGTGTTCTCGCGGACGCTGGAGCAGGCCGGCTGGAACACCACCATCCTGCGCGACGTGGTGCCCGAGGAGATCCGGGCACTCAAGGAGGCGGCGAACGGGGACCTCGGCGTCGGCGGCGCCGATCTCGCGGCGACCTTCCTGCGGCTCGGCCTCATCGACGAGATCCACGTCTACGTCCATCCGGTCGTGATCGGCCGGGGCAAGGCCATGTTCCAGGCGTCGGACGTCACCGCCGACCTCAGGCTCGCCGCGACCCGGACGTTCGGCAACGGCGTCGTCCTGCTCCGCTACGAGCTCACGAACTAATGCGCATTAGTGCCGACTCTCCCTAGCCATTCCCGGTCGCCCCCCGTAAGAATTGCGGCGACTTCGATCCAGGGGAGAGATGAGCATGAAGAGGCGCAGCGTCCTGCTCGCGGCACTGGCGCTCACCGCCGCGTCGGGCGGTCCGGCCATGGCGGCACGGAAATCGGCGGCGGCAGGAAAGCGCGTGGTCGTCTATTACCAGACGCAGTACGCGAACGACGCATACGTGTCGCCGCTGGCGCTCACCGAGAACCGGACCGGCGTGACGGACGTGCTGGTGGCCGCCGTGCACATCAACGACCTCAACGGCCCGCACGCCCCGATCCACTTGAACGACGACCCGCCGAACGCGGCCAAGTACGAGCAGCTGTGGCGCGACCTCAAGACCCTGCGCGGCCAGGGCGTGCACGTGCTGGCGATGGTCGGCGGCGCGGCACCCGGCAGCTTCACACGGCTCGACACCGAATTCGACACGTATTACCCGCTGTTGCGGGACTTCATCCGCGACCACGAACTCGACGGCGTCGACCTGGACGTCGAGGAGAGCATGTCGCTCGCGGGAATCGAGCGTGTCATCAGCGCGCTGCGCGCCGATTTCGGCGCCGATTTCCTCATTACGCTCGCGCCGGTGGGCAGCGCGCTCAGCGGCGGCGGAAATCTCTCCGGTTTCGACTACGACGCCCTTTACCGGAGCCGGGGCGGTGACATCTCGTGGTTCAACGCCCAGTTCTACAACGGCTGGGGCGAGATGAACGCGACGACCGACTACGACGCCATCATCGCCCGGGGGCTCATTCCCGCGGACAAGGTGGTCGCGGGCGCGCTGACCTCCCCGGCCAACGGCGGCAGTGGATTCGTCGACATGGCGACCCTCAAGTCGACGCTGGGCGCGCTCGCCTCGAAGCACCCCGGGTTCGGGGGTGTCGCCGGCTGGGAGTACTTCAACTCCGAGCCCAGCGGCACGTCCGCGCCCTGGAAGTGGGCGGCCGAGGTGTCGGCGGCGCTCAAGCGCTGACGCCGCGCCCAAGCGACCGCCCCGGAGACGTCACAGCCACAGGGCCTCGGCGACGGCCACCCCCACAAAGGCCGCGCCGAGGCCCGCGACGACGCTCCCCAGCGCGTTGGCCACCGCGTGGAACCGCATGCCGCCCTCGGCGAGCCGCAGTGTCTCGTACGAGAAGGTCGAGTACGTCGTCAGAGCCCCGCACAGGCCCGTGCCGAGGAACAGCTGGGTGTGCGACGACGCGGCGCCCGCCGTGACCGCTCCGGTCAGCGCGCCGAGGATCAGACAGCCCACGACGTTGACGGTGAGGATGCCCCAGGGGAAGTCGGTTCCGTACCGCTTCCGCAGGGTCTGGTCGGTCAGGTGGCGCAGCGGGGCGCCGATCATGCCGCCGACGACCACGAGCAGCCAGTTCATGCCCGCCTCCCGGTGGCCGTGCGGGCGGCCGCCACCCGGCGCGTCGTCCATGCCGCGGCCCACACCGCGGCGAGCGCCGCGACCAGGGTCAGGGCCAGGTAGGCCAGGCCCGTGCGGGCGTGGCCGCCGCGCACGAGGCGTTCGATGTCCACCGCGTAGGTCGAGAACGTGGTGAAGCCGCCGAGGACGCCCGTGCCGAGAAAGGGCCGCACCAGGGGGTGGGCCGTCCCGACCTCCGTGACCAGCACCATGAGGACGCCGATCGCGGCGCAGCCCGCGGCGTTCACCACGAGGGTCGTCCAGGGGAATCCGTCGGAGGCGGCCGGCCACTCCACGGCTGCCGCGTACCGGGCCACCGCGCCGATGCCGCCGCCCGCGGCCACCACAGCGACGGTCTTGCCTTCGTCCCGCGTCAACGTTCCTCCTACTCGCCGTCGCCCGTCGCAGGGCGCACTCGATCGCAAGTAGGGACCGTTGGCGGCGTCCGTCGCCGCGGTTCGGGTACGGCGAGCCCCACCGCCGTGCGGCGCGTCCGGGGCCGCCCGGAAGATCACCGCTGCCCCCAGGTTAACCGGCGCGGCCGGTCGCCGCGTCGTCTGCCTGGTGCCAAGCCGGTGCGGGCGCCGCCGCGGATCACCCCACGCCGTCGAAACAGCCGGTCAGAGCGTCCACCGTGTCCGCCAGGCGGTTGTCCTTGTGGTGGGCGGCCCGCTGCCGCTCGGCGCCCGTGCCGCGGGCCAGGAGCCGCGCCCAGGCCGCCCGGACCCGCGCCCCGTCGCCGTTGTCCTCCAGGGCCGCGCTGACGTGCGCATAGAGCCGCTCGGCCAGGACCGGAGCCGGTCGGAGCCGCTGGGTGTGCGCATCGAGGCCGTGGCCGCGCAGGCCGTCACGGGCCGCCCGCCAGTACGCGGCCCGCAGCACCTCCGGCGCGGGGTTCACGACCGGCTCACCGGCCCGGACGGCGCGCAGCTCCGTCTGCGCCAACGCGCGCACGAGCGCCGCGTGCAGGACCGTCTCCCCGGCGGTCATCTGTGCGTCGGCCACGCGGATCTCCAGCGTCGGCACATGGGACGAGGGGCGTACGTCCCAGTACAGGCCGCCCGGGTCCATGACCGCCCCGGCCGTGTGCAGGTGGCCCACCAGTTCCTCGAAGTGCGCCACGGACTCGAAGTACGGCGGTGGTCCGGCCACCGGCCAGCGCGCCCAGGACAGGGTCCGCCAGCTCGCGTACCCCGTCCACCGACCGGCCCAGTAGGGGGAGTTCACGGTGAGCGACACCAGCACCGGCAGCCACGGGCGCAACCGGTTGCTCACCTTCAGGGCCAGCGCCCGGTCCGCGATGCCCAGGTGGACGTGGCAGGCGGCCGTGCACTGCTCGTCGTCCAGGGCACGGAACGCCGCCAGACTGGCGGCGTAGCGCGGGCCGGGGGTGAGGGGGAACGGCGACACCTCCCCGAGCACCGGCGACCCGGACGAGACGACCGCGAGCCCTTGGCGCCCGGCCGCGTCCGCGACCGCGCCACGCATCGCGGCGATGTCGTCGGCGAGTTCGCCGAGACAGGTGTGCGGCTCCGTTCTCGCCTCGACCTGCAATCGGGTGATCTCATCGCCCACCCGCTCCTTGCCGAGCCGCTCGGCGGCCGCCGCGGCCACCTGCTCGCCGTACGGGCGCACCGTCCGCGACACGGGATCGACGACGAGGTACTCCTCCTCCACCCCTACGGACAGCCGCCGCTCACCCGTCATGGACGCGAGCTTCTCACGGTGGGCGGCACGGCTCCGCCGGGCCGCACGAAACGGCCGAAGATCCGGGCCGACCGGCTAGGACGCGACCCCGGCGTTCCGGATCGCGCGCACCAGGCCGGTCACCAGGCGCGCGCGCTCGGCCATCGCCTCGACCACCACGTACTCGTGATCGGCGTGCGCGCCGCCCCCGACCGCCCCTAGGCCGTCGAGCGTCGGCACGCCGAGCGCGGCCGTGAAGTTGCCGTCGCTGCCCCCGCCGACCGCCTTGCCCTCCAGGCCGGGGATGAGCTGCTGGGCCATCGCGAAGAGCCCGGCCGCCGCCGACTCGGGCATCGGCGGGCGCCCGACGCCACCCCGGACGGTGATCTCCGCCCCCGCGAGGCGGGGGCGGAGCGCGGCGAACGCGGATTCGACGCGTTCCTTCTCCTCGGGCAACTCGACCCGGACGTCGACGACGACGGTCGCCTCCGCGGGGACGACGTTGTCCAGGGTGCCCGCGGACGCGACGGTCGGGGTGACGGTCGTGCCGATGTCGGGGCGGCCGAGCGCGGCGATGGCCAGGACCTGGTGCGCCGCTTCGACCAGGGCGTTGATCCCGGCCTCCGGTTCGAGGCCCGCGTGCGAGGCGCGGCCCGTGATGGCGACCTCGAACGTGCCGCAGCCCTTTCGGGCGGTCTTCACTCCCCCGCCGTCTGCGGCGCCCTCGAACACCAGGACCGCGCCGCAGGCACGGGCGCGCTCCTCGATGAGGGCGCGGGAGGAGCGGGAGCCGACCTCTTCGTCCGCGGTCACCAGGATCTCGACGCCCGACAGGTCGTCGAGCGCCGCCAGACCGTGCACGGCCTGCACCAGACCGCCCAGCATGTCGAAGACGCCGGGGCCGGTCGCACGCCCGTCCGCGACCGCGAAGGGGCGGCGGGCGAGGGTGCCGAGCGGGAACACCGTGTCGTGGTGGCCGAGGATCAGTACGCGGGGGTCGCCGCCGGCCGACCAGTGGACGTGCGGGCCCGCCTCGCTCGCGACGAGCACGGCGTGTCCGCCGAGCCGGTTCTCGACGACCCCGGCGACGGTTTTCGCCGACTCCGTGAGGGCGTCGAGATCGCGCGACGGCGACTCCACCTCGACCAGTGTCCTGAGGTCCTCGACCATCGCGTCGACACTCACGTCGACCGGCTCGCGCTTCGTCACGCCCGCAAGGTTACGTGCGCGCTCCGGAACCGCCCCTGGCGGGACCTCCGCGGCGCCCGGCCGGGCCCGACACCTGCGGCGGCCACGCCTGCGCGTCCAGCAGTCCGAGTACGTAGGCCCGAGCCACCAGCGCCGTCCGGTTGGGGACGTGCAGGCGGCGGCAGAGCCGCGTGAGGTGGTAGTTGACCCCGTCCACGCCGATGCCGACGGTGCGCGCGACGACCGACGTCGTGGCGCCGCCCGCGACCAGCCGCAGGATGCGGGCCTCCTGGGCGTTCAGGGCGGGGTGGGCGAGCTCCTCCCCCGCGTCCACCGCTCGCGGGCCGCCGGTGCGGGCGGCGGCTCCGTTCCTCGTGGGCCCATCGCGCTCCTCCGCCACGCGCAGGGTCACCATCAGGGGCGGGGTGTCCTCCAACGGGTCGGTGACGGGCTCGACGGTGACCTGTCCGTGGCGGGTCGTGCCGCCTGCCGCCCAGCACGCCTCGACCGGGTAGCGGGACCGGCGGCCGGAGCGCATGGCCTCGTCGAGTTTGCGGAGTTGATCGCTGTTGGTGGGGGTGAGCAGGTCGAGCAGGAGCCGGTTCGCCACCCGGCCCGGCTGGAGCCCCAGCGCACTGGCGAAGGCCGGGTTGGCGACGGAGACGAGGCCGTTCGTACCGGCGATCGCGGTCGGCGTCGGGGAGCGGTCCAGCAGGGTGAGGAAACGGCCGCGCCACACGGCGGCGTCCGCCTCCTTCGCCTTGCCCGCCGCGTCCGCCTCTCTCGCCTTCCCCGCCTCGTCCCCGACTTCTTCACCGCCGCGCTCCATTTCCCCGCCCACGCACCTCGCTCCCTTCACGTTCGCGCCCTCGTCCGTCGCACCCACAGCACTCGTGCCCACCGCGCAAGCGCCGGGGCGGAAAAGCCCCCTACAAGATTATGTAGTTCTCGCCCGAAGCGGCCCCTCGACGAAGGCCACCGTGGATACCGCGCCCCACCTGCCGGGCGCTCGACTCCCTCGTGTCCAAGGGAAGGGGCACTGCCGCCATGAGCGAAGAACACACCGTCGAGGTCTGTGGTCTCCAGGACCACCCGGACCTCGTACTGCCCACCGTCGACGTGACGGCGGCCGGGCCGACCGCCACTCCGATCCAGCAGGCCGTGGAGCTCGCGCGGGTGCACGGGCCCTTGTACGTCCGCAGGTACCACGGGCGCGAGACCGTCTGGGCCGGTTCCCTGGAACTGGTCGAGGAGCTGTCGGACGAGACGCGGTTCGCCAAGGGGGTCGGCCCCGCGCTGCAGAACGTCCGCGGCATCGCGGGCGACGGCCTGTTCACGGCGTACGACGACGAGCCCAACTGGGCCAAGGCGCACGACATCCTGCTCCCCGCGTTCGCCATGAACTCGATGCGGACGTACCACCCGCACATGCTGCGCGTGGCCCGGCGCCTCATCGCCTCCTGGGACGGCCGGTTCGCGCCGGGCGCGGCCGAGTCCGCGCCGGTGGAGGTCTCCGAGGACATGACCAGGATGACGCTGGACACCATCGGCCTGTCCGGCTTCGGCTACGACTTCGAGTCGTTCGGCCGCACCGATCCGCACCCCTTCGTACAGGCTCTCGTACGGGGCCTGGCACACAGTCAGGCGAAGCTGGCCCGGGATCCCGCCGGGGACTACGCCGCCGACGACGCGGCGTTCGAGGCCGACGCCGCCTTCCTCGCCCGGGTCGTCGACGAGGTCATCGAGACCCGCAAGGCATCGGGCGACACGACCGCCGACGACCTGCTCGGCCTGATGCTCAACTCCCCGCACCCCGGCAGCGGAGAGACCCTGGACGAGGCGAACATCCGCAACCAGGTCATCACGTTCCTCATCGCCGGGCACGAGACGACGTCCGGCACGCTCGCCTTCGCCCTCCACCACCTGATGAAGAACCCGGCGGTCCTGCACCTCGCCCAGGCCGAGGTCGACGCCCTGTGGGGCGACGATCCCGACCCCGAACCGACGTACGAAGACGTGGGCAAGCTGCGTTACGTGCGCCAGGTGCTCAACGAGGCGCTGCGGCTGTGGCCCACCGCGCCCGCGTTCCAGCGCAGGGCCCGCGCCGACACGACTCTCGGCGGGCATCCGATCGAGGCGGGACAGTACGTGGTGGTGCTGACCCCGATGCTGCACCGGGACCCGGTCTGGGGCGACAACGTCGAGGAGTTCGACCCCGACCGCTTCGCCCCGGAGACGGAGGCGGCCCGCTCCGCGCACGCGTACAAGCCGTTCGGAACCGGTGAACGCGCCTGCATCGGGCGGCAGTTCGCGCTGCACGAGGCCACGATGCTGCTCGGCATGCTGGTGCACCGCTACCGGTTCATCGACCGCGCCGACTACCGCCTGAAGGTCAAGGAGACCCTCACCCTCAAGCCCGAGGGCTTCACGATGACGCTGGCGGCGCGGACCGCCGCGGACCGTGCGCGCGGCAGGGCCGGTGCCGGGGGCGCGTTCGGCGGCACCGCACAGCTCTCCCGGACGTCACGCCCGGATGCCGGTCGGCCTGAGGACGGCCTCCCCACCCGCGCGATGCCGGGCACCGCCCTCACGCTGCTCCACGGTTCCAACTTCGGGACCTGCCGGGGATACGCCGAGCAGCTCGCGGACCTCGCTGCCGACCTCGGCTTCGACGCACGCGTCGCCCCGCTCGACGACGCCGCCGGTGCGCTGCGCGCACTGCCCGCCGACTCCCCCGTCGTGATCGTCACCGCGTCCTACAACGGCAGGCCCACCGACGACGCGGGCGAGTTCGTCTCCTGGCTGACCCGGGCCGCGCCGGACGCGGCCGCCGGTGTGCGGTACGCGGTCCTCGGCGTCGGCGACCGCAACTGGGCGGCGACCTATCAGCGGGTGCCCACGCTCATCGACGACGGGCTCGCCGCCGCAGGCGCGATCCGCCTCCTGGAGCGCGCCGAGGCCGACGCCTCCGGGGACCTCGCAGGGTCGGTGGAGCGCTTCACCGCAACGCTGCGGCACACGCTGCTGCGGCAGTACGGCGACCCGGAGAGCGCCGGGACCACCGCCCCCGCACCGGCCACCAGGGGCTACGACGTCGTGGAGGTCTCCGGCGGGCCGCTGGACGCGCTGGACGCCCGGCACGGCACGGTGCCGATGACGGTCACGGAGGCGTCCGACCTCGTCGACCTCACCCATCCGCTCGCCCGCGCCAAGCGGTTCCTGCGGGTGGCGCTCCCCGACGGCGTCACCTATCGCACCGCCGACCACCTCGCGGTACTGCCGGTCAACGCCCCAGAGTCGGTCGAGCGCGCGGCGTCGCTGTTCGGCGTCGACCCGGACGCGGTGCTCAACATCCGGGCGCACCGGCCCGGCCGCACCACCCTGCCGCTGGACCGGCCCGTGGCCGTCCGTGAACTCCTCGGCCGCTACGTCGAGTTGCGGGACGCCCCGACAGCCGCCCAGGTCGCCCTGCTCGCCGAGCACAACCCGTGCCCGCCCGAGCGCGCCGCCCTGGAGCAACTGGCAGCCGACCCAGGGGCCTTGGGCGCGCGGCCCGGGAACCTCCTCGACCTGGTCGAGGACCATCCGGCCCTGCGCGGGCAACTCCCCTGGCCCGTCCTGCTCGAACTGCTGCCGCCGATCCGCGCCCGCCACTACTCGATCTCGTCGTCGCCCGCCGCCGCGCCGGGCCGTGCCGACCTGATGGTGTCGCTCCTCTCGGCACCGGACCGCTCGGGCCGCGGCACGTACCGCGGCACCGGTTCCTCGCACCTCCACCGCCTGCGGCCCGGCGACACGCTCCACGCGCGCGTACAGCCCTGCCGTGACGTCTTCCGGATCCCCGCGGACGCACGGACCCCCGTCATCATGATCGGCGCGGGCACGGGTCTCGCCCCCTTCCGCGGCGCCGTCGCCGACCGCGTGGCACTCCTCCGCAACGGCACCCCGCTCGCCCCCGCCCTCTGCTATTTCGGCTGCGACCACCCCGACGTCGACTACCTCCACCGCGCGGAACTCGAAGCGGCGGAGCGTGCGGGAGCGGTGTCGATGCGCCCGACGTACTCCCGGGCCCCCGAGGGCGAACTCCTCTTCGTCCAGCACCGCATCGCGGCCGAGGCCCAGGAGATCTGGCACCTCCTGGAGTCCGGAGCCCGGGTCTACGTCTGCGGCGACGGCGCCCGCATGGCCCCCGGCGTCCGCGAGGCCTTCCGGCAGCTCCACGTGAAGCACTCGGGCGATGACTCGCCTGAACGGGCCGAGGCCTGGTGGCAGGGGCTCGTCGCCGAGGGGAGGTACGTGGAGGACGTCTACGTGAGCGCCTGACCGCGACGGTACAGAAGATCCCCCGAATACCACGCTGGTTTACCCGCTACCGCGCTGGGTTGGCTCCGGGCTCAAACGCCCGTTGGATGCGGCCTTGTTACTCGCCGCAATACCGTCGGCGGCGACCGTGTCCGTCACAAGCACAGGGGGAATTCAGTGAGAGCTCACAGATTACCGCGCCTGATATCCGTGCTGTTGGCCGTGCTGACAGCACTGGCCATCGGCGGGGCGACGGCAGCGACCGCGTTGTCCGGCAACGCCCCGGGGAAGGCGGCCGCGGTGCCGCCTCGGAACGACACGTCCGATGAGCCGGTCTACTTCCTCAAGGGTTACCTCGGCGCGTCGTCGGATGCGACGGGCAGCGATTGCATGGATGCCTGGGGCCCCGCCGACAAACTCTTCGACGAGGCGGACTGGACCGGTCCGCGCCACTTCGTCGGGTATTACGCCGGCGACAAGAATTGCAATACCCCGCTTCTCGACGGAGGCACCAAGAACACCTCCCTCAAGGAACTGGGCAAGGCGCTCGCCTGGGAGATCTATCGCTCGTACTCCCAGGTCGGTCAGTCCGTGGACATCGTCTCCCACTCCATGGGCGGGCTGATCGCGCAGGCGGCCATCACCGGGGTCGAGCGTCACGAGACCGGATGGCCGCCCTACATCTACGTCGAGGACGTGGCCAGCGTCGCCGGGCCGCACGGCGGAACCACGTTCGCCTACGCCTGCGACCCGTTCGAGCCGACCACCCAGTGCCGTGAGATGAGGCCGGGCTCCGGCTTCCTCGACTGGACGAACGACAACCCGCAGTCCGCTCAGGGAACCGACTGGACCCTCATCGGAGCGGAATCAGACTGGAAGATCAAATGGTCCGCCCTGGCGATGTCGGCGGACCATCGGGTCTGGTATCCCGAAACCGACGCCACCGACGGCTGGACCCACGAGAATCTCAACGAGATAACCACCGGGGTCTATCCGCAGTGGTACCAGAACGTGCCCGAACGGCCCGGACACGACCGGACCGGCGCGGCTCCCGCCCGCGTCGCGATGAACGCCCTCTACTGGTGCGAGAAGTGGTAGGAGCGTGACCGGTCCGCGAGCAGCCGCTTGCGATGACCGTGGCGGCGAACGGCAGTGACCAGAACGATGGCCGTGCCGACGGCGATCCCCGGGATCGAGAGAAGCACGGCCAGCACCACCCCGCCCGCAAAGGTGACGTGACCTTCGGGATGCCCGATGGCGTACCGCGACGGGCCCTGGGACGAGCAGGTGATCTCGTACTCGCCCGCCCGTGACACCTAGATGGTGCGGAGCGGGTTCCAGGTCTCGTCGCGGGTGAGAAACACGTCGATTCCCGGATCGGTGAGAGCGGGGGCGCCCGAGCCGGTGATCTTGCAGTCCTGGGTGGCGGACGGGCCCCGGTCCTTGATCCAGATCGCCTTTTCGCTCTCCGGCTCCAGCCGCAGGGTCACGGTGTCACCGTCGGCGAACGGGTGGCCGGTGTCCACCGCGTCGATCGCGCTGTCGAGCCGCTGCACCGCGATGACCACGCCCAGCACGATCAGCGGGACGGCGGTCACGGCCACGGTGACGTACCAGTGACGGCCGGTCGGGCGGATCGGGCCGCAAAACAACGAAGGCAAGGAGAATTGCTCTCCTTGCCACTCTTAACTTATAGCGCGGTGGGGGCCTTGCGGCAAGGCCCCGGTCGTGACGCACAATCCTCGGCCGAGGCCACAACCGGTGAGTGTGGTGCAAAAAGAACGCATGGGGAGTTGCTCAGTGACCGAGCGGTACGTGGTGGGTCTGCAGGACATCGACGAGACGCGGCTCGCGGTAGTCGGCGGAAAAGGCGCGAACCTGGGCGGGCTGTCGCGCATCGAGGGCATCCGGGTGCCGGACGCCTTCTGCGTGACGACGGACGCCTTCCGGCGGATCATGGCGCAGGCCCGCCTCGACGACCACCTCGACCGGCTGGCGCGGCTGGACCCGGACGACCGGGAGGGGATCCGCACGCTCAGCGCGGAGATCCGCCGGATCATCGAGGCGGTCGCGGTCCCGCAGGATCTCGCGGCAGTGATCACCGCCGAGATCACCCGCCTCGGCGAGCGGGGCGCCTACGCCGTCCGTTCCAGTGCGACGGCCGAGGACCTGCCGACGGCCTCCTTCGCCGGTCAGCAGGACACCTACCTGAACGTCATCGGACCCGAGGCGATCCTCCGGCACATCAGCCGGTGTTGGGCCTCGCTGTTCACCGAGCGGGCCGTGACCTACCGCCGGCGCAACGGCATCGACCACCACGCGGTCCACATGGCCGTGGTCGTGCAGCGCATGGTCACCCCGTACGCCTCCGGCATCCTGTTCACCGCCGACCCCGTCTCGGGCAACCGGAAGGTCGCCACCGTGGACGCCGGATTCGGTCTCGGTGAGGCCCTGGTCTCCGGCCTGGTGAACCCGGACGTCCACCGGGTGCGCGACGGTGAGATCGTCGAGCGGACGATCGCCGCGAAGGAGCGCGCCCTGTACGCCCTGCCGGCCGGGGGAACGCGGGAAGCGGCCGTCGACGCGGAGCAGCAGGAGAAGCCTGCGCTCACCGACGCGCAGGTCGTGGAGCTCGTGCGGCTCGGGCGGCGGATCGAGGCGCACTTCGGGCGGCCGCAGGACATCGAATGGTGCCTGGTCGATGGGGACGACGGTGACGGCGACGGTGCCGACGCCGGGTTCCGGATCGTGCAGAGCCGGCCGATCACGACGCTGTTCCCCGTGCCCGAGACCGACGACCAGGACAACCACCTGTACGTCTCCACCGGCCACCAGCAGATGATGACCGACGCCATGAAGCCGTTGGGGCTCTCCATGTGGCAGCTGACGGCCATGGTGCCGATGCACCACGCGGGCGGACGGCTGTTCGTCGACGTCATCCGGCGCCTGGGCTCGCCCGCGAGCCGTGCCGGTCTCCTGGATCTCATCGGGAAGGGGGATCCGCTGATCCGGGACGCGCTGGAAACCGTCCTCGACCGCGGCGACTTCGTCCCCTCGCTCCCGGACGAAGGCTCCGGCGGCCCGCGGCCCGGTGGCGCACCCGCCCCCATTCCCACCGATTCCGCCGTCGTCACCGAACTGATCGAACGCAGCCGGACGTCCCTCGACGCCCTGCGGCGCGACATCCGGTCGAAGTCCGGGCCCGCGCTGTTCGCGTACCTGCTGGAGGCCTTCGATGAGCACAAGCGGGTGCTGGGCGATCCGCTGAGCATGCAGGCGATCATGGCGGGGATGGAGGCCACGTGGTGGCTCAACGACAACCTGCAGGAGTGGCTGGGCGAGAAGAACGCGGCTGACACGCTGACGCTCTCGGCCCCCGACAACATCACGTCGGAGATGGGCCTCGCGCTGCTGGACGTCGCCGACGCCGTCCGCCCGCACCCGGAGGTGGTCGCGTTCCTGCGGAACGTCGGGGACGCCGAGGGCATCGGCTTCCTGGAGCGCATGGCGGGACTGCCGGGCGGGACGGCGGCGCGCGACGCCATCGAGTCGTACCTCGACCACTACGGCATGCGCTGCGTCGGCGAGATCGACATCACGAGGCCGCGCTGGAGCGAGCGGCCCGCCGCGCTCGTGCCCGTCATCCTCGACAACGTCAGGAACTTCGGGCCCGGTGCCGCCGAGCGCCGCTTCGAGCAGGGGCGGCAGGAGGCGTACAAGAAGGAACAGGACGTGCTGGCCCGCCTGCGGCTGCTGCCGGACGGGGAGCGGAAGGCCGACGAGACCAAGCGGATGATCGACCGGGTCCGCACCTTCGTCGGCTACCGGGAGTACCCGAAGTACAACATCGTCAGCCGCTACTTCGTCTACAAGCAGGCGCTGTTGAAGGAGGCCGACCGCCTCGTGCGGGCGGGCGTGCTCGCCGAGCGGGAGGACATCTACTACCTCACCTTCCAGGAGGTCCACCAGGTCGCGGTCTCGCAGCAGGTGGACGAGGGGCTCATCCGGCGGCGCAAGGACGACTTCCGTTCCTACGAGGCGCTCACCCCGCCCCGGGTGCTCACCTCGGACGGCGAGGCCATCACCGGGGCGTACCGCCGCGACGGCGTGCCGGACGGCGCCCTGGTGGGCCTGCCCGTCTCCGCGGGGACGGTCGAGGGCAGGGCCCGTGTCATCCACGACATCGCGGAGGCCGACCTGGAGGCGGGCGACATCCTGGTCACCGCCTTCACCGACCCCAGCTGGTCGCCCCTGTTCGTGGCGGTCGCGGGGCTGGTGACGGAGGCGGGCGGCCTGATGACCCACGGCGCGGTGATCGCCCGCGAGTACGGCCTCCCGGCCGTCGTGGGCGTGGACGGCGCCACGCGCCGCATCCGGGACGGCCAGCGGATCCGGGTGCACGGGATCGACGGGTACGTGGAGATCCTCGACTGACCGTGCGACTGGCGATCCGGGCGACGGCTCGATGTGCGCGGGCGCGGTCAGCCCCTGTACGTCTCCAGCAGCCGCAACCACACCTCGCTGATCGTCGGATACGCGGGGACCGCGTGCCACAGGCGGCTCAGGGGGATCTCGCCCGCGATCGCCATCGTCGCCGAGTGGATGAGTTCGCCCACTCCGGGGCCGACGAACGTGACGCCGAGGAGGATCTCGCGGTCCAGGTCCACGATCATGCGGGCGCGGCCGCGGTAGCCGTCGGCGTAGAGGCCCGCTCCGGCGACTCCGGACATGTCGTAGTCGACGGCGCGGACGCGGTGGCCCGCCGCTTCCGCCTCCGCGAGGGTCAGGCCCGCGGAGGCGGCCTCGGGGTCGGTGAAGACGACCTGCGGGACCGCGGCGTGGTCGGCGGTGGCGGCGTGGGCGCCCCAGCGGTCGGTCTCCAGGATCGGGACGCCCTGGGCGCGGGCGGCGATGGCGGCGCCCGCGATGCGGGCCTGGTACTTGCCCTGATGGGTGAGGAGCGCGCGGCGGTTCGCGTCGCCGACCGCGTAGAGCCAGTCGCTGCCCTCGACGCGGAGGCTGTCGTCGACCTGGAGGTACGAGCCGGGCCGCAGGCCGACGGTCTCCAGGCCGATGTCGTCGGTGCGCGGGGCGCGGCCGGTGGCGAAGAGGATCTCGTCGGCCTCCAGCGTGGAGCCGTCGTCCAGGGTCGCCGTCACGGTGCCGTTCTCGCGGCGCACCGCGGTGACCGAGACGCCCGAGCGGATCTCGGCGCCCGCCTCGGTGAGCGCCTCCCGCACCAGCTCCCCGGCGAACGGCTCCATGCGGGGCAGCAGGCCCCCGCCGCGCACGAGGACCGTGACCTGCGACCCCAGCGCCTGCCAGGCGGTCGCCATCTCGACGGCGACGACGCCGCCGCCCACGACGAGGAGGCGGCCGGGGGCGTGGTCGGCACTGGTGGCCTCGCGGCTGGTCCACGGCTTGACGTCGGCGAGGCCCGGCAGGTCGGGCAGGGCCGCGCGGGTGCCGGTGCAGACGGCGACCGCGTGGCGGGCGCGGAGCGTGTGCCCGGTGCCGTCCGTGCCGGTGACCGTGACCTCGCGGGGGCCCGCGATGCGGCCGTGGCCCCGGTACAGGTCGACGCCGACCCCCTCCAGCCAGCCGACCTGGCCGTCGTCCTTCCAGTGCGAGGTGTAGTCGTCGCGGTGCGCGAGGACCGCGGAGACGTCCAGTGGGCCCTGCACGGAGTCGCGCAGGCCCGGGACGTGGCGGGCGTCGGCGCGGGCGATGACGGGGCGCAGGAGGGCCTTGCTGGGCATGCAGGCCCAGTAGGAGCACTCGCCCCCGACGAGCTCGCTCTCCACGATCGCGGCACTCAGTCCCGCGGCGCGGGCGCGGTCCGCCACGTTCTCCCCCACGGGGCCCGCTCCGATGACTACAACGTCGTACGTGATGGCATCCGTCATGAGGACAGTGTGTCGGTAGGTGTGCGCCGTGGCCACACGGGTACGCGCGCGAGACACGCCGCTGCACGCGCGGCCCGTCCGCGCGTGCGACCAGGCGGAATACGTCCGCACGATCGGCCGTTGTGCACAGCGGCCACGCCCCATACATGGAAGTAGGGACACACCATGAGCAGCGCCACCGTGGAGCTCACCAAGGAGAACTTCGACCAGACGGTCACGGACAACGGATTCGTCCTGATCGACTTCTGGGCGGAGTGGTGCGGGCCCTGCAAGCAGTTCGCCCCCGTCTACGAGAAGGCGGCCGAGGCCAACCCCGACCTGGTGTTCGCCAAGGTCGACACGGAGGCCCAGCCCGAGCTGGCCCAGGCCTTCAACATCCAGTCCATCCCGACGCTGATGATCGTCCGCGACCAGGTGGCGGTGTTCTCCCAGCCGGGTGCGCTGCCCGAGGCCGCGCTCACGGACGTCATCGGTCAGGCCAGGAACCTGGACATGGACGAGGTCCGTCGGCAGGTCGCCGAGGAGCAGGCCAAGCAGCAGGGGCAGTAGGAGACGGACCCTAGCTGGACTCGCGGTGCACGACGTCCGCACCGAGCACGTCGTGCACCTCGGGTTCCGCGCCCGGGTCCCGGACCACGCGGTCGACCAGCTCGGCGAGGCCGCGGCCGGACGGCAGCTCGATGCGGACGGTGCTGAGGCGGGGGCGCAGCAGCCTGCCCAGCATCAGGTCGTCCGAGCCGATCACGGCGGTGTCCCCGGGGACGTCGATGCCCTCGTCCTGCAGGGCGCGCATCAGGAGCATCGCGTACTCGTCGTTGTAGGCGAAGACGGCGTCGATGCCCTCGGCGCGGCAGCGTGCGGCGAGCCGGGCGGCGGATTCCTCGTCGTAGGCGAGGGGCAGCTCGGTGACCGACGCGCCGGTGGTCCGCGCCCTCTCCACCGCTTGGTGGACCCCTTCGAGGCGTGGCTGCGAGAAGTGCTCAAGGCCGCCCTCCTCGGGCACGACGACGCCGATGGCGCGTCGGCCGCGGGCGAGGAAGTGCAGGGCCGCGGCCTCGCCGACCCTGCGGCCGTCCATGAGCAGGGCGTGCGCACCCTCGACGCGGTGCGGTCCGAGCGTGAAGACGGCTTTGGCGCCGGACCGCTTCAGGACCGTCACCCCGCGCGGGTTGAGCGCGGACGCGTCGGGCGCCAGGACCGCCACGGGGCGCAGTTCGGCCCAGGCGCGGGCCGCGTCCTCGCCGGTCAGGCCGAGGCTGGCGTACTGGACGACGGTGTAGTCGAAGCTGCTGAGTGCCCACTGCAGTTCGTTGAAGAACCGGCTGAAGAGCGGGCCCATCGGGATCTCCGACGTGGGCATGAGGACCATGCGGCTGTGCCCGGCGCGGAGGCTGCGGGCGGCTGCGTGCGGGACGTAGCCGAGCTCCCTGGCCGCTTCGTGGACGCGGCGGCGGGTGGGTTCGCTGATCCGGACGGCGCTGGTGTTGTTGAGGACGTACGAGACGGTCGCGCGGGAGACCCCCGCCAGGCGGGCGACGTCGGCGCTCGTCGGCACGGAGCGCTGCGTGGGCTGCTGCTTCGGTATCTGCACCATGACAGGGGCATCTTTGCAGACGGCGGCGGAGGGGCCGGAGGCGGGCGGTGGAGCCGGGCCGTGCCCGTGGCGTGAACTTCCCTGCCGTCGTTCGGCGTTGGTGCCGTTCCGTGCCGAGCTACTCGCCGGTTAACGTTCGGACACCCGTCGTCGAGCGAAGGTGTCCCCCACATGACTGCCGACCGTGCCGAAGGCCTGGCGCGCACCGCCCGCGCGCTCGCCGAGGGAGAGGTGACCTCGCGTGCGCTGACCGAGCGGACGCTGGCCAGGATCGAGGCCGCACAGCCCGTGCTCAACGCCTTCAAGCTGGTGCGGGCCGAGGCCGCGCTCGCCGAGGCGGACGCCGCCGACCGGGAGCTCGCGGCGGGCGCGGCCGGCTCCGGGCGGCCGCTGCTCGGGGTGCCGCTCGCGGTGAAGGACGACATGGACGTGGCGGGTGAGCCGACCGCGTTCGGGTGCCGGGGCGACTTCCCGCCGAAGACGGCGGACTCCGAGGCCGTCCGTCGGCTCCGGGCGGCCGGGGCCGTGATCGTCGGCAAGACCAACACGTGCGAGCTGGGGCAGTGGCCGTTCACGGAGGGGCCGGGCTTCGGCGACACCCGCAACCCGTGGAACCCGGGGCACACGCCCGGCGGGTCGTCGGGCGGTTCGGCGGCCGCAGTCGCGGCGGGTCTCGTCCCCGCGGCGCTGGGGTCGGACGGCGCGGGCTCGGTGCGGATCCCCGCCGCCTGGACCCATCTCGTCGGGATCAAGCCGCAGCGCGGGCGGATATCGACGTGGCCGTGGCCCGAGGCCTTCCAAGGCATCACCGTCAACGGCCCGCTCGCGAGGACGGTCGCGGACGCGGCGCTGCTCCTCGACGCGGCGAGCGGCGGCCACGAGGGTGACCTGCACCGGCCGGTACCCGTGCGGGCGGCGCGGGCCGCGACCCGTGATCCCGGGCGGCTGCGCATCGCCCTGTCCTTGCGGATGCCGTTCACGGCGACGCCCAAGCAGCTGCATCCCGTGGTGCGGGACCGGGTGGTGGCGCTCGCCGACCGGCTCGCCGCGCTCGGCCACGACGTCGAGGAGGCCGACCCGCGCTACGGCCAGATCGGCCTTGCGTTCGTGCCGCGCGCGACGGCCGGTATCGCCGAGTGGACCCGGCAGGTGCCCGACTTCTCGCTCCTGGACCGGCGGACGCGGGAAGCGGCGCGCATGGGGCGGCTGTTGGGCGGCGCGCCGCTGCGGCTGGCGCGCCGCGCGGAGGCCGCGCTGCACCGCAGGGTCGGGGCGGTCTTCTCGACGTACGACGTGGTGATCGCCCCGACGACGGCCGCACCGCCGCCGCGCGTCGGCACGCTCGCCGCGATGAGCGGCTGGCGGACCGACCGGGCGATGATCGCCGCCTGCCCCTACGCGTGGCCCTGGAACGTCCTCGGCTGGCCGGGCGTCAACGTGCCCGCGGGGCGCACACCGGGTGGGCTGCCCGTCGGCGCGCAGTTGCTCGGGCCCGCGGGAAGCGAGCCGCTCCTGGTGTCCCTGGCGGCGCAGTTGGAGGCGGACCAGCGGTGGTACGAGCGGTGGCCGACGTCCCTGCCGGACGTGGCGGTCTCGTGATCGCGGGGGGGGCTCGCGGCGATGGCGGGCGCACGATTGCGGCTCGCTCATGAGCGTGCCAACTCCCGCCACAGACCGGGGTCCTCGAAACCGAGCGCCCACAGCACGGTGTTGCGCACCCCGTGCCGCCGCAGCACGGGCAGGTGCGCGGCGGTTCCGCGGGCGTCCTGGTACCAGACGGTCCGGCTCGTCCGCCCGTCCTTGTACGTGAAGTGGGGCGTGCTGGAGCGGGGGTCGATGCGGTAGGGGGCGCCGACCTTGCGGCGCAGCGCCTCGGCCTCCCGCGAGGTCACGTGCCGGGCCCTTTCGCGCTTGCCGACGGCCCAGTCCCAGCCGTAGGCGGGCAGTCCCGTCTCCAGCTTGTGCCTGGGCACTTCGGCGGTGGCGCGGCGCAGGATCTCGTCGTACCAGGCCGGGGTGGAGAGCGGGCCGGGCGTGCCCTCGGCCCAGTGCAGGTTGTAGGCCATGACGCGCAGCCGGTCGACGGCCGCGCCGAGCCGCTCGTAGTCCCAGACGCGTCCGGTGCCCGCAGTCTTCGGGGAGACGGTGACGACGCATTGCTTGCGCAGGGCGTGGAGCCGACGGCAGAGGTCGGTGACCAGCGTGGCGTAGCCGTCCCGGACCTTCTCGTAGGCGGCGTCGCCGGTCGGCGCGATCGTTTCGTAGTCGAGGTCGAGGCCGTCGTAGGCGCGGCTGCGGGCGGTGCGGAGCAGGGCCTCGATGTGTGTGGCGCGGCGGCCGGGGTCGGTCACCACGGCGGCGAGCTCGCCGCGCGGCAGGGTCTCCATGACGGTCGGCACGACCTTGATGCCCGCCCGGTGCAGCCCGTCGACGATCCGCCGCTCCCCCGCGCCGGTGTGCGGGTCGACACGCCCGGCCGACCGCGTCCGGTACCAGAACGGGCTGACGGTGTGCAGCTGGTCGGCGTGGCGCAGGGCGTTCTTGTACGCGGCTTCCTGGTCCCAGTACGGGAGCCAGGCGGAGACGGTGCGGGGCGGTGGCGCGGGGGAGCGG
>NZ_LIPN01000006.1 GCF_001418325.1 Streptomyces atriruber | reverse complement strand
GGCGGCCGCGGCCGCCTCCAGACAGACCTTCACCATCGGGCCGTACGCGGCGAGGGTGAGGTCGGTGCCCTCGCGGGCGACGACGGCCTTGTGCAGGGGGCCGGGGATGGCCTCCTTGTCGACCTCGCCCTTGTCCCAGTAACGCCGCTTCGGCTCGAAGAAGATCACCGGGTCGTCGCTCTGGATGGCCTGCTGCATCATCCAGTAGGCATCCGCCGAGTTCGACGGGGAGACCACCTTGAGGCCCGCGACGTGCGCGAACAGCGTCTCGGGCGACTCGCTGTGGTGCTCGACCGCGCCGATGCCGCCGCCGTACGGAATGCGGATGACGACCGGCATCTTGATCTTGCCGAGCGCGCGGGCGTGCATCTTCGCGAGCTGCGTGACGATCTGGTCGTACGCGGGGAAGACGAAGCCGTCGAACTGGATCTCCACCACGGGGCGGTACCCCCGCAGGGCGAGACCGATGGCCGTGCCGACGATGCCCGACTCGGCGAGCGGGGTGTCGATGACCCGGTCCTCGCCGAAGTCCTTCTGCAGTCCGTCGGTCACCCGGAAGACGCCGCCGAGCTTGCCGACGTCCTCACCCATGATGAGGACCTTGGGGTCGTTCTCCAGCGCGGTGCGCAGCGATTCGTTGATCGCCTTGGCGATGGGAAGTTTCTGGACAGCCATGGTTACTTGACCTCCCCGTCCGCGAACGAGGCCTGGTAGGCGGCGAACTGGGCGCGCTCCTCGTCCACGAGGGCGTGACCGTCGGCGTAGACGTTCTCGAAGATCGCCATCAGATCCGGATCCGGCATCGCCCGCACCACCTCTCGCACTCGCTTGCCCAACGCTTCGCTCTCGTCGTCGAGTTCCGCGAAAAATCCCTCATCCGCGTGGCCTTCGGACTCCAGGTACGTCCGCAGCCGCAGGATCGGGTCCTTGACCTCCCAGGCCGCCCGCTCGTCGTCGTTGCGGTACTTGGTCGGGTCGTCGGAGGTGGTGTGCGCGCCCATGCGGTAGGTGAACGCCTCGATGAGCGCGGGGCCCTCGCCCGAACGCGCCCTCTCCAGGGCCCACTTGGTGACGGCGAGCACGGCGAGCACGTCGTTGCCGTCGACCCGGACGCCCGGGAAGCCGAAGCCCTGCGCGCGCTGGTAGAGCGGCACGCGGGTCTGCTTCTCGGTGGGCTCGGAGATCGCCCACTGGTTGTTCTGGCAGAAGAACACGACCGGGGCGTTGTAGACCGCGGAGAAGGTGAACGATTCGGCCACGTCGCCCTGGCTGGAGGCGCCGTCCCCGAAGTACGCGATCACGGCCGAGTCCGCGCCGTCCTTGGTCACGCCCATCGCGTAGCCGGTGGCGTGCAGGGTCTGCGAGCCGATGACGATCGTGTACAGGTGGAAGTTGTTGCTGTTCGGGTCCCAGCCGCCGTTGTTCACGCCGCGGAACATGCCGAGCAGGTTCGTGGGGTCCACCCCGCGGCACCAGGCGACGCCGTGCTCGCGGTAGGTGGGGAAGACGTAGTCGTCGTCGCGGGTGGCCCGGCCCGAGCCGATCTGAGCGGCCTCCTGGCCGAGCAGCGAAGCCCACAGGCCCAGCTCGCCCTGGCGCTGCAGGGCGGTGGCCTCGGCGTCGAAGCGGCGGGTGAGGACCATGTCGCGGTACAGGCCGCGCAGCTCCTCCGCCGTGATGTCGGCGACGTACGCGTCGTACACCGCGTTCTTCGCGTCCTTGACCCGCTTGCCCTCGGGCGTCAGCAGCTGAATGAGCTCGGGCTCGTTGCTTTTCTGCGGCGCGGGCTTCTTGGCGCTTGCGCGCTTGCCGCCGCCGGTACTGCTGCGGCGCGGTTTGCGCGCGGCGGTGCTCTCCACGGTCACGTGTGCTCCTCCGTCGGTCCGGCCCCCGGGATTACCGGGAAAACCAGTACGGCTCGCCTGGTCCGTGCCCGCGCACGGGGTGGGTGCGTCTCAGCCGGGAACAGGCGTGACAGGTGCCCCGGCGAGCGCCCTGCACAAAGCACGTTACCCAGTGCTTCCCATTTCTGTGAAACCCCATCTGACCTGCGAATTTGCTTGGATTTCCAAGTAAATTGCCAGTCAGTCGACTGCTCGGATTTCCGAGTGAATCGAGAGAACCGGGAACACTTCCTGGTCACAGCACTGATCACAGCCTGGCAGGGGGCCGGAACACCGGCACGTTATCCCGGCCACCCCGGGGACGGGAAGGGTTCCGCACGGGCACTAAAAGAGATCGTGTGTGAGACTGGCTCCGTGCGCGAAGACGGAAAAATTACGGTTTTTCTCCTCGACGACCATGAAGTGGTCCGGCGTGGAGTCCATGAGCTGCTGTCCGTGGAGTCCGACATCGAGGTGGTCGGCGAGGCCGGCACCGCGGCGGACGCCCTGGTCAGGATCCCTGCGACGCGGCCCGACGTGGCGGTGCTCGACGTGCGCCTGCCGGACGGCAGCGGTGTCGAGGTGTGCCGCGAGATCCGTTCGCAGAACGAGGACATCAAATGCCTGATGCTCACCTCGTTCGCCGACGACGAGGCCCTTTTCGACGCGATCATGGCCGGTGCCTCCGGTTATGTCCTCAAGGCCATCCGCGGCAATGAGCTCCTTACCGCAGTGCGGGACGTGGCCGCAGGCAAGTCCCTGCTCGACCCCGTGGCCACGGCCCGGGTCCTGGAGCGGCTGCGCGACGGCAACAACGCCAAGGGCGACGAGCGCCTGGCCAACCTCACCGAGCAGGAGCGGAAGATCCTCGACCTGATCGGCGAGGGCCTGACCAACCGCGTGATCGGCGAGCGGCTGCACCTCGCCGAGAAGACGATCAAGAACTACGTCTCCAGCCTGCTGTCCAAGCTGGGCATGGAGCGCCGCTCCCAGGCCGCGGCGTACGTGGCGCGCATGCAGGCGGAGCGGCAGCACTGACACCGACGGCGCGGGGCCGTCGGCGGTTGAGGGACTTACGTCCTCGGTTTGTGGGGGCGGGATCCCCTTTTCCGACACCCTGTCCATGAACCAAGGTGGGAGCATGCCCACCGACGAACAGCTCGCCTTCGAACTGCTCCGCCGCACCGACTACGGCCGCGTGGCGACCAGCATGCGCGCGCTGCCCTTCCTCGCGGCGGCCCGGCACATCGTCGTGGACGGCAAGGTCCTGCTGCGCATGCACAAGGGGTACGGCTACCACCAGGCCTGCGTCGGCAGCGTCGTCGCGTACGGCGCGGACAACCTCAATGTGGCGAGCGCGAAGGACGGCCAGTGGACCGTCCAGTTCGTCGGTGTCTGCGACCGCGTCGAGCCGACCAATGCCGAGCTCGAACTCTTCGGGCCCACCCCGCACTACGTGGACGGCGAGCTCTTCGACCCGGTCTACCTGCGGATAGAGCCGCAGTTCACGACGGTCCACACGCTGCACACCGGTCATGACCGCCAGCTGCAGCACATTCTCTGAAGACCCTCTGACCGGCCGAGCCACCTCCGAGCGGGCGGGCGGCTCAGGGCCCTTCGTCGCCCCCGGCGCCCGCCGGGTCCCCGCCCTCGCCGTCCGTCGGCTCCGTCGGCTCCGTCGGTTCGTTGGTCGGCTCGTTCGTGGGCTCGTTGGTCGGCTCGTTCGTGCTCGGGTCCTGCGTCGGCGTGGAGGGATTCCCGGTGGGCGTCGTGGGACGCGTCGTCGGTCCCGTCGGGTTGGTCGGCTGGTTCGTCGGCTCGGTGTAGTCCGTCTCGCCGCCGGTGCCGGTGTCCGGGTCCGACGTCTCGTCCGACGTCTCCTCGTCCGCGCTCTTGCTCGGCTCCTTCGACTGCGACTGCTTCGTCGCGGGCGTCTTCGGCCGGTCCTTGTCGTCCTTCTTGTCGCTCGCGGTGAGCGCGAACGCCACCCCCACGGCGATGGCGATGATCGCGAGCACGGCGAAGATCCACATCTTGCCGCGGCCGCTCTTGCCGCCGTGGTGCCCGCCGTCGAAGCCGCCGTCGTCACCGCCCGGCGGACGCAGCATGGGGCCCGGGATCTGCGCGGTGCCGGAGTCCGGGTGCGCCATCGCCGTGGTGCCCGCGACGCCCATGGCCGGGGTGTTGCCGCCCTCGTGCATCGCCACGGGCCCGGTGTTCCAGGTCCCCGTGTGGCTGCCCTGCTCGTTGAGCATCTGCAGCCCGTACTGGACGAGGCCGCGCATCTCCTCGGCGGTCTGGAACCGGTCGTCCGGGTCCTTGGCGAGGGAGCGCATGACGAGCCCGTCCAGCTCCGGCGGCGCCGCGTCCGAGACCTCGGACGGCGGCACGGCCTGGTCCTGGACGTGCTGGTAGACCACGGAGAGCGGCGTCTCACCGGTGAACGGGGGCCGCAGCGCGAGCAGTTCGTAGAGCAGACAGCCGGTCGCGTACAGGTCGGAGCGGTGGTCGACGGCCTTGCCGAGCGCCTGCTCGGGCGACAGGTACTGGGGCGTGCCCATGACCATGCCGGTCTGCGTCATCGTCGACTGCGCGCCGTGCAGGGCACGCGCGATGCCGAAGTCCATCACCTTCACCGCGCCGGCGTTGGTGATGATCACGTTCGCGGGCTTGATGTCGCGGTGCACGATGCCGTGCTGGTGCGAATAGGCCAGGGCCTCCAGGACGCCCGACACGATGATGAGCGCCTGCTCCGGACCCGGCGCTTCCGCGTTGATCAGCAGATCGCGGATCGTCCGGCCCTCGACGATCTCCATGACGATGTACGGGACGACGTTCGGCCCGACGACGTCTTCACCGGAGTCGTACACCGCGACCACAGCGTGATGGTTGAGCCCCGCGACGGACTGCGCCTCGCGCGTGAAACGCGCCTTGGAGACCGGGTCCTCGGCGAGGTCGGAGCGGAGCAGCTTGACCGCGACCGTGCGGCCGAGACGTACGTCCTCGGCCGCGAACACCTCGGCCATGCCGCCCCGGCCGAGTCTGTGGGTCAGCCGATACCGGCCGTCACCGACGAGCCCGCCGTTGCCCCACAATTCAGGCGCGTCTGACATACCGCCGCCAGTCGCCTCGGGGTCGGACGGGCCCTGAGCGCGCTGCGTCTGTGCCATCAGTCCTCGCCGTCGTTTCTGGTCGTGGTACTTGGTGCCGAGTACGTCGCGATACGGGGTACTCAGTCGGCCACGCTACAGCCTTCGCGGGCCCCGCCGGTCCGGCGTGGACCGGACATCAAAGCGGCCCGGGGGTCCCGTGCGCAAACTTGTAACGCTTCCGAGACGCTTCTTGCGCGTACGGTCACGGAACGGGCACCGAGCTTGACGCGTCATCGTCCTGGGGCAGACTTGGCCTGGAATAGCGGTAATCGATCACCAGCCGCGGAGCCGTCCGGCAACCGCGCCAATGGGGGACGCACGAGATGAGCAGCCAGGACGGCGCACAGGGGCGGTATGCGGGGCGTTCGCTGGCCGGTGGCCGCTACCAACTGCGTGATCTGCTGGGCGAGGGCGGCATGGCGTCGGTGCACCTCGCCTACGACACCGTGCTCGACCGTCACGTCGCAATCAAGACACTGCACACCGAACTCGGCCGCGAGCAGTCCTTCCGCGAGCGCTTCCGCCGCGAGGCCCAGTCGGTGGCGAAGCTCACGCACACGAACATCGTGTCGGTCTTCGACACCGGCGAGGACGACCTGGACGGCGCGACGATGCCGTACATCGTCATGGAGTACGTCGAGGGCAAGCCGCTCGGCTCCGTGCTCGACGCGTCCGTCACCCAGTACGGCGCGATGCCGACCGACCAGGCGCTGAAGATCACCGCCGATGTCCTCGCGGCCCTGGAGATCAGCCACGAGATGGGCCTGGTCCACCGCGACATCAAGCCCGGCAACGTGATGATGACCAAGCGCAACGTCGTGAAGGTCATGGACTTCGGCATCGCCCGCGCCATGCAGTCCGGCGTCACCTCCATGACCCAGACCGGCATGGTCGTCGGCACCCCGCAGTACCTCTCCCCTGAGCAGGCCCTGGGCCGCGGCGTCGACGCCCGCTCCGACCTGTACTCGGTCGGCATCATGCTGTTCCAGCTGACCACCGGGCGGCTGCCCTTCGAGGCGGACTCGCCGCTGGCCATCGCGTACGCGCACGTGCAGGAGGAGCCGGTCGCTCCCTCCTCGATCAACCGTTCCCTGCCGCCGGCGGTCGACGCGATCGTCGCGCGGGCGCTGAAGAAGAACCCGAACGAGCGCTTCCCGACCGCCGAGGCCATGCGCGACGAGTGCCTGCGCGTCGCCCAGTCCTTCCAGGCGGCGGCCCCCAGCATCGTGCCGGGCGCGCAGACCGCGAGCGGCGCGGGCGTCGGCTCCGCGGTCTTCCCGCCGGTCGACACGTCGATGCCGCAGAGCGGCGCCGTCCAGACCCCGTACCAGCCGGGTTCCTACGGCCCCGCCACCCCGGCCCCCACGCCGGGCTACGGCTACCCGCAGCAGGGCGGCTACCAGACCCCGCCGCCCGTCAACGCGTACGCCCCGCAGCAGGGCGCGCACACCCCGCCGCCGTACAACCTCGCGCCGCAGCCCGCCACGGCGACGGCCCCGGCCTCCTCCGGTGGCTCGGGCGGCTCCGGCGGCTCCGGCGGCGGCAAGCGGAACATGCCGGTGATCGTCGGCTCGATCGTCGTCGCGCTCCTCGCCATCGGCGGCCTGATCACCGCCCTGTCGCTCAACGGCGGCGACGGCGACAAGGAAGCCACCGGCGACAAGTCGAAGCAGCCGGTGGCGGGCCACAAGGGCCCCAACCGCTCCATGACGATGGAGACCGAGAAGTGCACGGACCCCGAGGTGGGGTACAACGACGAGGAAAAGATCAAGGTCCCCGACTTCACCTTCAAGGACTGGAAGTCGGTCCTTTCCTGCCTGCAGTCGGCCGGCTGGAGCTTCGACAAGCGCAAGGTCGACGAGAACGCGTACGGCGAGGACACGGTCATGCGGCAGACCCCGAAGGAGGGCACGGAGGTCGACCCGAAGGGTCTTGAGCTCCAGTTCGACGTCTCGTCGGGCAACCCGGCTTAGCCTTCGCCTTCGCCGCTCTTCTCACGGATACGCGGAGGGGCTCGGTACGCGAAATGCGTACCGAGCCCCTCTGCGTACCGCAGGGTTCTCGGAGGGTTACAGGTAAGGGCCTCCCGTGCGGCCCGCGATGCCGCCGCCCTCGTCCTCCTCCTCGCCGCCGCCCACGCCGGGCGGCAGTGCCCGGCGCATCTGCTCCAGCTGGGCCCGCGCGGCCATCTGCTGAGCGAACAGCGTCGTCTGGATCCCGTGGAAGAGGCCCTCCAGCCAGCCGACCAGCTGGGCCTGCGCGATCCGCAGCTCCGCGTCGCTCGGCGTCGCCTCCTCCGTGAAGGGCAGGGAGAGCCGCTCCAGCTCCTCGACCAGCTCGGGGGCGAGGCCGTCCTCCAGTTCCTTGACCGAGCTGGCGTGGATCTCCTTGAGACGGACCCGGCTCGCCTCGTCGAGAGGAGCCGCGCGCACTTCCTCCAGCAGCTGCTTGATCATGCTGCCGATGCGCATCACCTTGGCCGGCTGTTCGACCATCTCCGTCACCGGGACCTCGCGGGATTCGTCGTCTCCGCCGCCACCGAGAGCCATTCCGTCCTGGCCCACGACCAGGACCTGGGGGCTCTCCGGCGACCGTTCGTTCCTCGGCATCTCCATGCCGCCATTCTCTCGCACCCGTACTTTTCACATCGGTGGTGCCCCCATACGCGGCTGATCCACCCTCAGCCGTGCTTCGGCCGTGCTTCGGCCACGCTTCAGCCGCAGCTCAGCCGCGCCTGAGTCGCAGTCCCAGGAAGCCGAGCCCGAGACCGATGAGGACCAGGCCGCCGCCGAGCGGGAGGACGCGGAGGTTGGGGAGCACGGGGCCGACCGGCGACCGTTCGGCGGGGTCGGACGCGGTGTCCCGGTGTGCGACGGGGGTCGGCCTCGGAG
>NZ_LIPN01000599.1:258-5477 GCF_001418325.1 Streptomyces atriruber | reverse complement strand
CCGGGTCAAGGTCAACGTGCGGTGGAGGGACGGGAGTCAAGGGTGGAGCGCAGCGGAATCGGCGCAGCCGACGCGACAAAGTCGCGCCCTTTACTGCCGGCCCGGAACCGCCACACTCCGCAAAACCCCGGGCGGCCCCGGTGACCATCAAAGACGCAGGCCCACCGAAGCCTCCGGCGGCGTTCAGCGGTCAGCCGTGCTTGAGGCCCGCCACGAACGCGGCCCAGCTCGCGGCGCGGAACGTGAGGTGGGGGCCGGTGGGGTTCTTGGAGTCGCGGACGGGGACGGTGTCCGTTTCTCCGTCGGATACTTCGAGGCAGTCGCCGCCATCTCCGGCGCTGTGGGTGGACTTGCGCCAAGCGGTAGCGCTCACGACGTACTCAGGGTTGTTCCTCATGGGCGTAATCGTGCGCCATCGACTCGACTACGGCCAGGGAGTGTTGGGGGGTGTGACCCAACGCCTGGAGGAGGCTGAACGTCATGTTGTGGCGGGCAACCGTCGCCGGGTCGTCGATCAGCCGTCCTGTGTCCAGCCCTTCGAGGAAGCAGAGGGGCGGCGCGTCGGCGAACTCCATGATCTTGAGGGAACCGCCCATCCCTGCATGTGATCCGGCGCTGAACGGCAACACCTGCAGGATGACTCTGCGTCGGCGTGCCAGGTCGGCAACGTGGCGCAGGGCCTCTGCCATGGCTGCCGGGCCACCGACCGGGCGCCGGAGTGCGGCCTCGTCCAGTACCACCCACAACAGCGGGGTTGTCGGGTGGTCGATGAGGCGGGCGCGATCCATGCGGGTCGCCACCAGTTCGTTGATCTCGTCGTCCGTGGCCATCGGACGGTAGGTCCGGAACAGATCGGCGGAGTACGCCGGTGTCTGGAGCAGGCCCGGGATCAGCAGGGGCAAGTAGTGCTTGATCGCCGTTGCGGACACCTCTGCCTCCGCTGCCTCGGCGAAATGGTCGGGGTACTTGGACTTTGCGAGGGCCCCGCAATTGCGCGTAAAGAAGCCCTCCGTGCCGAGCTTCTCGTCGAAGTACACCGCGTACTCCATGTGCATCCGCCGCGTACCCGACTCCAGCTGTCCGATGAACGAACCGCTCACGAAGAGCGGCGCGCCCAGCGCCTCCTGGCTGAGGCCCGCCCGTTCGCGCGCATGGCGGAGTTCGCAGCCCAGCAGGGCCCGGGGGTTCGATGACGGGTCGAGGTCTTTGGGGCGGGTCATGGGCGGCTCCTCCGTGACACGCGGCGCCCGGACACGGAGGGGTGTTGGGTCGCCGGGGCTTTTAAGGCTATGCGGGAGCGGACACGCTGGGTGAGGAAACAGCAACACTCGGTGTGGAAGGTAGTGGTCATGGCGCTGACGGCGGAGGAAAGGGTGCGGGCGGCCGAGGAGGCCGTACGGCAGTTGAAGGCGGGCCTCGCAGGGGCCGGGGTCACGTTGCCGTCGCTGCGGGTCGACCCGCTGAGCGTGTCCGGCGAGGGGCTGCCGCTCGTGGAGCTGGGGCGCTGCAACCTCGACACGGCGTTGCGGCTCGCCGCGGTGCTGGAGGGGGAGCGGTGAAGGAGGAGGATCCGCGGGTGCCCGAGACGGGGACGTACGCCGTCGACTACCGGGACGGGAGCGTGGGGCGGGTGATGGGCTGCGAGGGCGGACTCGTGCAGCTCAGACCGCTGGGCGGCGGACGGGAGTGGGACTGCCCGCCGGGGGAGGTGGGGGAGGCGCCGACCGCGGACGTGCTGCGGGCGCGGGTGCGGCAGGTCAACCGGGAGGGCCGACTGCCGTGAGCGGACTCTCGCGCTGCCAGGTGGGTCGGCGCCGCGCGGCCGGGAGGGCGCAGCGGCGCGAGAGGACCTCGGCAGTGCGTGCCGGGTCCTCTCGCGCGACTCCCCCCTGCTGACCCACTGTGGCCCGCCCGGGGCCACCGGGTCTTCAGCAATCAGCGCACGCATCCTTCGCATCCCGCGCACGCGGGCGCACCGCGCTGGGGGGAACGCCGTGGACCGTACGGAACAGCCGGCTGAAGTCGGCCGGATGGCGAAAGCCCCAGCGCACGGCGATCTCGGCGACCGTGCGGTGCCGCAGCGCGGGGTCGGAGAGCTCGGCGTGGCAGCGTTCGACGCGGCGGCGCCGGATGGAGGCGGCCACGGTCTCCGGCCGGTCGTGGAACAGGGCGTGCAGGGTGCGCAGGGAGATGTGGTGGGCGGCGGCGACGGCCGCCGGGCGTAACTCGGGGTCGCCCAGGTGGTGATCGATGAACGCGTCGATCCGGGCGAGCAGGACCGCCTTGCGGGTCTCGGCGGGCAGCGCGTCCGGGACGCCGAGCTGGGCCGCGAGCACGGTGGACACCAGGTCGAGGCCGATGCGCCCGATCCGGTCCAGCTCGCGCGGGCCGCAGCTGCGTGCGGCCTCGGGGAGTCCGTTCAGGTAGGGGGCGAGCAGTCGTGCCGCGCCGGTCCGGGCGGACAGGGACGCGGCCAGCAGGCGGTGCACCCCGTCGTCCGCCATGGGGAGCACGGAGCGCGGCAGCCGCATGAGTGTGAGCCGGGTCTGTCGGCCGTACTCGAGGAAGTCGCACATCAGAGGGTGCGAGGTGGAGTACAGGCTCATGTCGCCCGCTGCGAGGCAGGCGATGTTGCGGCCCTGTTCCAGCCGGATCGGGCCGCCGCGCGCCAGGATCAGGAAGCACGCCTCGGGATCGGAGCGGCGGATCTGGAGCGGTGAACGGCGGGCCGTCATCGGGGAGAAGGAGAACGCCTGCACCTGGCTCTCGGGCAGTTCGACGAAGTCCGCCCGGCCGTTGAACGTGAGCACGTGCGGGCTGCGCACGGAGACGGGCACGACTTCATTGCCCACCATGTCGACCCACCAGTTGAACCGGTCCCGCGCCGGGAGGACGTCCGTGTTCATGCTGAACACGGCCTCCGGCCCGTTCTTCTCTTCCCCCGCGGCCTCATGGAGAGTGGGCATCCCCAGATGTTCCCGCATCAGGGATGCGGGAACAACGGGAGCAGAGGGCGCCGGGGGAGCGGGCGTTACGCCCGTGCCGGTTCCGCCTCCGGGGCCGTGGGGCGGGTGGCCGTGGCTGCGGTGTCCGTGTCCGCCGCCGCGTCCGCGTCAGCCGCGTCCGCCGCGTTCAGCTCGACCAGCATCTGCTTGCTGAAGCCGAAGAAGTACGTGGCGAAGAAGCCGACCAGGTAGCCGACGAGCAGGCCGCCGCCGTAGACGGCGACCGTCAGGCCGAGGCCCTTGTTGCCGTCGAGGAGCGGGAAGAGCGCCCAGCCGGACGGGCCGATGGCCGTGGAGCCGACCTTGTCGCCGATCATCGAGAAGAAGCCGATGAACGCGCCGCCCGCGGCACCGCCCACGCACGCCGTGACGAACGGGCGGCCGAGGGGGAGGGAGACGCCGTAGATGAGCGGTTCGCCCACGCCGAGGAAGCCTGCGGGAAGCGCGGACTTGATCGTCGTACGGATCGACTTGTTGTGCTTGAGGCGCTTGTAGACGGCGATCGCGCAGCCGACCTGGCCCGCGCCCGCCATCGCCAGGATGGGCAGCAGGACGGTGAAGCCCTGCTGCTCGATGAGCGTGGTGTGGATGGGGATCAGGGCCTGGTGCAGGCCCAGCATGACCAGGGGGAGGAAGAGGCCGCCCAGGACCAGGCCCGCGAACGCGCCCGTGTTGTCCAGGAGCCAGTTCGCCGCCGTGCCGATGCCGGTCGACACCTCGCCCGCGAGGAACATCAGACCGAAGATCGTGACGAGGCCCGAGACGAGGACGGTCAGGGTGGGGGTCACCAGGACGTCCACCGCCTCCGGCACCCACTTCCTGCACCACTTCTCGACGTACGTGGCGAGGACCGCCGCGCCCAGCGCGCCGAGCACGCCGCCCTGGCCGGGGGAGAGCTTCTGGCCGAACGCCTCGATGTTCGCCACGCCCGCGTACACGATGATCGCCGCGACCGCGCCGCCCAGGATCGGCGTACCGCCGAACTCCTTCGCCGTGTTGAAGCCGACGAACACCGCGATCAGCGCCATGAAGCCGGAGGCGATGGCGGCGAGCGCGGGGGTGATCGACGGCAGCCATTCCAGGTTGATCAGGAGGCCGTTGATGCCCGCGATGATGCCGCAGCCGATCAGGGCGGGGATCAGCGGCACGAAGATGTTCGCGATGCGGCGCAGGAAGAGCTTGAACGGGGTCGCGTTCTTCGCCTTGCGGGCTTCCTTGATCGCCGCGCCCTGGGCGGCCAGCTCCGCGGCCGTGGGCGCGTGTTCGGCGGGCGCTTCGGTGCGGCGCTCCGCCACCATGGCTTCGAGTTCCGGCGTGACCCGGGCGACCGTGCCGGGGCCGAGCACGATCTGGTACGTGTCGTCCTCGACCACGCCCATCACGGCGGGCAGGGCCTTCAGCGCGTCGTCGTCGACGAGCGAGCGGTCGGCCAGGCCCAGGCGGAGCCGGGTCATGCAGTGGGCTACGGACGTGACGTTCTGGGCGCCGCCGACGAGGGGGAGGATCGCGGCGGCGGTGGCGCGGTTCTTGTCATCAGGTGCCATGGTGCGGTGCCTTGCTGTGCTGGTGGCGCGGTGGCGCTGTGCTGGAGGGGCCTAGTCCGTCTTGGTGGCGCGGGAGTTGTCGAGGGCCGCGCGGAGGTGGCCGTCGGACGTGGCGAGGAGCTCGGCGGCGGTGGGGCCGTCGACCTGGCCGAGGATGGTGAGGATGGCGTTCTTCACCTCCCCGTCGGTGGCGGCGAGGGCGGCCTCGATCTCCTCGTCGGAGGCGCCGGTGGCGAGGGCGACGATGCGGCGGGAGCGGGCCCGCAGCTTCTCGTTCGACGCGCGCACGTCCACCATCAGGTTTCCGTACGTCTTGCCGAGGCGGATCATCGTGATCGTCGACAGCATGTTGAGCACGAGCTTCTGGGCCGTGCCCGCCTTCAACCGGGTGGAGCCGGTGAGGAGTTCGGGGCCGACGACGACCTCGATGCCGTGCTCGGCGGCGGCCGCGAGCGCGCTGTCCGCGTTGCAGGAGAGGCCGATGGTCAGCGCGCCGTAGCGGGCGCGGGCGTACTCGACGGCGCCGATCGCGTACGGGGTGCGGCCGGAGGCGGAGATGCCGACGACGACGTCGTCCTCGGTGAGGTTCAGCCCTTCCAGGTCCTCGGCGGCGAGCTCCTTGCTGTCCTCCGCGCCCTCGACCGCCTTGACCATGGCGCTCGGCCCGCCC
>NZ_LIPN01000599.1:0-234 GCF_001418325.1 Streptomyces atriruber | reverse complement strand
CGGCGACGGCGGCGGCCACGGAGGCGTCCTCACCGTTCATGATCTTCGCGATCTCCTCGGTGGGCAGCCGGTCGATCTCGGAGAGCTCGGGCCGGAACGCCTCGGTGGTGAGGGTGGCGAGCTGGGCGCGGAGCTCTCCGTAGTTGTCGCGCGGCTCGCTCGTGCCGGTCGCGTCGGTGGTCGAGGTCATGGCGTCTGCGGCTCTTTCGTGTGCGGGGGTGGTCGGGGGAGGTC
>NZ_LIPN01000598.1:1478-1758 GCF_001418325.1 Streptomyces atriruber | reverse complement strand
GTCCTTGTCCAGGCACCACTCGACGAAGCGGCGCAACCCGGCGGGGACGCGGTCGAGTTCGGGGGCGCCCGTGACGACGCGGGTGGCCGTCTCGTAGGGGCTGTCGCTGTCGAAGGGGCCGCGTCCGGTCGCCGCGTAGGCGAGGACGGCACCGAGGGAGAAGATGTCGGAGGCGGGGCCGACGTCGCGGGGGTTGGTGAGCTGCTCCGGGGACATGTAGGGCGGGGTGCCCATGACGCGGCCGGTCTGGGTGAGGGCGTCGGCGCCGAGGGCCTCGGCG
>NZ_LIPN01000598.1:0-1424 GCF_001418325.1 Streptomyces atriruber | reverse complement strand
GGCTTGAGGTCGCGGTGGACCACGCCGACGCGGTGGATGTCGCGCAGCGCCTCGGTGAGGCCCGCAGCCAGTTCGCGGAGCCGGTCGAGGGGGAGCGGGCCCTCGCGGCGGACATGGCTGCCGAGGTCCTCGCCGGGGATGTAGACCGTGGCCATCCAGGGGCTCGACGCGTCCGCGTCGGCGTCCACGACGGGGGCGGTGAAGGCTCCGCTGACCTGGCGGGCGGCTTCCACCTCACGGCGGAAGCGGGTGCGGAACTCCTGGTCGTCGGCGTACTGCCCGTGGACGACCTTCAGCGCGAGGCGGCGTCCCGAGGCGGAGCGGCCGAGATAGACGACACCCATGCCGCCGGAACCGAGCCGGTCCTCGATCGGATATCCGCCGATGTCCTCCGGGTCCGAGTCGCGCAGAACCATCCCTTACGCCCCCGTCCCCTCGGCCCTTGCCCCCGCTCTCCGGCTCCCCGCAGCGTACGCGGGTTCGAGAGCGCTCCCTCGCGGGGCCTCAGAAACTGATCGAGTTGATGGTCTCCGCCACTTCGTTCAAGAAGCGGTTTATGGAAGGCGCCATGCCCGTGGAGGCGAGGAAGAAGCCGAAGAGCACCGCGACGATCGCGGGCCCCGCCTTGAGCGATCCCCCGCGGATCAGCACCACAAGGATGATCGCCAACAGCAGCACCACTGACAGCGAAATGGCCACACTGATCACACCCTAGGTCGGTCGCTCTCCCGGCCCGGGGGGTACGACCCCGCACACCCCCGCCAGGGACCATCGTGCCACCAACACGCTTCCTCTATGCGGCCGGTGACACATCGTCGGCCAACACGTCACGGCCCCGGCACGCAAGGGCGCCCAGGGGGCGCATGGGCAGCGCGCCGTCGTACAGCAATTCGACGACCTGCGGCCATCAGGAATTCACCTTGATCGTTGCCATCGCCACACACGACGTTCGCAGGAAATTCGAATTGTCGCCGAGGGCACATCGAGAGTGCGCCAAGAGAGCCGAACTCCGTCGACACCTCCGGCCAACCGGACATTTCACCGGAGTCGCCCGCAGGCGTTATGCACCATTTAAACCGGATGAGTTGTGACGTACCGGACAGAGCCCGGCCGCATACAACCAGATCTCTTTGTCGACTCGACCGAATCTCGGCGTACCGACTACCCGGTTAAGCGGGATTCACCCACGTGATTGACAGAGATTGAGTTGAGAGAAGTGACGGGGGTTTTACGAATACACGGGAGCGACGCTAGGGTGCCTCAGATGTTCCACGCTGCCACCACCCCCGTAGGCGCAGTGCGGTCCCGGGTCGTCTCACCGAGCTCTTGGTGGGAGGGCCTGTGACCAACTCGGTGCACCCGCACGGACGCCACCGGGCGCCCCTCCCCCCGGCCCAGGTGCCGGCGGACGGAGTCCCCACTCC
>NZ_LIPN01000597.1 GCF_001418325.1 Streptomyces atriruber | reverse complement strand
GGGGAGGGGGTGGCCGTGGCGGTGGCCGGCACGGTGATGCCGGCGAGCACCGCGGCAGCGGTCAGGGCCAGGGGTTTCCAGCGGCGTACGCGCGGGACGGGCATGTGGGGTGTGTCCTTTCCCGGGGGCCTCGCGCGCCGCGCGCCCGAACAGATGAGCGTGCGGTCTACGCGAGTTGACTAATCAACCACCGGGAGGGTGGCACGGATGTGCGTACGGCCGTGTGAACGTATCGGGGTGGTTGGGTGACGATGTCATGTACATGGGGTAGGGGTAGGGATGGTCACAGGCCCAGCGTCGTCGGGTCCGCCGTCAGTGCCCTGAAGTATTCGCGCGGATCCGCCACCAGTCGCCGCTCCTTGAGGTCGAGCAGCCCGCCGACGGAGGAGACGGTCGCGGCGATCGTGCCGTCCGCCTTGGTGATCGTCTGCTCGACGCGGAACGTCTTGCGCTCGCCCCATACGAACGTGCAGCTCACCAACGTCTCGTCGCCCGCGAGGAGTTCGCTGTGGTAGCGGACGGTGGTCTCCAGGACCACCGGGCCGACGCCCTTGTCCAGGAGGTCGGTCTGCGCGATGCCGGCCGCGCGCAGCAGCGACCACCGGGCGTGCTCGGCGTACTGGAGATAGACGGCCTGGTTGAGGTGGCCCTGGGTGTCCGTCTCGTATCCGCGGACGCCGACGCTCACGGAGTAGGGGTCTGTCACGGTGTTCCTTCCAGTAGGTGATCACAAGGAGCCGCATTGATCGGCCCGGCATTCGTGGTGGCCGTCATGGGCATGTGCTGGGTCGTCAAACGGGTTGCCGAATCCGCGCGCCCCGGGACCGCTCACGTCCGGCGCGGCGACGCGAGCACATAGCGCCCGCCCGAGCGCCCGCCCGAGCGCGCCTCCGCATGCTCGCTGACCTGCCAGCCCGCCCGCTCCAGGGCGGCCGCACACCCTCGGATCCCCTCCGGCGTCGGCTCCCGCACGGCGACGGCCTCCGGCTGCGGTGTTCCGGCGACCCGGTACCCCTCGTGGCCGGGGCCCGCGGGACGGCACCCCGCCGCCTCCAGGGCCAGTGCCGCCGCCTGCACCAAGTGCGTACGCTCCCAGGCGCACGGGCGGTCCCGGGCGCCGTCCGGGTTCGTCATGCGGCGCAGCTCGACCAGGCCCTCCCAGGCGCCGCGGACCTCGCGGGCGCGGGCGGGGCCCTCGGGGCCGACCGGCTCCGTCTCCGTGCCGGTGCGCGCGGCGAACACCCCGGAGGGCGCCGGGGCCGGGGGCGGCGGCTCGGAAG
>NZ_LIPN01000596.1:948-1524 GCF_001418325.1 Streptomyces atriruber | reverse complement strand
CCGACCGGCTCGCCGCCGACGCGGAGGCCGGACTGATGCGGGACGTGGACCACGCCAGGATCGCGCGGGCCTGGCGGTCCGTGCGGGCCGGGCGCAGCCCGCTGACCGTCTTCACCGACGCGGTCCTGCGCGACGGCGCCCGCGCCTGCCCGCACCCCTCGGGGGACCGCGACCTGCCCGCGCGGGCCGCCCGCCACGACCTCGCCACGGCGCAGGTGCGCATCGGGACGACCGCCGACGACCCCCGCAACCCCTACGCCTACCGGGGCACCGGGCTCGCGCTCGGACCCGATCTGCTCGGCACCTCGCTGCTCGCCGTCGGTCCCGGCGGCTCCGGCAAGACCGCACGGGTGGTGTGGCCGCTCGCCGAGTCGCTGTGCCTGGGCGCCCTCGCCGGGCGGGCGGCCGTGGTGGTCGTCGGGGCCGCGGGCGCGGGGCTCGGGCCCACCGAGGACTACGACGTGGTGGTGCGGATCGGGCAGCCCGACTCCGTCTACGACCTCGATCTGTACGGCGGCACCAACGACCCGGACGAGGCCGCGGCCGTGCTCGCCGAAGCCCTCGTCGGCGACCTCG
>NZ_LIPN01000596.1:0-884 GCF_001418325.1 Streptomyces atriruber | reverse complement strand
CGCGGTCCTCGCCGACCGCATCGCGCTCCTGGACCGCCCCGCCTTCGCCCCCTTCTTCGACACCTCGGGCCGCAGCACCCCCTTCTCGCTGCGGGCCCTTGACCATCCCGTACGCGTCCGCATCGACCTCCCCGAGCGCGGCCACGCCGACGCCTCGCGGATCCTGGCCCGCCTCGTCCTCGCCCAGTTCACGGCGACCGCCGCCGGGCGCGAGGACCGCTCGCTCTTCGCCTGCCTCGTCCTGGACGACGCGTCGGGCACGGTCACCCCGGAATCCGTACGCCGGGTCCAGCGCCTGCGGTCCGCCAACGCGGGCGTCGTGATGACCTTGCGTACGCTCGACGACGTACCCCGGCCCCTGCGCACACCGCTCCTCGGCGCGATCGGCTGCCGCATGGCGCTCTCCGGCCTCACCCCGTGGGACGGCCAGGACTTCGCGGAGGTCTGGGGCAAGGAGTGGACAGAGGCGCGCGATGTGACCGACCGGCAGATCATCGCCGAGACCCCACTGGGCAAAACCGTGCACATGCTGCGCCGCGTCATCACCGGCAACGCACCGACGGCCCGCGCCGTCACCGTCCGTCAGGTCGAGCGCGAGCGGTGGTCCGCGTCCGAGCTGGCGCACGGGGTGCCGCCGGGGCACGCGGTGCTGTCGCTGACCGACGTACGCGGGGAGCACGCGCCCCCGCTCCTCGTGGACCTGCGCTCCTGAAGCGGCGCGGGCCCGGCCTGAAGCGGCGCGGACGGGGCACCCGGACATCCCAGCACGGATGAGCGGACGAACCGCCGGATCACACGTACGTGGTGTTCGGTCTCTTTCGCACCATACGGTGAGGCAGAATCGACACAGGTCGTTCATACGGACCGGCCAAAAGATCCACATC
>NZ_LIPN01000595.1 GCF_001418325.1 Streptomyces atriruber | reverse complement strand
GTCGACGTACGGCTGCGGCACTGGCGGAGCGAACCGATCACGGCGGTCGACGCGCAGGGCGTGGAACTGCGCGTGGTCGTCCTGGTCGTGTGGCAGGTCAAGGACGCGGCGCGGGCCCTCCTCACCGTCGACGACCACATCGCCTACCTGCGCGAGCAGGTGGAGGCGGCCACCGTGCGCGTGGCGTCGCGGCTGCCCGCGGACTCGTTCCGCGAGCCCGCCGACGACGTGCCGACCCTGCGGGACGCCGAGGCCGTCGGCTCCGCGCTGACCGGTGCCCTCGCCGCGGAGTGCAGGGCCGTCGGCATCGAGGTGTTCTCCGCCCGGCCCACGCGCGTGGAGTACGCGCCGGACGTCGCCGCGGCGATGCAGCGCCGCCGGATCGCCGCCATCGACGCCAGGCACCGGGACAGCGTGCTGACGTCGGTGCTCGACGCCGTGGACGACACCGTCCGCAGACTCACCGAACGGGGACTCGTCGCACTCGACGACTACGAACGGAAGGCCCTGGTCAAGGACTTGACCGTGGCTTTCTACACGGCGCGGGGGAACGCCGTCGACACCCACTGAACGGTACGGAACGAGAGGGCCCCAAGTGCAGACTCCCCGATTCACCGAAGAGATACCCGCCGACTGCGGGTGCGGACACTGCACCGGGGCGCCTGTCCCGGGCGGCGCCGGGCAGCGGCGCTGCGGCAGTGTGCGCGGCGCCGTGGCGGCCGCGGTCGGCGCGGCCGTTCTGGTGGGCGCCGCCGCCGGAACGGCGTCGGCCGAACCCGCGCCGAGCCGCGCGGGCTGGGACGGCTCCAAGTACTGGTACAAGGACGCGACCGGCTGGTGGCGGTGGACGTCGCACTACGACAAGTACGTGGCGCGCGGCGGCAAGGGCGCCGCGGCCTCCCACGCCAAGGGGAAGGGCGCGTCCGCCGGTGCGCGCAGGTCCACCTCCTCCGAGCCCGTCTTCCGCGGCCGCCAGGGCTGGGACGCCACCGACCGCGTCTACTGGTACCGGAAGGCCGGGCACTGGTACTGGACCAGTCACCAGTACAAGTACGAGCGCTACACGGGCCGTTCCGCGAAGCCCGCCGCGAAGCCCGCCACGAAGCCCGCCACGAAGCCTGCCCCGAAGCCCTCCACCGGCTCCGGCACGCCCAGCCGCCACGGCACCGAGGCCGCCATCGCGTTCGCCATGCGGCACCTCGGCGACCCCTACGTGTGGGGCGGCAACGGCCCGCACGGGTGGGACTGCTCGGGCCTGGTGCTGGCCGCCTACCGGCAGGCGGGCGTCGCCCTGCCCCGCGTCGCCGACGCCCAGTACCGTGCCACGCAGCCCATCTCGCGGGGCGAGCTGCGCCGCGGTGACCTGGTGTTCTGGAGCAGCAACGGCAGCTCGTCCGGCATCCACCACGTGGCGATCTATCTGGGCGGCGGCCAGTACCTGGAGGCGCCGCGTCCCGGCAAGAACGTCCGGGTGTCGTCCTTCAGTTGGTACAACCCGAACATGTACGGGCGCGTCCGCTAGGAGCGGCCCCGGGGATACCTGCCCCGCCCCGTGACCTCGCGCACGAGGGCGCACAGGTCGAGCAGGGCCGGGTGGCTCGGCGGGCCGTCGCGGCGGGCGAGGAGCACGGGGACGCGTGGCGCGTCGGGCAGGGGGACGTACACCACCCCGGGGTGCGGGTGCAGGTCCGCCGTCGCGGTGGTGGTCACGCCGACCGCGCGGGACGCGGCGATCGCGGCCAGCCAGTCGTCCGTGTTGGCGACGGTGATCATCGCGGTGGGGCGCGCGTCGGCGGGCCACAGGTCCGCGGTGGTGGTGCCGGACACCGTGTTGAGGGCGATCGTGCGGTCCGTCAGATCGGCGAGGTCCAGCCGGGCGCGGGCGGCCGGCGCGCTGTCGGCGGGGACGGCGGCCACCCGCGCCTCCGTGTGGAGGAGCTCCGTGACCAGGCCCGGGGGGACGTTGTCGGCGGGGCCCCGCAGCAGCGCGGCGTCCACCGCGCCCCGGGCCAGGCCCGCCGTGCGGTCGTCGATGCGGAGCAGTTCCAGGGGGACGTCGGGGTGCGTCTCGCGCCAGCGGCGCAGCAGGGGCGTCGTGTCCGGGCCCGCCGCCGACCACGCGTGCCCGAGCCGCAGCGGACGGTGCACCGAGCGGCCCGCGTCCAGCGCGTCCTCGAAGGCGGCGACGGCGACCGCCGCCTTGTCGCGGAAGGCGTGGCCCGCCGCGGTGAGCCGCAGGTGATGGGTGGAGCGGTCCACCAGGCGCGTGCCGAGCTCGTCCTCCAGTGCGGCGAGCGTGCGGGACGCGGCGGGCTGGGTGATGCGGAGGCGGGCGGCGGCGCGGGTGATGCTGCCCTCTTCGGCGACGGCGAGGAAACAGCGCAGGTGGCGCAGTTCGACGGAGGTCCTGGTCGGATCGGTCATGTCCGCGGAGCATAACGGGAGCGCAATCGGCATTTCACAAGCCGTGCCGGGCGCCGTAGCTTCGACATGTGGACGTGGGTTGCGTACAGCAGTAAAAGGGCCTCACAATCCTGTCGTAGTGCATTACCTTGGACGACGAAGTCCAGCACCTTGAACTCCGGAGTACGCGCCCCGGAAGAACCCCGAAAGTCCGGAAGAAACCCGAGAGTGCCGCAGCGCACCAGGAAAGGCTCGCCCGTGAACGTCTCCCGCAGCGACCAGGCAACATCCGCGGCGACCCCTGGCGGGACGGCGGGCCTCCGCGGCCGGATCGGCGCGCTCGGACCCGTCGGGCTCGTCCTCGCGGGCGGGATCTCCGTGCAGTTCGGCGGCGCGGTCGCCGTGAGCGTGATGCCGAGGGTCGGAGCCGTCGGCATCGTGGCGCTGCGGCTCGCCTTCGCCGCGCTCGTGCTGCTCGTCGTGTGCCGCCCGAAGGTGCGCGGGTACTCGCGCGCCGACTGGGGCACGGTCGTCGCGTTCGGCGTGGCCATGGCGGGCATGAACGGTCTCTTCTACCAGTCGGTCGCCCGCATCCCCATGGGCCCCGCCGTCACCCTCGAAGTCCTCGGACCGCTCGCGCTCTCCGTGCTCGCCTCGCGCCGCGCGGTGAACCTGGTCTGGGCCGGGCTCGCGCTGTGCGGCGTCTTCCTGCTCGGCGGCGGGGGCGGCTTCGACGGGCTCGACCCGGTCGGCGTCGCCTACGCCCTCGGTGCCGGTGCGATGTGGGCGACGTACATCCTCTTCAGCGCGCGCACCGGGCGGCGCTTCCCGCAGGCCGACGGCCTGGCCCTCGCGATGGTGGTCGCCGCGGTGCTGTTCATGCCGCTCGGGATCGCCGTGGCCGGGCCGAGGCTGATCGAGCCGGGCACGCTGGCGCTGGGCGCGGCCGTCGCGGTGATGTCGTCCGTGCTGCCTTACACCCTCGAACTGCTCGCGCTGCGGCGGCTGCCCGCGCACACCTTCGCGATCCTGATGAGCCTGGAACCGGCCATCGCGTCCGTCGCCGGGTTCCTCGTCCTGAGCCAGGCGCTGTCCGTCGTGGAGGCGCTGGCGATCGCGCTGGTCATCGCGGCGAGCATGGGAGCGGTGCGGACGCAGGTGGGGCGGCGCGCGAAGGCGGGGCCGGTGGTGGAGTCGGGGACGCATCCGGCCACCGAGGCGCAGGCGGGCGCGGATGCCGTCGCGCAGGCGGGCGCAGCTCCTGACGCGGAGACGGGCGCGAACCCGGACGGGAATCCGGACGCGAACCCGGGTGTGAATCCGGTCGTGGAGATGGGCGCCGGGCCCGCCGCGGGAGCCGGTGTCGATGCGCTCACGGACTCCTCGGCGCGCTCCGGAAAGTAATGCAAGCACGCTTGCTTGTTTCTGCGAGCGCTGCCATGCTCCCAGGCACTGTCGTGCCCCCGAGGGGAGCGTTCCGTGTCCGATGCCCTGCCCGTGCTCGACGACCTGCGCAGCGAGAGCGAGGAACTCGACGGCCTTGTCGCGGAGTTGAGCCGGGAGCGGTGGTCCCTCGCGACCCCCGCGCCCGGCTGGACCGTCGCCCACCAGATCGCCCACCTCACCTGGACGGACCGGGCCGCGCTGCTCGCCGCCACCGACCCGGACGCCTTCGCCGTCGAGGTCGAGAAGGCGGCGGCCGCCCCCGGCTCGTTCGTCGACGAGGGCGCGGCGGAGGGCGCCGCGCTGCCGCCCGGCGAACTGCTCGCCCGCTGGCGGACCGGCCGCGACGCGCTGTGGCGGGTCCTGAGCGAGGCCCCCGCCGGCACGCGCCTGCCCTGGTACGGGCCGCCCATGGCCGTCCCGTCCATGGCGACGGCACGGCTCATGGAGACCTGGGCGCACGGCCAGGACGTGGCCGACGCGCTCGGCGTGGCGCGGGCCGCGACCGACCGGCTGCGGCACGTGGCGCGGATCGGGGTGCGGGCGCGTGACTTCGCCTTCGCCGTACGGGGACTGAGCGCTCCGGGCGAGGAGTTCCGGGTCGAGCTGACCTCGCCCGTGACGGGGGAGGTGTGGGCGTACGGCCCCGAGGACGCCGCCCAGCGCGTGACGGGACCGGGCCTCGACTTCTGCCTGCTCGTGACCCAGCGCGCCCACCGGGCCGACCTCGCCGTGCGCGCCGAGGGCCCCGACGCCGACCGCTGGCTCGACATCGCCCAGGCCTTCGCGGGGCCGCCGGGGGCGGGGCGGGTGG
>NZ_LIPN01000594.1 GCF_001418325.1 Streptomyces atriruber | reverse complement strand
ACCCCGCCCCCCGAACGCGATACCGTTCGCCCGCAAGGCACGTCGCCCACCTGCACCTGCCCAACCCCCCAGAGGAGACAGTCGACCGTGAGCAAGACCGTGCGGCCGGCGGCCGAGGGTACGGATCCCTTCGGCACCGCCCGCCTCCGCCGCGGAGTCCTCGACGCATGGGCGGCGGCCCCGGCCCGTTTCCGCGAGGACGCCAACGCCGAGGAAGACCTCGCCCTCGGCGGCTACCGCGACCGACTCGTCGTGGAGCTCGCCCAGAACGCCTCGGACGCCGCCGCCCGCGCGGGCGTGCCGGGCAGGCTGGCGTTGACGCTGCATGGCGGAGTCCTCGCCGCGGCCAACAGCGGCGCTCCTCTCGACGCCACCGGGGTCGAGTCCCTCTCCACCCTCCGCGCCTCCGCGAAGCGGACGGCCGGGGAGGCCGCCCACGGCTCCGTCGGCCGCTTCGGCGTCGGCTTCGCCGCCGTCCTCGCCGTCTCCGACGAGCCCGCGGTCGTCGGCCGCACCGGCGGCGTCCGCTGGTCGCTGTCCGAGGCACGGGAACTGGCCGCGGAGACCGCGAGGTTCAGCCCGGGCCTCGGGGACGAGGTACGACGGCGTGACGGCCACGTGCCGCTGCTCCGTCTCCCCTTCGCCGCCGAGGGCACCGCCCCTGAGGGCTACGACACGGTCGTCATCCTGCCGCTGCGCGACGCCGCCGCGGAGGACCTGGTGGCCCGGCTGCTCGACGGCGTCGACGACGCGCTGCTCCTCGCCCTGCCGGGGCTGGAGGAGGTCAGCATCCAGACCCCGGACGGGACCACGCGCACGCTGCGTCGCCGTGCCGAGGCCCCGTACACCGTGATCGATGACAGCCGCGACGGCACGACCCGCTGGCGCACCGTCAGCAGGCAGGGGCCGCTGGATGCCGCCCTCCTGAAGGACCGGCCCGTCGAGGAGCGGCTGCGCCCGCACTGGTCGGTCACGTGGGCCGTGCCCACGGGACGCGACGGCGCCCCGGAGCGGCCGCGCACCAGCCCCGTCGTGCACGCGCCGACGCCGAGCGACGAGCCGTTGGGCGTACCGGCGTTGCTCATCGCGTCGTTTCCGCTGGACACCGCGCGGCGGCATGCCGCTCCGGGTCCGTTGACCGACTTCCTGGTGGAGCGGGCCGCGGACGCGTACGTCGAACTGCTCGCCGACTGGCGGCCGGTCACCGAGGGGATCATCGCCCTCGTGCCGGGGCCGCTCGGCCAGAGCGAGCTGGACGGCGCGCTGCGGCAGGGCATCCTTGGCCGGCTGCCCCGTACCGCCTTCCTGCCGCCCGCCCTGCCCCGCGCCGAGGGCGACGAGGACGAGCTGCCGGAGGCGCTGCGGCCGCGTGACGCGGAGGTCGTGGAGGGCGCCGGTGCCGATACGGTCCGGGTCCTCGCCGAGGTGCTGCCCTGTCTGCTGCCCGCGGGCCTGGAGCGCCGCGCCGAGCTGCGCACGCTGGGCGTCGCCCGGGTCGCGCTGACGGAGGCGGTGGACCGTCTCGCGGGTCTGGAGAAGGAACCCGGCTGGTGGCGGCGGTTGTACGACACCCTGGCCGGGGTCGACCCCGACCGGCTCTCGGGGCTGCCGGTGCCGCTGGCGGGCGGGCCGACGCCTTCGCGGGGTTATGCGGACCTGGGCCATGAGGGCTTGGGCCATGAGGACCCGGACCGTCAAGACCCGGACCACCCACGTGCCGTCGTCGAGGACATTGGAGGTTCCGGCGCCCGCACCGCCCGCACCACCATCGGCCCCCGCCAGGTCCTGCTCCCCACCTCCGGCGACGGGCCCGGCAGCGAGGTCGATCCCGCCTCCCTCGCCCGGCTCGGGCTGAAGATCGCCCATCCGGATGCCGCCCACCCGCTGTTGGAGAAGCTCGGCGCGCTGCCCGCCACGCCCCGCGCCGTCCTCACCACGCCGCAGGTCCGTGCCGCCGTCGCCGCGTCGTTGGACGACGACACGTGGGACGAGGAGGCGCTGGACGCCGAGGAGCTGGCGGACGTCGTGCTCGCTCTCGTGCGGGACGCGAACCTCGCGCCGGGCGACGAGCCGTGGCTGGCCGCGCTCGCGCTGCCCGACGAGGACGGCGAGCTCGCCCCGGCCGGTGAGCTCGTGCTGCCCGGCAGCGACTTCGCCCGGGTCATGCGGGACGGCGAACTCGCGCTCACGGACCAGGAGCTGGCCGACCGCTGGGGCGAGCAGCCGCTCGCCGCGTGCGGTGTGCTCGCCACGTTCGCTCTCGTGCGCGCCACGGACGTCGTGCTCGACCCCGATGAGCTGGAGCCCCGCGAGGGCGACTTCCCGGAGCCGGACGACGCGGGTCTGCTCGACGCCGTGGACGTGTGGTGCGAGGACGTGCTGGACCGGCTGCCCGACACGCCGGTGCCGCCGGTGGCGACCGAGATCGTCGCCGTGCGGGATCTCGACCTGGTCGACGACGACTGCTGGCCGCAGGCGCTGGCGATGCTGTCGCGTCCGCCGCTGCGGGACGCGCTGACGCAGTCGTTGCGGGTGCTGCTGCCGGACGGGACGACGGAGACGGTCCGTTCGTACACGGCGTGGTGGCTGCGCGGGCATCCGGTGCTCGACGGCCGCCGTCCCGCCGGGCTGCGGGCGGAGGGCGGTGATCCGCTCCTCGTCGGTCTGTACGACGCGGCGGACGCGTCCGGTTTCGGGGACGAGCAGGTGCTGCGGGCGCTGGGGGTGCGGACCTCCGTCGGTGCCCTCCTGGAGGAGCCGGGCGGGGCGGCCGAGCTGCTCGACCGGCTCGCGGACCCGGAGAGGACCGTTTCCCCGGCCCAACTGCATGCGCTGTACGGGGCGCTGGCCGATCTCGATCCGGATCAGGTGACGCTCCCGGACGAGCTGCGTGCGGTGGTGGACGGCGAGGTCGTGGTCGTCGACGCGGCGGACGCGGTGGTCGCCGACGCGCCGGACCTGCTGCCGCTGGCCGCCGGTGTGGCGCTGCTGCCGGTGCAGCCGCGCAGGGCGGCGGATCTGGCGGAGCTGTTCCAGGTGCGGCGGCTGAGCGAGACAGCGGCCGTGGAGCCGGTGGGGGAGGGCGTCGAGCACGCGGTGCCGGAGTCGGTGCGGATCCTGCTCGGGGCGGCGACCCCGGAGACGTACGTCGAGTACGACGAACTGGTCGCGGGCGGCGTGGAGCTGGACTGGCGTCGCACGCCGGACGGCACGGTGCACGCGGCGACCGTGGAGGGGGTCGCGGCCGGTCTCGCCTGGGCGGCGGGTCAGTGGCCGCGCCGCTTCGAGGTGGCGGCGCTGCTGGAGGATCCCTCGCGGACCGAGGAGCTGGCGCGGGACCGCTGGTTCGACTGAGGGCGGAGGAGGCCGGGGTGGGGGAGTA
>NZ_LIPN01000593.1 GCF_001418325.1 Streptomyces atriruber | reverse complement strand
CTTGCGGGCGTCCGGCACCCGGTCCGGAACCCCGAGCGCGGCCCGCAACAGCTCCTCCGTGCGCCGCGCCGCCATCAGGGGCCCCCGCCCCAGCCAGCAGAACGCCACCGCCCCCTGCTCCAGGAGCCGCACGGGCCCCCGCTGCTCCGCCGTGATCCCGACCTTGACCAGCCCGGCCCCGAACCACGCGAGATACACCCGGTACGTCCGCGGATCGTCGGGCACCCCGTCCGCCGCCACCGAGTGCGCCCGGTCCAGCCGCGCGCACTCCGGACAGCGCGCCTGCGTGGCCCGCCCCGGAACGACGGCCCGCAGGGGACACGCATTGCCCCGCGCACCCACGCACCGCCGCTCCCCGACGGCCCGGAACCCGATGTCCTGCCCGTACGCGAGGGCGCTGCGTCGCCCGCCCTCCCAGCGCAGCACGGGCTTCCCGTCCGGCCACCCGAGCCCCGCACAACGCCATTCCATTGAGCGGCTCCTCGGTGCATGCCCGCCGACTTACGAGGCTCCCGAACCATATCCACGTGACAACGTCTTCACCGGACCGGACCGGTGTCAGCTCTGCCTGAGGCCGTGACGCATGAGCATGAGGTGGTCGAGACAAAAGCCAGAGGCCCAGTGGAGATATCCACTGGGCCTCTGGTCCGCTGTGCACTCGGCAGGATTCGAACCTGCAACCTTCTGATCCGTAGTCAGATGCTCTATCCGTTAAGCTACGAGTGCTTGTTTATTTGTGTTTCTGCCTTCGCTCCCCGGCCCTTCGGCCCGTTCGCGGCGACAGGAAGAACATTACATGACTGCCGCCGCCATGTGAAATCCGTTAGTCGGACCCCTTGTGAGCTGCGGAAACACCCTCCAGAGCGCCCTCGGGCGCACCTCCTGGCGGACCCGCCGCGACCGCTACGCACCGAAGCCCCGGTCCAGACGGACCGGGGCTTCGGATCAAGCTGCGGAGGCGGAGGGATTTGAACCCTCGATGGGATTTAAGTCCCAAACCGCATTAGCAGTGCGGCGCCATAGACCGGACTAGGCGACGCCTCCAGCTTGCACACCTGCGCGAGCGCGGGGTGCGTGCAGATGATGACACAGCCAGGCGGTGCGTCACCAATCGCGGCACCTACGGTACTAGTCGCGCTGCCCGCAGGGCAAAGCGTTACTCCGCACCGCAACGTCTTGCGGCGTACGGCGTTAGAGCGGTAGAGCCACCCGTCCCGCTGTACCCGTGGAGCCCCCATGCTGCGTCGTTTCGCCCTCACTGCCGCCGCCTCCGTCGCCGCGCTGGCCGCCCTGCCCGCCACCGCCCAGGCCACGTCGCCCACCGCGGCCCCCACCGACCGCCTCACCGTGACGGTCACCGGCTCGGGAGGCGAGGGCGACGGGACGTACGAACTGAACTGCCATCCGACGGGCGGCACGCACCCGAACGCGGCGAAGGCCTGCGAGCGGCTCGACGAGGTCACCGTCTGGGGAACCGATCCTTTCGCGCCCGTCCCCAAGGACTCGATGTGCACGATGCAGTACGGCGGACCCGCGACCGCGCACGTCACGGGGACCTGGCAGGGGCGTCCCGTCGACGCCACGTACGACCGCAGCAACGGCTGCGAGATCTCGCGCTGGGACGGTCTCGTACCGGTACTGCCCGCGACCTCCGCGTGACCAGGACGTACTGAAAACTCACATCTTCTGCGTGCGACCTCCCTCTCATCCGGCGTCGCGACCACAACCACTCCCCGTAGACTCCCTCCCGTGACACGCCACGGGCCGAGGGGCAAGATGGCCTGAGCGAGTCGGCAAGCAGCGGTAACCAGGGAGGAAGCGTCGTCGTGAGCAGCAGGCCATCCCGAGGCGCTGCTCGCCTCGCAGCCATACTCGACGCACTCCCGGACGCGCTGGTCCTCGTCAACGCCAACGGCACGGTCGTGAACGCCAACGCCATCGCGCTGGAGGCGTTCGAGGCGCCCGGCACGGCGCTCGTGGGGCGCGGTCTGCTCGACCTGCTGCCGCAGTTCGACTCCCGGCTCATCCCGGGGTCCATGCGGCGTCCGGACACCATCGACGAGCGCGGGCGCACCAAGCCGACGCGGATGACCGCCCGGCGCACGGACGGCATCGAGTTCCCGGTCGAGGTCACCAGCTCCCCGCTGGAGGACGGCAGGGACGCCTACGACCAGCACGGGTACACGGGCGACGAGCTGTTGATGCTGGTCGTACGCGACCTTTCGGGCACCGTGGACACCGAGGCCGAGCTGGCGCGTTCGCAGCGGCAGACCGAGATGATCCTGCGGGCCGCGGCCGAGGGCGTCGTCGGCACGGACACCGACGGACGCGTCGTCCTGGTCAACCCGGCCGCCGCCCAGATACTGGGCTTCCGGGCGAGCGACCTCGGCGGACAGGAACTGCACCCGCTGGTCCTGCACTCGCGCGCCGACGGCGAGCCGTTCCCGTACGAGGAGTCCCCGCTCGCCGACACCCTGCGCTCCGGGCGCAAGCACCGGGTGCGCGGGCAGGTCCTGTGGTCCAAGAGCGGCGCGAAGGTGCCGGTCGACCTGACGACGTCGCCGGTCCGCGACGGGGACCAGCTGGTCGGCGCGGTGATGACCTTCACCGACCGCAGGCCCTACGACGAGCTGGCCGAGAAGCATGAGGCCGCTCTCGCGCGGCACGCCGAGGAGCTCCGCGCCGCCGCGGAGGAGCGTGCCGCCGAGACCAGGGCCGCCGAGGAGCAGCGGGCCGAGGAGCTCGCCGCCGAACAGGAGCGGTACGCGGCGCTCGCCGAGCGCGAGAAGGACCGCTTCGAAGAGCTCGCCGAACGCGAGAAGGCCCGGTACGAGACGCTGGCCGCGCGGCACGAGCAGTTGCTCGCCGTCCTCGGCTCGTCGCTGCGCGGGCCCCTGGACGAGCTGCGCCGCGAGCTGGCCGCGCTCGCCTCGGACGACGCCGGGCAGCTGTGGCCCGAGGCCAACCAGGTCCTGCACCACCTGTCGGCCGGGTACGCCCGGATGACCACGCTCGTCGACAACGTCCTCGGCTACCAGCGGCTCGACGCGGGCGACGAACAGCTCTCCCTCACGCCGGTCGTGCTCGACGCGGTCGTCGCCGCAGGCGTGGAGGGCGCGGTCGAGCTGATCGGTCCCGGGCGCGCCCAGTTCGCGGTGCACGCGCCGCCGATAGAGCTCGTGGCCGACGCGGAGCGGCTCGCCACGGCGGTCGCCCACCTCGTCGCGGACGTGGCGGGGATCGACGCCACCGGCAACGCGCGCGCGGGCGTCGGCACGGTGGTCGCCGGTGGCTACGTGGACTCGACGATCGTCGTCGCCGCGGCCCAGCGCGGCGAGGTCGTCCGCATCGAGGTGCGGGGTCCGCACGCCGGGGGAGACCCGGTGCACGAGCCGATCGTGCGGGGCATCGTGCGGGCGCACGGAGGCGTGCTGCAGACGCACGAGGTGCCGGGCATGGGCGGCAGTGCGTACGTTCTCGAGGTGCCGATCGGGGCGGTGCCCTCGGAGGCAGGGCCTTTGGAGGCTGGCACTTCGGAGGCAGGGCCTTCGGCTTCGGTCGGTCCTGCTCCTGCCCCCGCTCTCGGTGCTTCGGTCATCGTGCCCGAGCAGGCGGCTGGCCCGGCGGGCGGTGGGCGTCGACGCGCTCGGCGTTCCTCGGTGGACTCCTTCTTGGACAGTGCCGTTGCGGGAGCGGCGGACTCTACGGGCGGTACGTCCGCGTCCAGTGGCACGGAGAGCGGTCAGGCCGGTGCCGGTGAGGGCGCTGCGCCGAGCGGTACGGGGCGGCGCAGGGGGCGGCGTGCGGCGGAGGCCTCTCCGGAGAGCGTCGGCGGTTCCGTGGCCACCGATCCGGTCGGCCCGCGGGCGGGCGGTCCCGGTCTGACGTCGCAGGCTCCCGCCGCGGAGGCGCCGGGTGGCGCTTCCAGTGGCGGTACGGGGCGGC
>NZ_LIPN01000592.1 GCF_001418325.1 Streptomyces atriruber | reverse complement strand
CCCCCTCCACTCCCCCCGCTCCTTCGCTACTTCCGGGCCTCGCAGGGCCCCTTCCCCCGCAGCGTCACCGCGCGCGTCGCCACGAGGACCGGGAGGAACAGGAGCATCCAGCCCGCCGTGGACCAGCCCATGACCGCCCAGGCGACCAGCACCAGCGCCAGGTAGGTGACGGTGAGCAGCAGGAGGTCCTTCTTCTTGCTCATGGCTCGTGACTCGTTCCTCTTGGGGTCGGTTGCGGTTGCAGCCGCGGGTACGCAGGCAGCGTCAGCACTTGTAGCGCTTCCAGTTCGTGATGACGCCCACGTAGCTGACCTTCCACTCCACGCACTGGTTGGCCTTCGCGGCGTCCTGCATCTGGCCGCGCAGGGAGCCCGCCTGGGCGGTCAGGGCGGCGCCGCAGCCCGCCGCGGCGACCGCGTTGGGGATCTTGGCGCAGGCCATGACCGTGGCCACCGCGGCGAAGTGGTACATCGGGGTCTTGGCCATGTCCTTCACCTCCTTCTTGCTGAAGCGGAGGTAGATGGACCAGCCCAGCGAGACCTTCGGGTCGGCGACCACCGGGAACGCGGTGTCGGCCGTGACGTCGACCGTCTGCGTCAGCTTGTCGCCGTCGAGGCGGTAACGGGTCGGCACGGCCTTGCCGTTGGCGTCCTTCGCCCAGGGCGCGTCGATCGCGCCCAGGATCTCGGTGTCCTCGCCGTCGCCCCGGCCTTCACCCTCGCCCCCGCCGTGGCTCTTGGCGATCAGGAAGCCGTTCTCGCCGTCCTCCGTCAGCCGCGTGCCCTCCGGGAGCTTCAGCGAGAAGTCGTGGGTCGTCGGCGCGTTGCGGTCCTTCAGCGTCACCAACGTGCGGGCCGCGCCGTCCGACGTGGGCTGCACGGCGATGTCCGTCGACGGGGCGGCGTCGGGGTAGACCACCGTGCCCGCCCCGGCCGCCACGCCCGCGATCCCCTTCGTCTCCGGGAGGCCGAGCGAGACGTCGGCGTTCGGTGCGTCGAGCCGTACGTCGCCGGCAGCCGTCGCCGGTGCCGTGACCGTCACCTTTCCTTCGCCCGTCCGTCCGCTGCCGCTGCGGCCGTCCAGCTTGGTCAGGTCCGCGGTGCCGGTCGCCTTCTCGACGATCTCGGCCGCCCGCGCCGCCACCGACGACGACGGCACCTCACCCGCTGAGGCCGCCGCCGCGGGGGCCATCGTGCCGAGCACCGCCCCCGCCGTCGCCGCCGCGACGAAACCTGCGGCGATGCGTCTCGTCTTCTGCGCGCGCTTCTGCATGGTCTTCATGGGTCCCTCCCGCTTTTGTGCATACGAAGGCACCCCGAGCCCTCGAAGAGGATCCCCGCCCGGGGTGCCGCGAATACTTTTACATACGTGTAGAAGCTGGAGGAGGGGACTTTGGTCCCGACCCGGTCAACTCGGTCGGCACGCATCACGCGCCGTAAAGGTCCTCGATCTCCGCCTCGTACGCCGCCGTCACCGCATGCCGCTTGATCTTCAGGGAGGGGGTGAGCAGTCCGTTGTCCTCGGTGAACTCGCCTCCCACGATGGCGAATTTACGGATCGACTCGGCCTTGGAGACCGCCGCGTTCGCGTAGTCCACCGCCTTCTGGACCTCCGCGATCATCTTCGGATCGCGGGCCAGCTCTTCGAGCGGCGTGTCCTTGGGGCGCTTGCGTACGGTGAGCCAGTGCTCGACGGCCTCGGGGTCGAGGGTCACGAGCGCGGCGACGTACGAGCGGTTGTCGCCGACGACGATGCACTGCCCGACCGGCGACCGGCTGCGCAGCCGGTCCTCCAGGACGGCGGGCGAGACGTTCTTGCCGCCGGAGGTGACGAGGATGTCCTTCTTGCGGCCGGTGATCGTGAGGTAGCCCTCGTCGTCCAGCGCCCCCAAGTCCCCCGTGGCGAACCACTCGTTGGTCAGTACGGCGTCGGTCGCGGCCGGGTTGTTCCAGTACGAGCCGAAGACGATGCCGCCCTTGATCAGCACCTCGCCGTCGTCCGCGATGCGCACGGCCGTGCCCGGCACGGGCAGACCGACCGTGCCGGGGCGGGGCCTGAGGGGTGGGGTGATGGTGGCGGCGGCCGTGGTCTCGGTCAGCCCGTACCCCTCGTAGATGATGATCCCGGCGGCGTAGAAGAAGAGGTTGAGGTTGCGGTCCAGGGGTGAGCCGCCGCTGATCGCGTAGCGCAGCCGGCCGCCGACCTCCTTGCGGATGCGGCGGTAGACGAGGAGCTCGTACAGCCCCCAGCCCGCGCGCAGTCCGAGGGACGGACCCGGACCGCCCTCGTCCAGGAACTTGTTCAGGTACGCCTCGCCGAAGCGCACCGCGATCCGTTCGGCGCGGTCGAACGAGGCGGCGCGGCCGATCTTCTCGGCGGTCGCCCGGCCGGTCTCGTGGATCTTCTCGAAGAGGTACGGGACGCCGACGACGAACGTCGGCTTGAACGACCGCAGTTCGGGGCGGAGTTCGTCCGGTTTGATGCTGGGGCAGTGGCCGAGCTCGATGCGCGCCAGCATGCAGGCGATCTGGATGCTGCGGCCCAGGATGTGGGCGAGCGGCAGGAAGAGGAGCGTGGAGGCGACCTGCCCGGTGATCGCCTTGAAGACGGGGTGGAGGAGTTCGACGGTGTTCGCCGCCTCCGCGTGCAGGTTGCCGTGCGTGAGGACACAGCCCTTGGGGCGGCCCGTGGTGCCCGAGGTGTAGCAGAGGGTCGCGATCGAGTCCGGGGTGAGCGCGGACCTGCGTTTCGTGACGTCCTCGTCGGACAGGTCCCGGCCCAGCGCGACGAGTTCCGATATCGCGCCGCCGTCGATGTGGCGTACGCGCGGGGGCTCGCCGAGCGCGGCCAGGGCGTCCTCGGCCGTCGTCGCGTTCTCCGCCGTCTCCGCGACGAGGAGTCGGGATCCGGAGTCGCGGACGATCCACTCGATCTGCTCCGCCGAGGACGTCGCGTAGATGGGGACGGTCTGGCCGCCCGCCGCCCAGATCGCGAAGTCCAGCACGGCCCACTCGTAGCGGGTACGGGACATGACCGCGACGCGGCCGCCCGGTTCGAGGCCGCCCGCGATCAACCCCTTGGCCACGTCCGTCACTTCGCGCGCGAAGGCGGCGGCGGTGACGGGGCGCCACCGGCCGTCCTGCTTGCGGCGCAGGACCACGGTGTCGGGGGCCTCGACGGCGTTCGTGAAGGGGATGTCCGCGGTGCTGCCCGCGGTGGCCCGGGGCACGAGCGGGGCGGTGCGCGCCTCGCGCACCGTGCCGTGCTCGTCCTTGACGAGTTCGACCTCGGCGCGCTCCGCCAGGTCACTGTGGCGCTGTGCTCTCTTCAGATCCTTGCGTACGCCCATGACGGCTCCCGGCTTCCGGTTCCCGGCTGATGTGCAGGTGATCGGCGCGCGTACTTACTCACGGGTCAACTTACTGACACGTAAGGAAAATTCAAGGGGCGGGTCGATTACGGTTCCGTCGCCCCGGATCCCGGTTCCCGTCGCCCCCGACCCCGGTTCCGCGCGCCCTCCGCCCCTCAGCCCGTCACCGGCTTCCAGGCCTCGCCCTCCAGCACCCGGCCCATCCCGACCCACACCATGTTCATCAGCCGGAGCGTCACGCCCTCCGGGGACTGGTCGGGGTGCCGGGCCATCCAGTCCGTCAGCGAGTCCGCCGCGCCGACCAGCGCATGCGTGACGAAGTCCGCGTCCTCGTCCGTGAGTTGCGTGCCCGGCCCGCCCTCCGCGATGCCCGCCCGCACCAGCTCCGCGACCTCAGCCATCACCGCGCGACGGGCCTCGGCGACCGCCGCCGCGATGGCCTCGCTCAGCTCCGAGGCCTGGCGGTGCAGCACCACCCAGCTGTCGCGGTGCTCGGAGACGAACGCGAAGAACGCAAGGAGCCCGGCGTGCAGCCGGAGTTCGGGAGACGCGCCGCTCGCCGTCGCCGCCCCCTGGAAGGCGCCGACCAGGCGGTCCGCCTCGCGTCGCAGACAGGCGAGGAAGAGGCCCTCCTTGGAGTCGAGGTACAGATACACCATCGGCTTGGAGATTCCGGCCGATTCGGCGATCTCGTCCACCGAGGCCCCGTGATAGCCACGCTTGGCGAAGACCTGGACCGCCACGTCGAGGATCTGCCGCTCACGCTCACGCCGTGGCACCCGGCGCCTGCGCGGGCCGGGCGCGCTCTCGGGCGCCGGTGCGCCTGCGGGTTCCGGTGCGCCTGCGGATGTGCCGCTCACCCTTGTCAGCCTCCCTGGTGACGATTTACCTTACTCTTTAGTAAGTTTACTGTAGAGTAAGGAGATTGACGTGGCTGATGCGATCAGCAAGATCGCCGACCTCGACTTCGCCCGCGTCACGCCCGAGGAGTTCGCGCGGATCGTGAAGGGGCTCTCCAACAAGCAGTTCGCCGAGATCGCGGAGGACGGCACGCTGCGCGGCCGCATCCTCCAAGAGGTCTTCAGGCGCATGGAACGGCAGTTCAAGCCGGAGGCCGCCGCGTCGGTGACGGCCCTCATCCGCTGGAAGATCACCGGCAGCGGCGACAACGAAGACGCGGTGTACGAGACGGACATCGCCGACGGCACGTGTGTCGTGCGCGAGGGACGCTCGGAGTCCGAGCCACGGGTCACGCTCGTCCTGGCCGACGCCGAGTTCCTCAAACTGGTGTCCGGAAACGTGGGTCCCGTCGCGCTGTTCATGATGCGCAAGGTACGGGTTGTGGGTGATGTGGCGCTGGCGGCCGGGCTCACACGGTACTTCGACATCCCCAAGGTCTGAGGTCCCGCAGGTCGGGGGGGGCCGGTGCGCCGTGAGTCGCGTCGCCGTCGCTCAAGCCGTCGTTGACCTGCGCCGATGTAGCGGTCATGACGACGTCTGCGTACACCTCCGTCCGTGGCCCCGAAGCCGTCACCGAGCCCTCCCCGGGAGTGCTCGGGCGATGGCGGTCCCACGTCCGGCTCGGGGTCTGCCTGCTGCCCGCGCTCGTCATCGGCATCGCCGGATTCCAGCGGCGCTGGATGTCCGACGACGGGCACATCTACGTCCGTACGGTCCGACAGGTGCTGGCGGGCAACGGGCCCGTCTTCAACGCGGGTGAGCGCGCCGAATCGTCCACCGGCACCCTGTGGCAGTGGCTGCTCGTGGCGGGCGGGGCGCTGGGGGCCGATGTGGCGACCCTGGCGATGTACGGGGGGCTGCTGCTGACCGTCGCCGGGTTCGCGCTCGCCGGGATCGGGGCGCTGCGACTGCGGGGAGGCGGCAAGGGCAAGCGCGGTGAGGGCGAAGGCGGCAAGGGCGGACTCCTCGTGCCCTGTGGGGCCCTGGTCCTGCTCGCGCTGCCGCCCGTCTGGGACTTCGCCACCTCCGGCCTGGAGACGGGGCTCGCCACCTGCTGGATCGCGGGCGCCTGGCTCGCGCTCGTCGCGCGCCCCCGGTCGCTCGTGACGTGCGCCGTCCTGGGGCTCGGGCCTCTCGTGCGGCCCGATCTGGCGCTGGTGTCGGTGGTCTTCCTCGCCGCGCAGTGGGTGACGGCGCGGCCCTCGTGGCGCGGGGCGCTCGCCGGGGCGGGGGTCGCCGGGGCGCTGCCCGTCGCGTACGAGATCTTCCGCATGGGCTACTACGGGCATCTGATGCCGCTGCCCGGCGTCACCAAGGAGGCCTCGCGGAGCCTGTGGGGGCGCGGCCTCGACTACCTCCGGGACTTCGCGGGGCCGTACGCGCTGTGGATGCCGGTGGTGGCGCTGGTGTCGGTCGGCGCGGCGGCGCTGTATGCGAGGAAGTCCGACGCACGACAGGTACGCGACCCCGGCGTCGTGCGGAACTCCGCCCCGGTCGTCGCTCCCCTCCTCGCGGGCGCGCTGTGCTGGATCTACGTCATCAAGGTGGGCGGCGACTTCATGCACGGGCGGATGTTCCTGCCGGGGCTGCTGCTGATGCTGCTGCCGGTCTTCGTCG
>NZ_LIPN01000591.1 GCF_001418325.1 Streptomyces atriruber | reverse complement strand
GGCCCCACCAACGTCACCAGCCGCGCGTACGCGAACGCCGCCCGCACCTGCGCCAGTTCGTCCACCCGCCCGACGAACGACGTCAACTCGGCGGGGAGTTGCCCACCCCGCCGCTGCCCGAAGCCGAAACCCATCGCGTAACCCGCCCCCGTCACGTCGTCCCGCAAGGCCGAGGATCCCACCTCAGCGTACGCAGAACAGCGCGGAGCGTAAGCGGAAATCCCCGCAACCACCCTCAGGCGACGAGCCGTTCGGCCACATCAACGGCGTCGGCCAGAGTGTCGACGACGGGCACCCCGGCCGGCTCAAGACTCGCCCGACTGTGTGACCCCCCGGTGTACAGAACGGCCTGCGCCCCCACATGAGCGGCGGCGACGGCGTCATCGACGGCATCCCCGATCACCACGACCCGACCCACGTCGAGAGGCTCGTCAAAGGCCTCCAGGTGCCGCACCATCCGCTCGGCCTTGCCGGCGTGCGACTCGTCGGTCCGCCCGTCGATCCGTACGAAGTACTCGTGGATCCCGTGCCTGCGCACGATCGGAACCAGCTGCTCGTGCGGGGCGAGCGACAGCAACGACTGCGTACGCCCGTCGGCCCGCCGCGCGGCCAACAGCTCGGACGCCCCCTCGGCCAGCCCGCAGCCCTCCGCGCGCGCCCAGTAGTGCTTGTGGAAGACGGTGTCCATGACCCGCCACTCGGCATCGGTGGGAAGCCGCCCCATCAGCCGCTCGTAGAACCGGGGAATCGGCACGCAGTACAGATCGCGATACCGCTCCAACGTGATCGCCTCGAGCCCGAGCTCCGCGAAGGAGGCGTTGGTCGCCTCGATCACCGCATGGATGTCATGCAGCAACGTCCCGTTCCAGTCCCACACGATATGCGCCCCGCGCAGCAGCTTCCCCATCCCGAAAACCTACCCGCCACCCACTCCGGACCCACATCCGCACACCCACCACCCGCAAGGGCACAAGCACCCACCGGGCCGCAGCCGCGCACGAGACGCGGAGGGGACGCGGGGGTATGTGCGCACGGAGCACCGAGCACACCGCGACGGCAAGAAGAATCTGACGCGGCGCAGGGATGGCGAGTACGCACATACCCCCGCGGCCCCGCAC
>NZ_LIPN01000590.1 GCF_001418325.1 Streptomyces atriruber | reverse complement strand
CCCCGGAGGCGACCCCGGACGCGACCCCGGACGCAACTCCGGACGCGACCCCGGAGGCCACCCCGACCCCCGAGCGCACCGAGCCCGCCGGGACGCCCGAGCCCGCCAAGACCCCGGAAGCCACCAAGGCCCCCGCGGATCAGAAGCTCAAGGCCACCCCCGAGGAGATCGCCGAGGCCAGGGCCGCCGAGGCCTACTGGACCCCCGAGCGCATCGCGGACGCCGTGCCCGCCAACCCCGACAAGGGAGTCGAGGACGGGCCGCCGACCACGGCGGGCGACATGCTGCGCGCCCCCTCCAGCATCAACGGCAACGGCGTCGCCACCGCCGGCGTCTTCCTCATCAACCAGGACGACGACCCGCAGTCGGACCCGGGCAAGCGCGACCAGTTCTGCTCCGCGTCCTCCGTGGCCTCGCCCAACAAGTCGCTGGTGATCACGGCCGCGCACTGTCTCAACGACAACGACCGGTTCCGCAACCTCGCCTTCGCGCCCGGCTGGAAGGCCGATCCGCAGCACAAGGGCCGCGGCATCGCCCCGTACGGCGTCTTCCCGATCAAGAAGGGGAAGATCTGGATCGACGGCCGCTACCTGTCCCTCGGCACGCAGAAGGCCGACGACCTCGACTTCGCCTTCCTGCGGACCGGCCCCAACTCCAAGGGCCAGTTCCTGGAGAACGCGACGGGGATGGGCAACGAGCTGACCACGCTCCCCGCCTCCGGCAACCTGAACCAGAAGAACGTCACCCTGATCGGCTTCCCCGGCAGCTCCAAGTCGCCGCGCGTGTGCCCCAAGACGTCCACCAAGGCCTACGCCGGACGCTTCCTGGAGATCGCGTGCGACGGGTTCGCGCCCGGCGTCTCCGGCGGTCCGTTCCTCCGCAACTTCGACGGCAAGCGCGGCGACGTCATCGGCGTCATCGGCGGATACAAGACGGGCGGCAAGTTCGACAACGTCTCGTACTCCTCGCAGTTCGACGCCGATGTCGTACGCCTCTACAACCAGGCCGTGAACGACTACACGCCGGACAAGCCCTCCCAGAACGAGGGCATGGGCGACGCGGGCCTCTGGCGGCACGCCACCGCCGCGGCCACCGGCGAGTTCCACACCTCGTCGCAGAAGACGAAGGACGGCGACCTCGTCGTCAAGTGGTCCGACGGGGAGATGACGCTCTACCCCGGCGACCAGTCGCAGGGCTTCTACACCGGTTGTGCCAAGGGCCAGCCCTGCGAGACGCGCCTCGCGAAGCCGAACAAGATGTGGGCCGACTACGCCGAGGTCATCACCGCGGGCGACTACACCGGCTCCAACGCGTACGACCTGATGGTCAAGTGGATCGACGGCGAGGTCACGATCTACAAGGACATCGACGAGAACACGCAGTTGCCCACCTCCACCTCCGAGCACCCGGCGAACGAGATCACCGTCGCCAAGGCCGGTTCGACGTGGAAGTACGCGAAGGGCATCGCGACGGGCAAGTACGGCGGCAACAAGTGGGCCGACGACCTCGTGGTCCGCTGGGTGGACGGGGAGGTCACCAAGTACACGAACGTCGACGGCGGCGGCTTCCACGCGGAGCAGCAGCTCCTCGCCCCCAACGCCCTGTGGAAGGAGCACGCCTCGGTCATCGCGGGCGGCGACTTCGACGGCTCGACCAACTCCGACTTCGACCTGTTCGTGCGCTGGTCGGACGGCGAACTCACCATCTACGAGGACATCGGCGCGCACGGCCTCGGCAAGGAGAACCGCCTCAAGGGCCCGAACGGCACGTGGAAGCACGCGCGCGTGATCGCTCCCGGCGAGTTCGGCGGCAACCTCTGGGAGGACGACGTCTTCGTGCGCTGGTCCGACGGTGAGGTGTCCGTGTACGGCAATACGCAGGCGGATGCGCTGGGGCGCGAGTACCAGCTCGTTCCGCCCGGATAGGGTCGATTCATGCGCATACGTCAGGCGGGTCTGTTGTCCGCCGCCGCTCTGTCCGTCGCCGCTTTGACGCTGGTGTCCGGGTGCGGGGGCGGGGGCGGTTCCGACGCTCCTGCCTCGTCGAAGCCGAAGCCGTCGGCGTCGGCGTCGTCCGAACCGTCGGGCAGGACCCGGCCCTGGGAGCCGGACGACGCACAGCGGCGGGCCGACCGGGCGCTGGACGCCGCCGCCGAGGACGACGGCACGGAGGCGGAGTTCGTGGACTCGGGCACGGCGTACGTCGGGTCGGGGCTGGACAAGTCCTTCCCGGCGGCCGACGGGGACCCCTACCGCTTCGAGATCACCTGTGACACGGACGAGGCCGAGGAGCTGACCCTGACCCTGTCCCGGGGGAAGGAGGAGCAGGCCTACGGCGTGGGGTGCGGGGACCGCGAGGCGGACCAGTTCAACATCCCCGCGGGCAAGCCCTTCAAGGCACGCGTCGCCCCCGAGAAGGACGGCACGGGCCTGATCTCGTGGCGTCTGAACAAGGTGGACCCGGCGGATGTCGCCGGATGCGACGACGACATCGACGGATGCGAGGACTGAGAGCGCGAACGCGAAGGTCCCGGTGCCCGCGCCCCGAGTCGGGGGCGGGCACCGGGACCTTTCGGTTCACCGCTGTCGCCGCTAGGCGGTCGGCTTCTCCTCCAGGCGGGGGAAGAGCACCGCGCCCTTCGTCACCGTCGCGCCCGCGGGGAGCGTGCCCCACGTGCCCGCGGCCCGGACGTCCTGGTCGCCGAGCGCGCCCAGGAGCGGCTCCGCGCCGAGGGAGTCCCAGAGCTTCTGGGAGGTCTCCGGCATGATCGGGTTGAGGAGGACCGCGACGGCGCGCAGCGACTCCGCGGCGGTGTAGAGGATCGTCGCCAGGCGGGCCTTGCCCTCCGGCGAGTCGTCCTTGGCCACCTTCCACGGCTCCTGCTCCGTGATGTAGCCGTTGACCTGCTTCACGAAGTCGAAGATCGCCAGGATGCCGCCCTGGAAGTCCAGCTCCTCGCCGATCTTCCGGTCGGCCTCGGCGACCGCCTTCGCCAGGCCGTCCTGGACCGCCTTCTCGGCGTCACCGGAAGCCGTCGCCGCGGGCAGCTCGCCGCCGAAGTACTTGCCGACCATGGCGGCCACGCGCGAGGCGAGGTTGCCGTAGTCGTTGGCGAGCTCGGAGGTGTAGCGGGCCGTGAAGTCCTCCCACGAGAACGAGCCGTCGCTGCCGAACGCGATGGCCCGCAGGAAGTACCAGCGGTACGCGTCCACGCCGAAGTGCGAGGTCAGGTCCTGCGGCTTGATGCCCGTCAGGTTCGACTTCGACATCTTCTCGCCGCCGACCATCAGCCAGCCGTTGGCCGCGATCCTGCCGGGGACCGGCAGGCCCTGCGCGAGCAGCATCGCGGGCCAGATCACCGCGTGGAAGCGGAGGATGTCCTTGCCGACGAGGTGCACGTTCGCCGGGAACGTCTCGTCGAACTTCTCCTGGTTCGCGCCGTAGCCCACGGCCGTCGCGTAGTTCAGGAGGGCGTCGATCCAGACGTAGATGACGTGCTTGTCGTCCCACGGGACCTTGACGCCCCAGTCGAACGTCGAGCGGGAGATCGACAGGTCCTGGAGCCCCTGGCGGACGAAGTTCACGACCTCGTTGCGCGCGGACTCCGGCTGGATGAAGCCCGGGTTCTCCTCGTACAGGGCGAGGAGCTTGTCGCCGTACTCGCTGAGCTTGAAGAAGTAGTTCTCCTCCTTGAGGAGCTCCACCGGCTTCTTGTGGATGGGGCAGAGCTTCTGCCCGTCGAACTCGCCCTCGCCGTCGATGAGGTCGCCGGGGAGCTTGTACTCCTCACAGCCGACGCAGTACGGCCCCTCGTAGCCCCCCTTGTAGATCTCGCCCTTGTCGTGGAGATCCTGGACGAACTCCTGAACGCGGTCCGTGTGACGCTTCTCCGTCGTGCGGATGAAGTCGTCGTTCGCGATGTTCAGGTGCTCCCAGAGGGGCTTCCAGGCTTCGGTGACGAGCTTGTCGCACCACTCCTGGGGGGAGACGCCGTTCGCCTCGGCCGTGCGCATGATCTTCTGACCGTGCTCGTCCGTGCCGGTGAGGTACCACACCTTCTCGCCGCGCTGACGGTGCCAGCGCGTGAGCACGTCCCCTGCAACGGTCGTGTAGGCGTGGCCCAGGTGAGGAGCGTCGTTTACGTAGTAGATGGGGGTCGAGACGTAGTACGCCTTCGCGTCTTCGCTCGTCCCCTGCTTCTCGGATCCAGTGGCCGCCATGGTCGAAATCCTAACGGCCCGGAGCGGGGTGGTTCACATCGATTACGGGGGGTCACGGGCCGTCTTCGGCGGGGATCGGGACGGCCAGGGGGTCGCCCGTCATGACGGAGAAGACAGGGTCGTCGAAGAGGCCCTCCGGAGGCGTGTCCAGGGGCAGCGGTTCGGGTGCCCGGTGGCCGTCCGGCCCGCCGCAGGCGTGGAAGGGGCCGTCGGGGCTGAGGAGGACCGCCAGGTGCGGGTCGGCGTGGTGCAGCCACCAGTTGGAGAGGCCGAGCGAGGGGTCGGCGCAGAGGTACTCGAAGGCGCGCCACAGGGCGCTCAGCCGCGCGATGGCTTCGGCGTGCGCCCACCACGAGGGACACCAGACATGGCTGCCGTCGTCGGTCCTGCGTGCGGCGACGGCGACGACGTACTCCGTCACGAACTCCTGAAGGGAACCGAAGACCGTGGCCGCCCGCTGTTCCTCTTCGGTGAACGGTGATGCTTCGCTGAACCGTGACTCTTCGGTGGGCAGGTCACTGGGCATGGCGTCTCTCCTGTCGTCGGGCGGGTGCGCCGCCCCGCGGATGCGTCGGCGGGGCGACACGGCGGCGTACGCCTGCCGCCTCCGTGCGGCGGCCGAGCTGGTCGAGGACGTCCGCGAGGCAGTCGGCGGCGGGCCGGGCGGCGACCAGGTCGTTCGTACGGTCACGGAGTCCGGGGCGCGCCACGAGGTCCAGCGCCTCCCGGGCCGGACCGAGCGCGGCGAGGGCGGTGGCCCGGCGGCCGGTGTGCCGGGCGCACACCAAGAGGGTCTCCGCCTGGGCGCGCAGGACGGACGAGAGCTCCGCCGGGGTGGTGTCCGGTGCCGCGCGGCTGCGGGCGACGCCGTCGGCCGCGAGGGTCCGGGCTTCCGCGTGCCGACCGGTGTGGGCGTACGACAGTGCCAGTGCGACGAGGTCGCTGCCCGGCCTCTCGGCGAGGGACGCGGCGTGCGCGGGGTCCCGCGGCTGCTCGGCCCGGAGCAGGGCGGCCACGCGCTCCTCGCTGTGCACGGCGGCCGCGTGCAGACCGAGCCGTTGTCGGGCGTGCTGCACCTGCCTGAGACGGCCGACCAGCACGGCCAGTGCGGGCCCTGTCGGATCCCGCTCCTGGTCCTCGATCGCGACCGCCTCCCGCAACAGGGCCAGTCCCCGACGGGACGTCCGGTCCGCGACGAGGTAGTGGAGGCCGAGGCCCTCCATGTAGGCGGCCAGGACGGGGCGCCAGACGTCGTCCCGTGCCGCCTGCCTCCGCAGCACGATCAGCAGCTCCCGCAGCACCACGCGCTGGGCGACGTCGTTGTCCACCAGTGCGTAGCAACGGTTGAGTGCGACGAAAGCGTCCGCCAGCCGCTCGTCGTGCTGCCCGGGGTCCTCGGCCGCGAGCACGCGGTACAGGCCCACCGCCTCCCAGAGCCCGGTCACCGCGGCCGCGAGCTGCCGGCCGCGCTCCGGGCCCGGGCCGAGGGACTCGCCCAGGTGCGTCCTGCGCTGCGCGAGCCTCAGCACGGCGTCAGGAATGACGTCCGTCGGCCCTGAGTCCCGGAGGGCCGGGCGCAGGGCTCCCACCACCTCGTCGAGGACGGCGACGGCCCGCGTCACCCCGGCCTCGTCCTGCCCGAGCACGGTGTCCAGCGAGCCGACGGATCCGGTGAGGGCCTGTGCGTACTGGGGGCGTCGCGTCCGCACCAGCTGCTTCACGCAGACCTCGACGGACTCGCGCGCGTGGCTGATCGCCGCGCTCTCGTCCCCGTGCGCGTGCTCGATCAGGCCCAGGTTGCGCAGGGCGGTGGCCAGCTCCGAGTCGTACTCCTCCGGGAGGTCCGCGGCGAGCTTCCGGTGCAGCGCGAGCGACTGCCGCCCGAGCGCCACTGCCTGTTCCGAGTCGCCCGTGTTGTCGCGGTGGAGCGCCTCCGCCAGCAGGATCCTGGCGTACCTGGAGCCGTAGGCGTCGGGGTTCACGGCCATCTGCTCGACCAGGATCTGCAGGGACTCGCCGGTGACCCTGGCGGCGTCGCGGTAGCGCCCCGAGTTCCAGTAGTTGACCTGCTGGTTGTCCAGGACGTGGATCAGCTCGCGCAGATGCTCGCCCGGCTGTGTGCTCTCCAGCTCGCGGGTCAGCTCGGCCGCCTCGTCGTCGAACCGGGTGGACTCCTCCGAGTCGCCCCTGCGCCACGCGATGTAGGCGGCCGTGCGGAGGAACTCCGCCAGATTCCGGCGGTGCTGACGCGGGTTCTCGTCGGTGAGACGGCGCTGGACGGCGAGTGCCTTCGTGATCCGCCGGGTGGCGCGGTCCAACTCGTCGTCGTACTCGGACAGGAGCGAGGCAGACATGTCATAGCTGACCGCGAGGTCGGCCTCGTACCGCTCGGGCTCCTCGCGGGCGAGCCGTCTGCGCAGGTCGAGCGCGGCCTGTTCGGCCACGAGGGCGTCGTCCCACCGGGACAGTGCGAACAGGCGCCGGGCGAGGTTGTGCAGGTCGGTGGCGCGCTCGGCGTCGGTGGGGCCGTCCGGCGCGCCCTGCGGCGGATGCCGGTCCACCAGGACCTCCGCGAGGCGGGCCGCGAACCGGGTCAGGACGTGCGATCCCGTGGGAAGCGCCTCCGCGCACGCCCGCAGGGCCGCCGCGCTCACCGACATCGTGTCGATCCGGTCGAGCACGTCGCCCAGCCGCTCCAGGACGGTGCCCGCCTGCTCCGTCCGCTCCTCGTTGGCGTGGGCCACCACCGCGCGGGTGAGGACGGTGAAGGCGCCCGCCCACTGCGCGTCGGAGGCGCCCGTGAGCAGGGCGGGCAGCAGGGACGGGTCCGCCGCGACCTCCACCGACGCCTGGTACTCCGCGACCCGGTCGGGGTGGAGCCCGCCCCAGTGACTGTCCTGCGACGCGGGGTAGAGGGTGCGCAGCCAGTCGTCGAGCTTGTCGACCGGGACGGGGCGCGGGTGCGGGAGGCGGGCGAGGACCGCGCGGGACTCCTCGCGGGACGCGGCGCCGCACAGGGTGGCCGCGGCCACGGCCCGGCGCAGCAGCGACGCGTCGTCCGGGTCGATGCCGATCGTGGCCGCGGTGCTCGCCCAGTAGTACGCCTCGTGGTCGAGGAGGGCGGGTTCCATGGAGCGGCGGGGGCGGCCGCCCACCGACAAGGGGGTGCGGCCCCGGCGGAGCACTGACTCCAGGGCCCGCATGTGGAGGGACAGCGGGCTTTCACGGCCGTCGTCCAGGGCCGGTGGCCGGATGCCCGCGGCGATCCGGGCCCAGTCCACCCCTTCGTATCCGGGGACCTGACCGAGCGCGCGGGCCAGGTCGGCGGCGGCGAGCGAGAACGCCTCGGCCGCCGGGCCCGGGGAGGTGTACAGGGGGCGCAGCGTGAACTCCGCGGTCACGTCGGGGACTCCGTAACCGAGACCGGAGCGGCCGAGCGCGGTGGTCAGCCAGGTGCCGAGGGAGCGGGCGAGCAGGAGGATGCGGAACCGTTCCGGTGCGTCGTCGGCCAGGGCGACGAGCTCTCTGACCAGCTCCGGGTGGGTCTCCGCGTAGTCGACGACGACGAGGGCGGGCCGCCGGACGCCGTTGAGGGGCCGCAGCAGGGCGGGGGTGTCCGCGCCGGGGCCGCGCACGGTCTCGTGGCGCAGCCGGCCCGCCACCCAGCCCTCTGCCCGCAGCCGGGCGGACACCTCCCGTGCGAGACGGGACTTGCCCTGACCGCCGGGTCCCACGAGGGCGCCCACCAGCTGCGACTCGTCGGACTCCACGCACCAGTCGCGCAGCTCCGCCAGCTCGCCGTCGCGCCCCCGGAACGCCACTGCCTCCACGTCCGCGCGCAGCACCGTCAGCGGCGATTTCAGGTCGCGTTGCGGGGCGACGGGGGCGAGCAGGCCGACGAGTTCCGCGGCCTCGGGCTCGGGCGGCAGGCCGCCGTTGTGCGCGCTCACGACGGACCGGAACTCCGGGTCGTCGATGAGGTCCTCGGCCCTGGTCACCGAGAGGCGTACGCCGGTCGCCGCGCCGCGGTCCGCGTGGACGACGCCCAGGAGCAGGACGCCGGGGCTCAGCTCGCCGGGGGTGCGGGTGGGCTCGGCGGTGAAGACGGCGGCGCCCGACATTCCGGCCCACGGCGATCCGGTGGTGCCGAGGGCGGCGCCGAACGCGCTGGTGGCGCCGGTCAGTTCGTACCGGCGGGCCGGGAAGCCGGTGAGCGGGTTGATGCGGGCGGAGAGCTGTTCCAGGCCGACGTCACCGGCCGCGCCGCGCTGCACGCGGGCGAAGCCGTGGCAGCACACGGGCTGGCCCATGGTGTCGGTGACGAGGCGGCCCCAGCGCTGGGGCCGTCGCCCGGCAGGGCCGCGGAAGGAGGCGGGCGGCCGCCAGGCGGGGTCGGTGATCTCCAGCAGGGCGGCGTCCGGTCCGCCGTCGTACGCACCGGCGCGGGCCGTGGTCCAGCGCAGGGTGGTGGCGTACGCGATCGGGGGCGAGGTCTGGGTCTGTGGCTGGGTCTGGTGTGACGGCAGGGCTTGCGCCGTGGTGACGCGAGGGGTGGCGGTCGGGGCGGGTG
>NZ_LIPN01000059.1 GCF_001418325.1 Streptomyces atriruber | reverse complement strand
ATCGCGCTCGGCGTCGGCGGCGGACATCCGCTCGGCCGGGTCCTTGCGGAGCAGCCCTTCGATGACCGATGTGAGCGGTCCGGCGGCGCGGGCGGGCGGCAGCTCCTCGTCCACCACCGCGCGCAACGTGCTCAGCGGTGTGTCCTGGCGGAACGGCGTGCTGCCCTCCACCGCCGCGTACAGCAGCACGCCGAGCGACCACAGGTCGGACGCGGGGCCCGGCCGATGACCCAACGCCCTTTCCGGGGCGAGGAATTCGGGCGACCCGACGACCTCGCCGGTCATGGTCAGCGCCGAACTCCCCTCGACCAGCGCGATCCCGAAGTCCGTGAGGACGACACGGCCGTCGTTCGCGATCAGTACGTTGCCCGGCTTGACGTCGCGGTGCAGGACCCCGGCGTCATGGGCGGCGCGCAGGGCGCCGAGGACCTCGGCGCCGATGCGGGCGGTCCGCTGCGGGGTCAGCGCCCCCTCGGCCTCCAGCACGTCGGACAGGGAGAGGCCGCGCACCAGCTCCATGACGATCCAGGGGCGGCCGCTCTCGCTCGCGACGTCGTAGACCGTGACCACGTTGCGGTGCGGGATGCGGGCGGCGGCCCAGGCCTCCCGCTCCAGCCTGGCGTACAGCCGCTCGACGTCGGCCGCCGGGAGCCCGGCGGGGGCGCGCACTTCCTTGACGGCCACCTCACGGCCGAGCACCTCGTCACGGGCCCGCCACACGGTGCCCATGCCGCCCTCGCCCAAGGGGGCCAACAGGCGGTACCGCCCGGCGATCACGCGCTCTGGCTGGCTCACGGGCGCCCCCATCCGCAGTGGTGCGATTCTCCACAAAAGTAGCTCAACCGAGCGCTGTTGCGGCCCCCTTGAGCACCAATCCACACCCAAGGGCGAGAACGACGCAGGCCGAACCGAGCGGCAGGAACCGCCCGGTGCCCCGACGCACCCACTCCGGCCCGAAGCGCCGCCCCGCGAACGCCCCCACGCGAACGACGAGGAACCCGGCGGCCGTCAGCGTGGCGGCGAGCCCCACCCCGTACGCCACCACGAGCAGCAGCCCGAACCACGCCTCACCGAGCGCGGCGGCGCCGACCAGCACCACGACGGCGGAGGGACTGGGCACCAGACCACCGGCGAACCCGAGGAACAGCGCGCCGCGCAGACTGCTCCCGTGGGAGTGGTGGTGCCCGTGTGCGTGCCCGTGCTCGTGGGTGTGAGCGTGGCCGTGCGCGTGATCGTGCGTGTGCTCATGGCCCGTCCCGCGCCGCCGCAGCCACGCCCTGCGGATGAGCAGCACGCCCGCGCCCGTGACGAGCAGCCCGCTCGCCACGCCGAGCCAGGCGACCACCGAAGGTCCCGCGGCGGAACCCCCGCTCACCAGCAGACCGAGGGCGAGCACCCCCAGGGTGTGCGTGACGGTCACGGACGCGGCGAGCGGCAGCACGTCGCGTACGGAAGCACGGCCGCGGGCGGCCGCGGTGGCGGCCATCAGCGTCTTGCCGTGTCCGGGGGCGAGCGCGTGCAGGGCGCCCAGAAGGAGGGCGGTGCCGAGGGCCAGCGCCGCGAAGGCGGGGGTGAGGGGGTGCCGCCCGACGAGGCCGGTGAGGGCCTGCGCCCACCGGTCGGCGCCACGAGGCAGCACGGAAGCCACCCCGTCCTGCTCCGCGGGGCGGTCGTCCGTGAGCGCGGGGCCGCCCGGCGTGATCCGCAGCGATGCGGTCGCGGTGTCCGGCGGGTCCGAGAGCAGCCGCTTCGGGTACCGGGTGAGCCGCTGGGACACGGACTTCTCCGGTACGTCGGAGCGGGTGAGGGTCATCCGGTCGCCGCGGGCGGTGATCTCCCGCCAGCCGGTACGGTCCGGCGCGCCGGCGCGGAACTCGACGCTCACGCCGTCCTTCCGGGGCAGCGGAGTGCTGAGGGAGCACTCCACGCGGAGGGTGTCGAGCCCCGCCTGGCCCGGCCGGACCCGGACCCGTGCGGTGCCCACGGTCAGTTCGGCGGACCGTCCCGCCACGGTGACGCGGGCGTCGTCGGCGGCGTCCGCGCAGCGCTGCCCGGCCCAGCCCGCGCGGCCCGCCTCGCGGATGCGGGGGGCGGCCTGGGCGGCGGGGATCTCGGCGAGGTCCTCCACATGGTGGACCGTCAGCCGCCCCGGCCCGGCGACGAGTCCGTCGTACCGACTGACGGTGAAGTTGCCCAGGGGATGGGCGTGCGCGGTGCCGCCGAGGGCGCCCAGCGCGAGGACCACGCCCAGCACCACGCCGCCCCAGACCCCCCGCAGCCCCCAACGCCTCACGACGCGTCACCTCCGAGCGAGCGCAGCGCGGCCCGCGCCTCGCGCGCACCCACCGGCGAGAAGCCGGGGTTCAACCGCAGCGCCGACGCCAGCGACTTCCGCGCCGCCCCCTCGTCGCCCACGGCCCGTTCGATCATTCCGCGGTGGAAGAGGAACGCCGCCTCCCGGAACCCCGTGGCCGTGGCACGCCGTGCGTAGCGCAGGGCCTCCTCGTTCCGCCCGTTCACATGCAGCGCCCACCCGAGCGCGTCCGCCGTGTGGACGGTCCTGCGACGCTCCCACTCCGCGCGCGCCGCCCGCAGCGCGACCCTCCTGTCCCCGTGGTCGGCCGAGGCGAGCGCCGTGTCGAGGTCGGGGTCGACTCCGTTCGCGCGGGCCAGCGCGGCCCACGCGTGCACGAGGCGGTACTGCTCCCGGGCCCGCGCCGTGTCGCCCCGCGCCTCGTACAGCTCGCCGAGCGCGAGCACGGGACCCGGCAGCGGCTGCCGTGCGACGACGTCGCGCAGTCCGGCGATCGCCGCGGCCGTCCTGCCCTGCGCGGCCTGCGCCCGCGCCCGGCACTCCAGAGCCGGGAGGTAGGTGGCGTCCGCCCGCAGCGCGGCCCCGCAGTGGCGCAGCGCGGACCTGTAATCGCCCTGCCGCCAAGCCAGTTGGCCGAGTGCGGTCGACACGTACGCGACGTCGCCGGGCGCGGTCGACCCGTCGAGCGCCCGCTCCAGGACGCGCCGCGCGGTCCTGGTGTCGCCGCGCAGCTCCCGTACGTACGCGTACCGCGTGAAGACGGGGACGCCGGGCCGCCGGGAGTCCGCCTCGTCGGCGGCGCGGGACGCCTCGTCGTAGCGCCCGAGTTCGACGAGGGCGTCGATGCGGGTGGCCAGGGCCCGTTCGCCGTACGGGTTCTCGGCGAGCGCGTCGGTGGCGTACCGCAGGGCGCCGCGGAAGTCGTGCCGGGCGGCGGCGACGGCGGCGCGCCCCGCGAGCGCCGCGTCGTAGCCGGGACGCAGCTTCAGCGAGCGGTCCAGGGCGCGGTCGGCGGCGCGGTAGAGGGCGGGGTCGCCTCGGGTGCGGGCCTGCTCGACGTAGGCGGTGCCGAGCGTGGCCCAGGACGTGAAGTCCTTCGGCCGGTCGTGCAGCCTGGACCGGAGCGCTTCCACGCCGCGGTCCAGGTCGCCGCCGCGCAGACCGTCGAGCGGCGCGGCGGGCCCGACGGCGACGGGCGCCGAGGGCCCCGCCCCGTCGTCGCCGTCACCACCGCTGATGACGACGGCACCCGAGGTGAGCACGAGGGCGATCGCGACGGCGGCCACGGCGCTTCGTACGGAGGTGCGTGCCATGAACAAGACCAATCGTTCGAGAATTCGAGAACTCGAGCATTCGAGAAGGAGATGAAGACGGTGGAGCGGAGAGGCGCGGCCCGCAGGGGGATGCGTGCGGGTCGCGCCCGAAGGGGAGGCCGCGGGAGGACCCGCGCCCGTTCCGGAGGTGATCAGGAGATCCTGCCGACCCCCCGCCTCCGTGCCCGCCACCACGCGAGCCCGAGCCCGACCAGCAGCACACCGGCGGCCGCGGCCGCCGCGGAGGCGATCAGCACCGTGTCGTCGGCGCCGTCGGACGACGACGCGGCCGGGACCGCGGCTCCGCCCCCGACGCGCGCCGAGGTGTTGTCGCCGCCCTTGGCCGCCGGGGCGTGCGTCGGGGACGTGGGCAGTGCCAGGTAGGGGAAGGTCCCGCCGAAGGCCTGGTCGTTCTGGTTCACCGCGTCGCCCAAGTCGTTCTTGGCGCCCACGAGTTCACCCGCGACGGCCTGCAGTTCGATGTCCACGACGTCGTCGGCGAGCCGCCGCCCGTTCGGGAAGCCCGCGTTGTCGCCGTCGAGGACGCCGAGCCGCTTGGGGTCGGCCGTCGGCTTGATGGAGGTGTTGAGGCGCAGGGTCTCCGCCGGACGGACGTTCGGCGGCTGGTTGAGGTCCTGCACCCCGGTCAGGAAGACGGAGACCAGGTCCTTCCTGGGCTCGGCCGGTGCCTTGATGCCGTAGACCTTCTCCAGGAGCTTCGGCAGTTCCGGCTTCTGCACGTACGGCGCGAAGTCCGCGTCGTTCCACGGCGCGGACGCGTTGAACTTGTCCTTGTCGCGCAGCGGCACCACGAGCTCGTTGACCAGCGGGTTGCCGAGCCGCGAGACCTGGGTCCAGTCACCCTTGGCGTTCTTGCGCTGGGTCGTCGACCAGATGCCCACCGTCGGCTGCTTCTCCGACCGGCGTATGTCGGCGCTCGGGACCTGCAGCGCCACCGAGTTCACGTTGTAGCCCTTGAGGGTGTCCTTGCCGACCTGGGACAGGTCGCCGCCGTACAGCGAGTCGAAGACCTGCAGGTCGAGGAAGAAGGGATCGTCGGCCTGCCCGACGTACGACGTGCCGCCCGCGACCTTCCGCACGGCTTGGTCGCGCAGCTTCTTGTAGTCGGGCATCGAGGCGTCGCCCACGCGTGACGGCGCGACCGGCAGATTGTTGGCGATCTTCTTGGTGGAGACGACCTTCTGGTCCTTCAGCTTCAGCAGGTCGATGTCGTACGTCTGGTTGAAGTTGAGGTCGGGGTCGTCGAGGGCGGTGACCTGACCGGTGTTGTACAGGAAGGTGTTGCCGTTCCTGATCTTGGTGTCGAACGTCCACCGGTAGACCAGATCGCCCTGCGAGTCGCCGTCGCTGTCGATGTGGATGTCGTACTGGGCGTCCTCGGGGAACGGGTAGAAGTTGGGCCCGCCCGCGGGCTCCTCGAAGGGGGTCCAGTTCGCCACGAGTGTCGTGGTGTCCGGCTTGTCGGGGCTGACGAACGCGTACACGTCCGTGTTGTCGTACTGCGGCTGGCCCGAGATGAGCGGGGCCTCCCGGTGGCTGGAGGCCTGCGCGGATCCCGGCTCCAGCGCACTCACCCCGGCGGCTGCGAGCCCCCCGGCGGCGAGTGCGCCGCAGACCAGCGCGGCGAGGCCGCGACGCCCCGTCCGCCTCCTGGCATGTGCTGTCATCGCGTCCGTCCTTGAGCATCTGATGAACCCGGCCCGGCCCGGCCGGTCCGCCGACTGATCGGCTGCCCGACGGGCACGGGCCGACTGACACAGGCCATTCGGGGCCGGCACACGGGCGGATTGGCCCGGTTTTCAACCGACGGCCGCCCCCGGTCCGCCCCGCCCCACGGCGCGTCTCCCATCCGTCGGGGCTCCCACGCCGAATCCCGGAAGGCCGCACGAGCGGCCGGGAGGCATCGGGAGACGGGGGAGCCGATGGAAGCGGACGAGTTGCTGCCGCTGATCGCGAAGGGGGACCGGCAGGCGTTCGAGGACCTGTACGGCCTGGTGTCGGGACAGGTCTTCGGCCTCGTGCGCAGAGTGCTGCGCGACCACGCGCAGTCCGAGGAGGTGACGCAGGAGGTACTCATCGAGCTGTGGCGCAGCGCTCCGCGGTTCGATCCGGCACGGGGCCGTGCGCTGCCGTGGATCCTCACGCTCGCGCACCGCAGGGCCGTGGACCGGGTCCGCAGCGTGCGTGCGGCGGCCGACCGCGAGGCGCGTGCGGCGCGGCGCGGCGAGGGCCCGCCCTTCGACCAGGTCGCCGAGGCGGTCGAGACGGGGCTGGAGCGCGAGTGGGTGCGCGGCTGTCTGGGCCGCCTCACCGACCTGCAGCGCCAGGCGGTCGTGCTGGCCTACTACGACGGCTACACCTATCGGGAGGTGGCCCGTCAGCTGTCCGTGCCCCTCGGCACGGTCAAGACGCGCATGCGCGACGGGATGCTGCGACTGAGGGAATGCCTGGAGGCCGCCTTCGAGGACCCGGCCCCGAAGAGCCGGACGTGACGGAGCGCGGGTCCGACAGCTCACGGTCGCCGTCGTACGCCTGGCGTGCGCGGCCTCCGCCCCGGCGCCGCCCGGCCCGCGGGAACTAGGGCGGGCTGCCGTACGCCGAACGCCTCGAAGGGCCCCCGACAGACGTGCGGGCCCGAGCCGGTCGCCGCCTCCCCGGGCCCGGGCCCGCACCG
>NZ_LIPN01000589.1 GCF_001418325.1 Streptomyces atriruber | reverse complement strand
GCCCCGGCGGCGCCCGCCATCGGCGTCGCCACCGGCTCCGCCCGCCTGCGCCCGCCCGGCTCCTCGGCGCAGTGGCCCGCCCCGGCACCGGCCGGGGAGCGCCGCCGCCCCTGACCGGCGCCGCGCACCCGGCTCCGAAAAGGGGGGAGCCGACCGCACGCACGAAATGCCGCCGACATAGGCTTCGGGCATGACAAGAGCGCAGCAACTACCCGCTGTTGAGGCCCACTTGGGCGACCCGAGGTGGGTGCGCAACCCCAACTCACCAGCAGCAACCGCCCTGTTGGGCGGTGCCGTGACATCTGCGCGGCGGCACAACTCGAAACTCGCTCAAGAACCGGTGGAGTTGGGGCCGGGTTCCGGCTTGAGCACGGTTGTCCGGCCGCTCGGGGTGTCGATAGCGTTCGATCCGCTTCACGGCACGGGCCCGTTTGCGCCGCTGCAGGCCGCCCCCACCACCGACCGCTCACCGGCCGGCCCGGGTGTGCCTGTGACGACTGAGCGGCGAGGGGAGGGCGCGCGGGCATGAGCATCACCGAAGATGCGCCGCAGCGGGAGCGGACCACGGCGCCGCAGGGTGAACGCATCGCCGACTGGGCGGACGGCCGGCTCGGGATCTACCAGTGGCGCACGCTGATGCGCAAGGTCTTTCCCGAACACTGGTCCTTCATGTTCGGCGAGATCGCGCTCTACAGCTTCATCATCCTGATCCTCACCGGGCTCTACCTCACCATGTTCTTCAACCCGAGCATGGCCCACACCGTCTACGAAGGGCCGCACGTCCCGCTGCAGGGCGTGCAGATGTCGGAGGCCTACTCCTCCACCCTGCGCATCAGCTTCGAGGTGCGCGGCGGCCTGTTCATCCGCCAGCTGCACCACTGGGCGGCGCTGACCATGATCGCCGCGACCATGGCGCACACCCTGCGGCACTTCCTGACCGGGTCCTTCCGCAAGCCCCGCGAGCTCAACTGGCTGATCGGCGTGGTCCTGCTGATCCTGGTCACCCTGGAAGGCTTCCTGGGCTACTCGCTGCCCGACGACCTCCTCTCGGGCACCGGCCTGCGCATCGCCGAGGGTGTGACCCTCGCCATCCCGCTGGTCGGCACCTACCTGACGATGTTCCTGTTCGGCGGTGAATTCCCCGCCACGGACGTCATCCCGCGCTTCTACAGCTTCCACATCCTGCTGCTGCCCGGCATCATCCTGGCGCTGGTCACCATCCACCTGATCCTGGTCATCTACCAGAAGCACACCCAGTTCCGCGGCCCCGGCCGCAACCAGCAGAACGTGGTCGGCCAGCCCCTGATGCCGCACTACGCGGCCAAGGCCGGCGGCTTCTTCTTCCTGGTCTCCGGCGTCCTGGCCCTGATGGCGGGCATCGCCCAGATCAACGCCGTCTGGGTGTACGGCCCCTACCGGCCCGACCAGATCTCCCAGGGATCCCAGCCCGACTGGTACATGGGCTTCCTGGAAGGCGCCCTGCGCGCCTTCCCCGCCTGGGAATTCGCCGTCGCCGGCTACACCGTCAACATGGGCGTGCTGGTCCCCGCCGTCGTGCTGCCCACCCTGCTGATCGGCATCGCCTGCCTGTGGCCGTTCATCGAGGCCTGGATCACCGGGGACAAGCGCGAACACCACCTGCTGGACCGGCCGCGCGAACAGCCCACCCGCACCGCCTTCGTCTGCTCGCTGGCGGCCTTCTACCTGGTGCTGTTCTTCGGCGGCTCCAACGACATCCTCGCCGAGCGCTTCCACCTGTCGATGAACGCCATCACCTGGGCGGTGCGCATCGGAGTGTTCGTCGTCCCGGCCCTGACCTACGTCATCACCAAGCGGATCTGCCTGGGCCTGCAGCTGCGCGACCGCGACAAGCTGCTGCACGGCCGCGAGACCGGACGCATCAAGCGGCTGCCGCACGGCGAGTTCGTCGAGGTCNNGTGCGCGAGGACCGCGACGGCGTGCCCAACCCCAAGTCCCGCAAGGAGATGCTGCGCCACCGGCTCAGCCGCTGGTTCACCGACGGGCAGATCGCCAACCCCACCCCGCAGGAGATGCAGCAGGCCCTGGAGCACCTCGACCACACCACCGGCGGCCACGCGAACGGGCACGCGAACGGGCACACCAACGGACAGGTCGACACCGGCCGGACCGCCGCCGTCGAGGGCAGCGAACCGGACCGGCAAGCGCACTGACCCGGCGGCGCGGCACCACACAGGCCGCGCCTCCGACAGCGGCGCGGGTGACCAGGGGACGGGTCACCCGCGCCGCCTCTCATTTCCCCCCC
>NZ_LIPN01000588.1:156-1847 GCF_001418325.1 Streptomyces atriruber | reverse complement strand
GTGCGGGGTTCGGCGGTGAATCAGGACGGTGCGAGCAATGGTTTGACGGCGCCGAATGGTCCGTCGCAGGAGCGGGTGATTCGTCAGGCGTTGGCCAGTGGTGGGTTGGTGTCGGCGGATGTGGATGTGGTGGAGGGGCACGGTACGGGGACGACGCTGGGTGATCCGATTGAGGCGCAGGCGTTGTTGGCGACGTATGGGCAGGGGCGGGCGGAGGGTCGTCCGTTGTGGCTGGGTTCGGTGAAGTCGAATATTGGTCATACGCAGGCGGCTGCGGGTGTTGCGGGTGTCATCAAGATGGTGATGGCGATGCGGCGTGGTGTGGTGCCGGCGAGTTTGCATGTGGATGAGCCGTCGCCGCATGTGGATTGGGAGTCGGGTGCGGTTCGGCTTGCTGGGCGGGCGGTGTCGTGGCCGGATGCGGGGGTGGAGGGGCGGCCGCGTCGTGCGGGTGTGTCGTCGTTTGGTGCGTCGGGGACGAATGCGCATGTGATTGTGGAGCACGTTCCGGAGCCTGAGCCTGAGCCTGGGCCTGCGGAGGCTGGTTCGGAGACCAGTCCGGAGGGTGAGGGCGTGCTGGTGCCGTGGGTGGTGTCGGCGCGGGGTCCGCAGGCATTGCGTGAGCAGGCACGCCGTCTGCGGGATGCGGTCGGGGATGACACGGGCGCGGCGGTACGTGACGTGGGCTGGTCCCTGTTGCACTCGCGCTCACTGTTCGAGCAGCGCGCTGTGGTGGCTGGACGTGAGCGCACTGAACTGCTGGCAGGCCTCGATGCGTTGGCCGCCGGTGAGGCACATCCGACCTTGACGGAGTCCCGTGAGGATGCGGTGGCCACGCATAAGGACGTGGTCTGGCTGTTCAGTGGTCAGGGCAGTCAGGTGGTGGGGATGGGGGCTGGTTTGTATGAGCGGTTCCCTGTGTTCGCTGCCGCCTTTGATGAGGTGTGTGGGCTGCTGGACGGGGAGTTGGGGGGTTCGGTCCGTGATGTTGTGTTGCGTGGGCCGAAGCAGCGGTTGGATCACACGATGTGGGCGCAGGCGGGGTTGTTTGCGCTGCAGGTGGGTTTGGCGCGGTTGTGGGAGTCGGTGGGTGTGCGGCCGGGTGTGGTGGTCGGGCATTCGATCGGGGAGATTGCGGCGGCGCATGTTGCGGGTGTGTTTGATCTGGCGGATGCGTGCCGGGTTGTGGGAGCGCGGGCCCGGCTGATGGGTGCCCTGCCTGAGGGCGGGTCGATGTGTGCGGTCCAGGCCACCCCCGAGGAGCTGGCGGCAGTCCTGGAGGGTTCCGGGGTGAGTGTCGCCGCGGTCAACACGCCCGATTCCACGGTCATTTCGGGGCCCGCCGACGAGGTGGAGAGGGTTGCCGCGTTGTGGCGGGTGAAGGGGCGTAAGACGAAGGCGCTGTCGGTCAGTCATGCCTTCCATTCGGTGTTGATGGAGCCGATGCTGGCGCAGTTCACCGACGCGATCCGTGGCGTGGAGTTCGCGCCGCCGAGGATTCCCCTGATCAGCAATGTGTCGGGCACGGAGGCGGGAGAGGAGATCACGTCCCCCGAGTACTGGGCCAGGCACGTCCGGCAGCCGGTCCTCTTCCAGCCCGCCATCTCCGAAGTGGCCGCCCGCGCGGGCGTGTTCGTGGAGCTGGGTCCGGCTCCGGTGCTGGCCACCGCCGCCCAGCACACCCTGGACCA
>NZ_LIPN01000588.1:0-143 GCF_001418325.1 Streptomyces atriruber | reverse complement strand
CCGGTGAACGACCTGACGAGCAGGCGTTCGTGGACGCGATGGCCCGGCTCCACACCGCTGGTGTGGACGTGGACTGGTCGGTGTTGTTCCCGTCTGATCCGGCTGATCCGGTGCTGCGCACGGTCGATCTGCCTACGTATGCC
>NZ_LIPN01000587.1 GCF_001418325.1 Streptomyces atriruber | reverse complement strand
ATGACGGCGCCGACTATCGCGGCAACGAGCGGTGTCCACGACATGCCAGGACCCTATGACCGAGCTGGGGAGCAGGCCAGAGGGCCTAAGACGTTGTCCTCTGTGGTGAGGCGGAGTAATACCTCACCATGGGCCAGGGGACGTGGAGTTGGATCGTTCCGGACGGGTTGTGAGACATCGCGAAGCCGTTGCTCCCGCCGTCGCGGGTGCGGCCGCAGGGCGGCGGGACGCCGGATACGCCTGATGAGACGCTGTTTTCCGCGATCATCTACGTGCTGGTCAGCGGATGCGCCTGGCGGCATCTGCCGCCCTGCTTCGGGGTCTCGAAGTCGACTGCTCATCGACGGTTCCTGATCTGGTCCAGAGCCGGTGTCCGGGGCCGGTGTCTGGGGCCGGCTGCACAAGGCCGTGCTCCACCAACTCGATGACGTCGGCCTTGTCGAGGTCACCCGCGTTGTGCTCGACACTGCCCACGTCCGCGCTAAAGGGGACTCAGTCATGAACTTACACAGCGAATTGTCGGTGTCGACCGGTCTCGCGGCCGGGTGGCTGCGTGTGGGATCTGTTCGGTGAGCGCCACTTGAGCCAGCGCGCTGTCCTGCTGCTCGCTGTCGGCTGTGGTGCGGTGGTCGTCGCGTTGAAGTATCCGGATCTCGGCGTGGCGTTGCTGGTCGGCGTCGGCGTCATGACGCTGCTGCACCTGTTGATGGACCAGTGAGCCGGGCAACCCGCGCCGGGGACGGGGATGTGCCTGCGGTCGGCCTGGAGGTCGGCCAGGTCGGCGCCACAGCATTCAGTGGCGCTTGTCCTGGTCGAGGAGGTCGGCCGGAGGGTTTCGGAACATGGAGCGCCGCAGCCGCCCGGTGAATGCTGCCCGCCCAAGGAAGACGAGCCCGAGGCCCGCGCAGCCGCCACCGCAGGGCACCATGAGGTTGCTGAGCCAGGTCACTCCTGCCTCGTCGGCGTATCCCCCGATCATGGCGAATATGAAGAAGGCGAAGAGCAGACCGAGTCCGGCCAGGGCGTACCAACCACGCGAGCGAAGCATCTACCTATGATCACAGATGCCCGAATTGCGATTACTCGGGGGGCAGGTCCCGGCCAGTGGTCCGGATCGGGGAGCTGGGGGGCAGCCGAGGTATTCGAGCTGGTAGATGTGCAGCGTCTTCGTCCGGCGCCCGAGGTAGATCACGGCGAGGACCTCGCTGGTGACGCGGGTCCGCATGATGCCGTTGTCCTCGCCGACGGCGCCCGTGCACGTAAGACGAGACGCTCCTCCCTCAGCTCACTCTCGAGGAGGCGCAAGACGGGGTGGTGGTGTCGGCCGCGGTGGCATCCGAGGGCGCCGCACTGTCGTAGAAACTCCCGGGCCCTCGCAGCGTGGCGCGGCAATCCGCAGGGGAGTCGGCGGGTGACCGGATTCGAACCGGCGTCCTCGCGGTTTTGGAGACCGCGCGCGTCGACCACTGCGCTACACCCACCGACCCGCATCGTAGCGATCACGCTCATGCCGCCACAGAGGCCCTCTCGCCGGCCGGGTCGTAACCGGCGCGGGCGGGGNNGCGATGAGTTTCCCCGCCCGCCTCCGTCTTACCTTGCGAACACCGAGGAAACGGAGGCACGGGATGAGCAGGACCACCCACATCACACAGGTGGCCACGGTCGGGATTCGCGTCACCGACCAACAGAAGGCAATCGAGTTCTACGTCGACGAGCTCGGCTTCGAAGTACGCCGGGACGCACCTCTCGGCGACGGGCGCTGGATCGAGGTGGCGCCGCCCGGGGCGAGGACGACCGTCGCACTCGTTCCCGAAGGGCTCCCGGTCGGCATCCGTCTGACGACCCGGGACGCCGACGCCGACCACGCGGACCTGCGCGCACGCGGCGTCGACACGGATGCGGAGGTCCTCAGGATGGGGCCCGCGGTGCCGCCGATGTTCGCCGTGCGTGACCCGGACGGCAACGACCTGATCCTCATCGAAGACTCCTGAACAGGCGGTATCAGTGATGGACACAGTGCTGGACGAGCAGTTCACCGCAACCCTGCAGAAGAGCCCGAACAAGGGCGGCTGGACCTACGTCGTGTGGCCCGGGTCGGCCGAGTTCTTCGGCACCCGTGGCCTGGTGAAGGTACGGGGCACGATCGACGGTCATCCGTTCCAGAGTTCGTTCATGGCCCTGGGGGACGGAACGCACAAGCTGCCTGTGAAGGCGGACGTGCGCAAGGCGATCGGCAAGGAGGAAGGGGACTCCGTGACGGTCCGCCTACAGGAGCGAGTCAACACCTGACGTCAGGAACGACCGCTCTGCCACGATGCCCTCGGGCATCAACCTCGCCCCGGCCCAGCGGATCGGCCGGCGGCGTGGGTCCAGGTGACGGCCAGGATCAGCGCGGCGGTCCGCAGCGGTTCCTCCACGATGGGCGTGTGGCCCGCGTCGGGCAGCAGGTCGATCCTCGCGCCGGGGACGGCGCGGTAGTCGGCCGCGGAGGCCGGTCGCCATCTGCGGTCCTGCTCGCCGAAGATCACCTGCAACGGCTTGCCGAGGGGCGCCAGCCGGGACGGGAGCGTCTGTCGGCCCAGGTAGGCGATGGACGCCCGCATCGCCGCGGTGACCGCGTCCTGGTTGATGCCGCGCAGTTCGTCGACGAACTCCTGCGGCACCTCGTAGCCCTCGCGGAATCCCGTGCTCGCGAACATCCGGAGCTGTTCGTCGGTCGGCGGCCACTGGGTGGGGGCGGTCGCGGTGGACGGCGGTGCGATGAAGGCGTCCATGCCGGGGCCGGTGCTGATGAGTACGAGGGCGGTCACCAGGTCGGGCCGCCGCTCGGCAAGGGCGGTCGCGGTATAGCCGCCGCTGGAGTGGCCGACGACGATGGCGTGCTCGACGCCGAGCCGGTCCAG
>NZ_LIPN01000586.1 GCF_001418325.1 Streptomyces atriruber | reverse complement strand
TCAGCCGGGGCAGCCAGGCGGCGTGCCGCGACTGCCACCACACGAGACCCGCGAGGGTGACGCACAGGCTCGCGACGACGGCGTGGCCCTGCCAGATGTCGACGACACCGTCGCGGAGCACGTCGCCCCGTTCGCGACCGGTGTCCCCGATGGAGTCGGCGTGCTGCGTGTAGAGGGAGCGGGCGGGCGCGTACAGGCCGAGCGCCAACAGGGCGGCCGCGGGGACGGCGAACACGCTCCAGCGGCCCAGCTTCCGCAGCCGCGACCGGGCCCGGCGCAGCAGCCGCCGGGTGGGCGAGAGGCGGGTGAACTCGGGGACGTCGTACCCCTCGCCGCTCAGATAGGTCTCGCACAGGCGCACGGAGAGGGAGAGCAGGAAATCGTGGGGAGCGTAGGTGGCCGGGGCCTGGGCGAGCAGGCCCAACTCGGCGTTCCCGACGCACTGTTCGAGCAGGGTCGTCTTGCCGGAGCCCCGTGGCCCGCACACCGCGATGGTGCCGTACTCGACCTGGCCGAGCTTGCGCTCCAGCTGGAGCATCGCCCGGGTGTCCACGACGTGCGCGGCAGACCGCGGCGTGCGCAGCCCCGACGACCGGTCCGGGAGGAACATGGAGTCGGGCTCGTCGCCCACCAGGCGGCGTACGACATGCGGGACCGCTGGGAGGATGCCCTCCTTCAGGAGCACCTTGCCCCACCGGACGGCCCGCACCCCGACCTCGACGCGCTGCACCGCCCAACTGACGGCCAGCGCGGCCTCCTTGAAGGACTGGAGCACGTGGCCGCTCACTGCCGCGCCGCACCAGCCCAGCGCGGTCAGCAGGGCCGCCACGGTCACCACGGCCGCGCCCAGCCACAGCAGATTGCCGAAGAGGAGCACCGCGAGCGCGGCGACCGCCATCAGCGAACAGGCCACCCGCCAGTCCCAGGCCGCCTCGCTCCGCGCGAGCCGACGCTGTTCCTCGATGTCCGCCAGGGCCTCACCGGCCCTCTCGAACGTCTGCAGTTCGACGTCCGGGCACCGGCTGATGGTGAAGTCCTTGAAGAGCGGGGCGAGCAGGTCCTGCTCGAGGTCCGGTTTCGTCACGCCGCTGTGCGCCCGCAGCAGTTGCTCCGTGCTCGGGTCGTTCACGGCATCGTCCACGGTCCGCTCGTAGATGATGTCCATGTCCGGCTCGAAGAAGTCCCTGGCCTTCATCAACTGAAGTTGGTGCCAGCTCCAGAGCGACTGCATCCGCGCTTCTTACCTCTCTCCCATGTTCTGCCCTGCGTGATTCCCCGCTGGTTTCCCCGCATGCGGAACCTGCGGATGCTACCGGCTCCGATCGGGGCGAGCGGACCTCGCGGATCAGCGGAAAGCTGCGATGTTACGGGCGACCCAGCCGCTGAAGGGGATCGGGGCGCGGCCGAGGACGCGCTCCACGTCCGGGCTGATCCGCAGCTCGGCCGGGTTCGGGGCGGCGATGATGTCCAGGGTGTCGTCGGCGAGCTCCGGCGGCACGGACCGGATCATCGCGGCCTTCGCCTCGTCCCGGGTGAGTTCGTGGAACCGCACCGGTGAGCCGAGTGCGGCGGCGACGGCCTCCGCCTGCTGACGCGGCGTGATCACCTCCGGCCCGGTCAGCTCGAAGACCCCACCGGCGTGCCGGGCGTCCAGCAGGCAGGCCGCCGCGACCTCGGCGATGTCGGTGGGGTCGACGACCGGAACCCCGACGTCGCCGAAGGGGGAAGCGACCGTCCGTTGCGTGCGGACGGACTCCGCCCAGGCCAGGGCGTTGGAGGCGAAGCCGCCCGGCCGCAGGACCGCCCACTCCAGGCCGGACTCGCGCAGTGCGTCCTCCAATCCGCGCATCACGACCCGCGTCGGGCCGAGCGGCCTGGTCGCCACGCCCTGCGAGGACAGCAGGACGACCCGGCGTACCCCGGCGGCCGCGGCCAGGTCGATGAGGTCGGCCGGCCTGGCATCCAGCGCGTGGAGGTCGCCGGAGAGGAGGAGGAACAGCGCCTTCGCCCCGTCCAACACGGGGGCGAGGCCCGCCGGATCGGCCAGGTCGGCCGCCACGTGCCGCACCCCGGCAGGTACCGCCGCCGCGTGCCGCGACACCGCCGTCACCTGCTCGCCCGCCTCGGTCAAGGCCTGCGTCAGAGGTCGTCCCACATTTCCGGTGGCCCCGGTCACTACGATCATGTTCTGCTCCCAGTCGGTTGTGCACCAAGGCAGTTGACGCTAGGAGCCGGACTTACTTTCCGTAAGGACGTACCCAGAGGTAAGCTCCGGACATGGGGGAAGGCGCGCAGCTGACGCAGGCCGGGTCGGACCGTCCCTATGAGGTGTTTCACACCGACTGCCCCGCGCGCGGCGTGGTCGACCACGTCACCAGCAGGTGGGGCATCTGGGTCCTGATCTCCCTGCGGAACACGGACCTTCGGTTCTTCGAGCTGCGCGACAGCATTCAGGGCGTCAGCGAGAAGATGCTCTCTCAGACCTTGCGCGCGCTGGTCCAGGACGGCCTGGTCCGGCGGGAGGTCGAACCGACGACGCCGCCTCAAGTCACGTATGGGCTGACCGAGTTCGGACAGCACATCGGCGAGCCGCTGACGGACCTGTTCGACCGGATCACGGAGCGGCTGCCGCAGCAGGCGCCACAGCGCGAAGACGGGGCCCCGAAGAACGAACCCTAGGGACCGCGCCTCCGCGACCGCTACGCCAGCTTCGCGCTCTGCGCCTCCACGACGGCCTTGCCGACCTTCGCGTTGCCGGGGCGCGCCTGGGTGAAGGCCATGCCGTCCACCGCGTAGTAGATCGCGACGGTGTCTCCGTGGCGGGCCACCTGGGCGCGCATGGTGTGGGTGATGCCCTCGAGCTTCGTGGTGACCCGGAAGGCGAGCGACTCATCAGCACCGCTCGGCTCGGCGGCGGTCTCGGCGGTGATGGAGGAGTACGCCCCCTTGTTGCCCTTGGCCTCGGCCGAGAAGCCCGAACCGCAGGAACGGACCGCCTTGGAGAGGTCGGCCAGGGTGGTCTTCGCCTCGCCGCTCCCGTACGTGGCGAGCGTGACGTACGTGAAGTCGCCGGGCCCCTTCGCGCCCGTGGCGAGGCGGACCAGGTCGG
>NZ_LIPN01000585.1 GCF_001418325.1 Streptomyces atriruber | reverse complement strand
GGCGCAGGGTGCCGATGACCGCGGCGCTCGCGCCGGTGGCCTCGATGGTGCTCTCCAAGCCGTACGCCATGACGGGGTGCGGGCTGATCTCGATGAACAGGTGGTGGCCGGCCGTCAGCAGATTGTGCGAGGCCGCCTCGAACTCCACCGTGCGGCGCAGGTTGCGCCACCAGTAGTCCGCGTCGAGCTCCTCGTGGGACACGAGCTCGCCGGTGACCGCCGACACCATCGGTACCGATCCGGCCTGCGGTCGTACGCCGGCCAGCGCGTCCAGCAGTTCGTCCTTGATCGGGTCGACGTGGTTGCTGTGCGACGCGTAGTCCACGTTGATGATGCGGGCGAGGATGCCGTCGGCCTCGCACTCGGCCTGCAGCTCCGCGACCGCTTCGGGGTCGCCGCTCACCGCGACGGATCCCGGGCCGTTGACCGCGGCGACCGACAGGCGCGTGCCCCACCGGGCCGCCCGCTTCCGGGCCTCGTCGGCGCCAAGACCCAGCGAGAGCATCGCCCCGCGCCCGAGCAGCGGCACCAGCGCCCGACTGCGCAACGCCACCACGCGCGCCCCGTCGTCCAGGGACAGGGCCCCCGCGACGCAGGCCGCGGCGATCTCGCCCTGCGAGTGGCCGACGACGGCGGCCGGTTCGACGCCGTGCTCCCGCCACACCTGGGCGAGCGAGACCATCACGGCCCACAGCACCGGCTGCACGACGTCGACACGCTCCAGCCCCGGCGCTCCCTCGGCCCCTTCGAGTACGTCGGAGAGGGACCAGGGAACGTAACGGCTCAGTGCCTCACCGCACTTGGCGAGCTGATCGGCGAACACGGGGGAGGACTTCGCGAGGGCCGTCGCCATGCCCGGCCACTGGCCGCCCTGCCCCGGGAAGACGAAGACCGGCCGGGCGTCGGTCCACGCCGTGCCCCGCACCACGTCGGGCGAGGTCTCCTCGCGCGCCAACGACGAGAGCCCCGCGAGCAGTTGCTCACGTGTGGCGCCCAGGACCACCGCCCGGTGGTCGAAGCGTGCGCGCGTCACCGCCAGGGAGTGGCCGACGTCCTCGGGGCGCTCGGTCTCCGCCACCTCCAGCAGCCGTGCCGCTTGCGCACGCAGTCCCTCCTCGCCGCGTGCCGAGACCACCCACGGCAGGAGCGTCGGCCGCGCGGCCTCTGCTGCCGCCGCGTCGGAACCACGCGACGGCGCTGTCTCCGGTGCCTGCGGGGGCGTGGCCTCCGGTGGCTCCTGCGGTGCCTCTTCTATGATCACGTGCGCGTTCGTACCGCTCACCCCGAACGAGGACACGCCGCAGCGCCGCGGCCGGTCCCCGCGCGGCCAGTCCACCGGCTTGGCCAGCGGTGCGACCCCGCTGCCCTCCCAGTCCACATGGCGCGAGGGCGAGGAGAAGTGCACCAGGCCGGGAAGCATCCCGTTCCGCAACGCCTCCACCGTCTTGATCACTCCGGCCACGCCCGCCGCGGCCTGGGAGTGACCGATGTTCGACTTCACGCTCCCGACCCACAGCGGCCGGTCCGCCGGGCGGTCGACGCCGTACGTCGCGATCAGGGCGCCCGCCTCGATCGGGTCCCCGAGCATGGTGCCGGTGCCGTGCGCCTCCACCGCGTCGACATCGGCGGGCGACAGGTCGCAGGCGCGCAGGGCGTCGCGGATGACCCGTTGCTGCGACGGCCCGTTCGGCGCGGTCAGGCCGTTGCTGGCGCCGTCGGAGTTGACCGCCGAGCCGCGGACGACCGCGAGGACCTGATGGCCGTTCGCCCGGGCGTCGGACAACCGCTCGAGCAGGAGCATGCCGGCACCCTCGCCCCACCCCGCCCCGTCGGCGCTGTCGGAGAAGGGCTTGGAGCGGCCGTCGGGCGACAGCGCGCCCTGCCGGGACATCTCGGTGATCACCCGCGGGTGGCACATCACCGTCGCGCCGCCCGCCAGCGCGAGCGAGCACTCGCCGCGGCGCAGCGATTCGGCCGCCGAGTGCAGCGCGACGAGGGAGGAGGAGCACGCCGTGTCGAGCGTGATCGCCGGTCCCTGCAGACCCATCGTGTACGCGATCCGGCCGGAGGCGACGCTGCCGAGCTCTCCGGTCAGCAGATAGCCTTCCGCGTCGTTCGGCGGCGACTGCAGCGGGACGCTGTAGTCCTGGTAGATCACCCCGGCGAAGACACCGGTGCGGCTGCCGACGAGCGTGGTCGGATCGATGCCCGCCCGCTCGAAGGACTCCCAGGCGCATTCGAGCAGCAGGCGCTGCTGCGGGTTGATGGCGGTGGCCTCCCGCGGCGTGATCCCGAAGAACCCCGCGTCGAAATAGGCGGCGTCCCGCAGGAATCCGCCCTCACGCACATACGTCGTTCCGGGATGATTCGCGTCGGGGTGGTAGAGGCTGTCGGTGTCCCAGCCGCGGTCGGACGGGAACGGCGCGATCGCGTCGCCGTCGGCCGCCACGAGCTCCCACAGGTCGGCCGGCGACATCACGTCGCCGGGGAACCTGCACGACATCCCGATGATCGCGATCGGCTCGGTGAACTGCGCCCGGAGCCGATCGTTCTCCTTCAACGACTCGCGCAACGCCTCGACCAGCTCGTCAACCGACGTGTTCAACGTGACTCCTTCAAGCATGAGCGATCGTGGAAAGGGGCGGCCGACGGCCGGTCAACTGACGTCACTCGGGCGTTTCTTGCCCAGTGCCAGCCGCACGAGCTCGTCGCTGTCCATGTCGTCGAAGGCGTGCTCGCCGCGGGCCGCGGGCACAGGGACGGGGACGGCAGCACGGTCGGCGTCATCTGTGCTCTCGGAGCTCTCGGAGCTCTCGGAGCCGAGCCTGGCGATCAGGTGGTCGACGAGCTCGCGCGGTGACGGATAGTCGTAGATGAGGGTGGTCGGCAGCCGGAGCCCCGTCACGCCGCACAGCCGGTTGCGGAGTTCCATTCCGGTCATCGACTCGAACCCCAGCGCCTTGAACGAGAGGCCCGCCTCGACCTGGCTCGACGCCTCCAGACCGAGTACGGCGGCGATCTCACCCGCCAGCAGCTCCTGCACGTCGCGCGGGGCG
>NZ_LIPN01000584.1 GCF_001418325.1 Streptomyces atriruber | reverse complement strand
GCCCCCGGCCTCCCGCAGCGCGACGAGGGAGAGCAGCCGGTGCGAGCCGGAGTGGTGGGCCGCGCGGGTGGCCGCCTGTGCCGCCCGCACCGCCTCCCGAGGGCGTCCCGCGTCGCGTGCCAGGAAGGCCGTGTTGCAGAAGGCGTGTGCCTCCAGAGCGGCGTCGCCGTAGACGCGGGCCGTCGCGAGGGCCTCGGCGTAGTGCGAGCGGGCGTCGTCGAAGCGGCCCGAGTCGTGGGCCAGCCAGCCGACGGAGATCGCCAGTTCACCGGCGCCCGCGTGCAGCCGGTCCGAGGTGGTCTGCCGGGTGGTGGTCCCCGCGTCGAGCAGGGTGTAGGCGGTGCGCAGGGGGGCGGCCGCGCGCCGGTAGAGCCCGTCGGCGCCGTGCCGGTCGTCGAGCAGTCTGATCTTGCGCACGGCCTCCTCGACCGCGTGGACCTCGGCCTCGCCGACCCTGCGGCTACGCAGGGCGGCGGCCTCCGCCGCGCCGCCGAGGGCGAGGCCGGCGGGCCCCAGTGCTGCGGCCACGGTGGCCGTGGAGCCGGTCATGAACGCGCGACGTTGCACGTCGCTCTCCTCGTGGGTCTGGACCGCGTACGGATCGCAGGCGCGGGGGTCGGACCCGGACGGATGGGACTCGTACAACTGCATCGTGGTTTGTTGTGGGCACTCCGAGGACTCCGGCGGCACGGGGCCGGTCCGGCTCGTGCCGTGGGCCGGCGGCGGGCCGGACTCGGCGCGCGCCCCCCTGCCGCGCACCATCGCGCGGGGGGCGAATCCCAGGTCCGACAGGGTTCGGCCGGGGAACATGTGCAGGAACACGCGCTCGTAGGCGTAGTTGGGGCAGCGGATCTCGCCCGCCTCCACGCGCCCGACGTAGCGCGCGTCGCAGCTGACCCGCTCGCCGATCTCGCGGGCGGCCCGCCGGACCGCCGCGGCGAACTCGCCGGGTGAGCGCTGTCCACGGAGCTGCCGGAAAGCAAGGTTCGGTCGTGGGGACTGAGTTGACGATGCCATCGGTGACGACGCCATGGCCGGACCCTCTCGTGCGGATCGTGCCGGACCGTGCCCACGCTCGCGCACTGGACGCCGCGCCCGCGCACTGGATCTCGCGGGCCTGCCCCTGTTCCGGCGGAGCACGAACGTACCGGCTGTGATGGGTCCGCCACACGGAGTTTGGCTACAAACCGGATATCTCACCCGCGATCCGCCATGAACTGCCATCCTTTGCAGCGGCGCGCCGCAGTGCCTGTTGACGCCCTGCCGCGTTGAACCACGAGGAGCGGGAGCAGGGCGGCTGCCGCACTGACGAGGAGGGGTTTCCTTGTTGGAGACCGGCACGGAGAACAGCGACTCCCGTACGGGGAACGGCGCCGGCGGCCCGCTCCCCGCGTCACGCACGACGGCGCGGCACTGGCCCACCCAGGAGGGCAGCGCACCGCCGCCCCCGGGCCCCGAGCCCTGCGACGACGAGTGTTGCGACCTGGTCACCGTCCCTGCCAGGCAGGGGCTCGAAGCGGTCGACATCCTGCGCCGCGGCGCGGCGGACACCATCGGCCCCGTGCTCCACGACGGGGGCTGCGACACCCTCGGCTTCCTCGTGCCGCCCGGTACCGCCGACGGCTGGGACCTGCCGGGCAGCGCCTGCACCCAGACCTTCGGGCGCGGCATGCGCGTGTACGCGGACCCGGAGCCGGGACCCACCGGCCCCGTCGTCCCCGACCCGCCGGTCGCGGGCACCGGCTGGCTGCTTCCGCCGGACGGCGAGAACGACCCCGTCACCGACCCGGCCGTCCTGCGCGCCGCGCTCGGCCAGGCGGCCCGCACCATCGAGGCGGCCGACAACTGCCGCTGAGCGGCACCGCGCCACCCCGCACCGCCCGGCACCTCCCTCGCGCCCGGAC
>NZ_LIPN01000583.1:534-2901 GCF_001418325.1 Streptomyces atriruber | reverse complement strand
GTGCCCGCAGTTGGCGAGCCGCACCTCGCCGGGCGCGAACTCGGCGAAGAGCGCGGTGACGAAGTCCTCGGGGCCGAGCACCGGGGAGATCCGGGCGTCCACCGTCCGCACCAGGTCGGACAGTTGGGGCGTGACGTAGACCCGGTCGCGGAAGGCGCCGATGACCTCGGCCGTGATCCGCAGCGTCGTCAGATCGTGGCCGCACACGTCCCCGATCAGCACCCGGAGGCCGTACGGCGTGTGCGCGATGTCGTACACGTCGCCGCCGACCGTCGCCCCCTGGACGGGGCAGTGGTGCTGCGTGCACACCTCCACCCCGCCGAGGCGCGCGGCGACGGGGCGCAGGATCGCCCCTTCCGCCGCCCGCGCCACCTCGGTGACGCAGGCCAGGGCGGCCGTGTCCGACGCGTGCCGGGCGGCGGCGCGGACGGTGAGGACGCTGCCCGCCGTCAGGACCAGGAAGTCCAGGAAGAAGTGCGGCGTGGCCGTGAAGCCGTGCGCCGCCCAGACCGCCGGCGCGAGCAGCACGGCCCCGCAGGCGACGGCGGCCGTCTGCCGGACGCCGAACCGCACGCAGGCGGCCAGCGGGGCGAGGAGCAGCGCGGCGGCCGCGGGCGTCCAGAGCCCCGCGAGCACGCCGGGGGCGGCGAGGGCGGAGCAGACGACCCAGGGCAGTGCGCGGTCGGCGCAGGCCCTCCGTCGCTCACGCCACCCCTTGAGGATGGCCATGCGCAGGCCCCCCTGACTCTCCGTAGCCCCGCTCGGTGAACGGCCACTATGGCCGAAAGACCGTGGCTGCACGGCCCGATGTCCGGAGCAGGTAGGCCGATGACCGGTGATGATCTCCTCGTGCCGACTTTTGCGCGCCCTGCCCATGGCATCACTCATGTCGGGTCAATCCCGGGGCAATCGCGACTCCTCCACACCGGAGAGGAGCACACTGTGCGACGTGAATCTCCCCTCCGAGACGACGAGTTTCGTCGGGCGTTCGGTCGAACTGCGCGCCGTCCGTTCCCTGTTGGAGTCCGACCGTCTGGTGACCCTGACCGGCGTGGGCGGCGTGGGCAAGTCACGGCTCGCACTGCGCGCCGCCCGGCGGGCGGAGGAGCACTTCGCCCACGGGGTGCGGCTGGCCCAGCTGGCCCCGCTGCGGGAACCGTCCCTGCTCGCGCAGGTCCTCCTGGAGGAGCTCGGCCTGGTCGACAGGACCGCCGGGCCCGCCGAGGAGGTCGTCACCCAGTGGCTCGCCGACAAGGAGCTGCTGCTGGTGCTCGACTCGTGCGAGCACCTCGTCACGGCCTGCGCCGACATGGTGCGGACCCTGCTCGACGCCGCCCCGGGGCTGCGCGTCCTGGCGACCAGCCGCCAGCCCCTCGGCATGCTCGACGAGCGGTGCTTCGAGGTGGACCCCTTGCCGGTGGTCCCTCCGCCCCTGGGCGCCGACATGGCGACCGGGTGCGGCGACGCGCTGACGCTCTTCACCGACCGGGCGGCCGCGTCGGCGCCCGGACTGACGCTGGACGGCGCACGGCGGGCCTCGGCCGCCACCGTCTGTCACCGCCTCGACGGCATCCCGCTGGCCATCGAACTGGCGGCGGCCCGGCTGCCCGGCCTCTCCGTCGAGGAGCTCGCCGACCGGCTGCAGTACCGCTTCGACGCACTGACCACCCGGGACGGGAGTCCGCGCACCGCCCCGCCGCGCCATCAGACGCTGCGCACCGCCATCGGCTGGAGCCACGAACTGTGCGAGCCGCTGGAGCGGCTGCTGTGGGCCCGGCTGTCGGTGTTCAGCGGCGGCTTCGACACGGACGGCGCCCGGGCCGTGGGCGCGGGCGGCCCGCTCCCGGCCGACGAGGTCGTGCGGGCCCTCCACGGTCTGCTGGCCAAGTCCCTCGTACGCTGCCGGGTGGACGACACGGGCACCGCGCGGTTCAGCATGCTGGACACGGTGCGGGAGTTCGGCGCGCAGTGGCTGCGCGAGCTGGGCGAGGAGCACAAGGCGCGGTGCACGCACCGGGACTTCTACCGCGACCTGGCGCTGCGGGCCGACGCCGAGTGGCTGGGGCCGCACCAGGTCGCCTGGTACGCCCGCCTGTCGGCCGACCACACCAACCTCCGTACGGCGATGGACTTCTGCCTCACCGAGGGGCACGGACGCACCGCCCTGGAGATGGGCGGGGCGCTGTGGTTCTTCTGGTTCGCCTGCGGGTTCCCCCGGGAGGGCAGGCACTACCTGGGACGCGCGCTCGCCCTGTGCCCCGGGCCGGCCCCCGAGCGCGCCAAGGCCCAGTGGGCGTACGGTCTCGCGGCCCTCGGGCAGGGTGATCTCGATGCCACGCGGCGGCTCGCGTACGCGCTGCGCGAGAC
>NZ_LIPN01000583.1:0-494 GCF_001418325.1 Streptomyces atriruber | reverse complement strand
CGTGCACGTCCACCGCGGGGACTTCACCGGCGCGGCGCACCACGCCGACGAGCTGTGCGCCCGGACCGAGCGGCTCGGCGAGCGGTGGATGCGCGCCTGGGCCGGATACACCAGGGCGCTGGCCTCCGTGGGCCTCGGCTCCCCCGCCGAAGCCGCGGTCCATGCCCGCAGTGCGCTGGAGGGCAAGGCGCTGCTCCACGACAGCCTCGGTGCGGTCATGGCCATCGACCTGCTGGCCTCGACGGCCGCCGCCGCGGACCGGGGCAGGCACGCGGCACGTCTGCTCGGCATCAGCCAGCGCATGTGGCAGACCATCGGCCCGTCCCAGCTGGGCATGCCCGAACTGGTCGCCGCCCGCGCGGAGTCCGAGCGCACGATCAGGACGTCCATCGGCGACACCGCGTACGAGGAGGAGTACCGCTCCGGCCTGGCGACCGCCCCCGCCGAAGGCGTCGCCTATGCCCTCGCCGCTCCCCCGGGAGACACCCCCGGGT
>NZ_LIPN01000582.1 GCF_001418325.1 Streptomyces atriruber | reverse complement strand
GCGAGGTGGGGGGGGGCTGGGGGGGGGGAGCCGCCACGAGGGTGCCACCGGCCCGCGACTACAGCAAGCGCTTGCACAACAGAGGTCTGAACCTTTCACGACCTCAACGCGTTCACCCCTGTGTCTTTCCACGCGCGCGTGGCGCCCCGCCGGGCGCGGTAGGCGACGGACGGCTTGCCGTGCGTGTCGGCCGCAGCGATCAGGAGTCCGCCGAACAGCGAGAGGTTCTTGGTGAACTGCGTGCGCTGGGCAGCCCGTCGCTCCGGATCCTTCTCCTTCCACCAGGCGTGCCCGGCCAGCGTCGTCGGCACCAGCGTCCCGGCGAGGGCGAGGGCGGCGACGCGCGGCACGCGTCCGGTCGCCAGCATCAGACCCGCGCCCAGCTGCACCGCGCCGTTGATGCGGACCAGCCGCTCGGGGTCCTCCGTGAGCCAGGGGATCCGCGAGGCCACCGGAGCGGCCACGGGCTCGGCGACGGGCGCGACGCCCCGCGGGTCCCGCAGGGTCCGCAGCCCTCCCGTGACGAAGACGGAGGCGAGCATCGGACGTGCACATTTCCTGAGAACAGCCATGCCCTTCGGCTGCCCGCAAAGCACGCGGTCAGTCGAGCGGCATCACGGAGGCAGCTCCGGGTACGGGAACAGAAACCGACAGCTCACCCGCCGCGACGGCGGTGCGACCTCAGGAGGACCCCCATGGCCGGACTGCTCGCACGCATCAGGACCTACAGCCGCACACCACAGGGACGCAGGACCGTGGAATCGGTGCGCCGGGCCGCGGCCGACCCGCGCAAGCGCGCGCAGGCCCGCTCGCTCCTCTCCCGGCTGCGCGGCGGCCGCCGCTGAATCCGACAGCCGTACGGCCGATGAGTTCTGTCGCGTCCCCCGGTCTTCACTGATGCAGGCTGCGGTGACGCAGCCTGCGGCGAAGATCGCCGCAGTCACGCACGGCCGAGAAGACCTTCGGGAGAATTCAGATGCGCACCTTGATCAGCACCGCTTTCGTCTCGCTCGACGGAGTCGTGGAGGCCCCGGGCGGTGAACCCGGATACCGGAACTCCGGCTGGACCTTCAAGGACATCGAGTTCCTCCCGGAGGCGTACGAGATCAAGGGCCGGGAGCAGCAGGAGGCCGCCGCGCTGATGATGGGCCGGGTCAGTTACGAGGCGTTCAGCCCCGTCTGGCCGGACATGGAGGACTTCGCGGACTACAAGGTGATGCCGAAGTACGTCGTCTCCACCACCCTCGGCGAGGGCGACCTCGTCGACAACTGGGGCGAGACCACGATCCTGCGCTCGCTCGACGACGTGGCCGCGCTGAAGAAGACCGAGGGCGGCCCGGTCATCGTGCACGGCAGTGCCTCCCTCAACCGGAGCCTCTCCGACGCCGGTCTGATCGACCGGTACCACCTGCTCGTCTTCCCCCTCCTTCTCGGCGCGGGCAAGCGGCTGTTCAGCGACACCGACAAGGACATGCAGAAGCTGCGGCTCGTCGAACACCAGGCCTACGCCAACGGCCTGCAGAAGAACGTGTTCGACGTCGTCCGCTGACCTCCGCGCCGACCCCTAATCTGAGCGGATGTTGCTCTACGCCCCGGCGGCCCTCCTCTTCCTCGTCTTCTGTTGGCGGATGGTGCGCGAGCGCCGCCGGTTCGGCAACGCGGTGTTCCTCGGCCTGGCCGCGCTCTGCGGCCTCGCGGCCTGGATGTACCAGCTGATCTCGTCCGGCTCCACGACCGGGCTCGTCATCGCCGCCACGCTGCTGGCGCTGGGGGCCGTGGGCATCCTGATCCTCGTGGGCCTGCTGTTCCTCAACGGACTGCAGATGGTGCGCAAGGAGGGCAGGAGCCCCTCCAACCTGCTGTCCCTGATGGGCGCGCTGTGCATCGCCGCCGTCGTGGCCCTGGCGATCACGGCAGCCGTGCTGCGGACGCCGGTGCTGATCGGCCTCGGCACGGCGGCGCTCGGCCTCGCCTGCTACCTCTCGTTCCTGTTCCTGAGCTTCGTCGTGTACGCGTTCCTCTACGGCCGCATGCGCATTCGCCGCAAGGCCGACTACGTGGTCGTGCTGGGCTCCGGTCTCCTCGGCGGGTCCACGGTGCCGCCGCTGCTCGCCAGCCGGCTGGAGCGGGCCAGGGAGGTGCACGCGCAGCTGAGCAAGGGCGGCGGCGCGCCGCTGCTCATCGCCTCCGGCGGACAGGGGCCGGACGAGGACGTGCCGGAATCCCACGCGATGGCGGACTACCTGGTGGAGCGTGGCTTCCCCGCGGAGCTGATCGAGCGCGAGGACCGGTCGACGACGACGGACGAGAACCTGCGGTTCAGCAAGGCGATCATGGAGAAGACCGGCCCCGGCTACCGGTGCATCGTCGTCACGAACAACTACCACGCCTTCCGCGCGGCGCTCATGGCGCGCCGGGCGGGCGTCAAGGGGCAGGTGGTGGGCTCGACCACGGCGGCGTACTTCTGGCCCAACGCGACGATCCGCGAGTTCGTGGCCGTCCTCGTCGCCTACAAGCGGACCAACATCGCCATGTGTCTGCTGTTCGTCCTCGTCGGCGTCCTGGCGTGGGCGACGCGCTGAATCCCTGAGTACGTCCACGCCCGGACCACCTGAGTACGTCCCCGCCCGCGCCGCGAGCGGAACGCGTGAGCGGCCGCGCGTCCCTGTCCCACGAAGGCGCGCGACCGCTCAGCTCGGAGGTGGAGCCGCCCACTGACCAATCAGCGACTCCGGCAGGATGTCACCCCTGCACTGATCGCCTGCCCACGGCCACAGGGGATACACACCCGATCTCACGTCGAGTCCCGCACCACCAGCTCCGGCTCGAAGATGAGCGACGTCGGCTCCGTCCGGACGCCCTGCACGTGTTCCTGGAGCAGCCTCGCCATGGCCGCCGCCATCTCCTCCACCGGCTGGCGGACGGTGGTGAGCGGCGGACGGCAGGTGAGCGCCACGCTGGAGTCGTCGAAGCCGACGACCGCCACCTCCTGCGGCACCTGTCCGCCCCGCTCGCGCAGCAGCTCGCACACGCCCTGCGCCATGAGGTCGTTGGCCACGAACACCCCGTCCAGACCGGGATGCCCGGCCAGCAGCCCGGCCATCGCCGCGGCGCCGCTCTCCCGGGTGAAGGCGCCCTCCGCGATCGGCACGTACGCCGTCCCGGCCCGCTCCAGCGCCTCCCGGAAACCGGCGAGCCGCTCCTGTCCGGCCGGGAGGTCCAGGGGCCCCGTGACGGTCGCCAGTCGCCGTCGGCCGCGCGCGAGGAGATGTTCCGCGGCCAGCCGTCCGCCCTCGCGGTGCGCCAGGTCCACGTAGCTGACCGGGACGGGCGGCGCGGGCCGGGCGAAGCACACGGCGGGCAGCCCCTCGGCGACGAGCTGCGCGGGCAGCGGATCCTCCGCGTGCGTGGAGACGACGAGGGCTCCGTCGGCGCTGCCCTGCCGCAGGAACTCCGTCACCTGCTTCCTGGCCGCCGCGCTCTCGGCGACCATCAGGACCGGGTGCATCGACCGCGGCCGCAGGAACCCGACCACGCCGCTGACCACCCGGCCGAAGAACGGGTCGGCGAACACGCGGGCCGCGAAGGCGTTCTGCACGCCGTCGCCGGGACGGCCGTCGTCATCGCGGCCGCCGGTTCGGCCGTCCTCCCGCGTACCGTCGCTCTCCTCGCCCGCGCCCGAGATGACCAGGGCGATGGTCTCCGTACGGCGGGTGACCAGGGAGCGCGCCGCCCGGTTGGGCGCGTACCCGGTGCGTTCGATCGCCTCGCGCACCACGTCCCGGATGGCCGGGTCGACGTTGCGCACTCCGTTGATCACCCGTGACACCGTGGCGCGGGAGACCCCCGCCTCCCGTGCCACGTCCTCGAGCGTCAGCGACTGTCTCTCCATGCGTGCACTCTAACTTCCCTGCACAGCAAGGTGATAGAGCGCTCTCCCATCGTGCGGCGACCATCGCGCGTCGGCCGTCGGCGGTGGATGCCGGATTCAGCGATAGACACCGAACTCGTAGAGCGAGTAGCCCCATCCGGTGCCGCGGGCGGTGCCGTGCACGCGGACGTAGCGGCCGGTGCCGTTGACGTCGAAGTCGTCGATGCCGCCGTTTCCGTCCTGCACCTCGTGGACGGTCCGCCAGTTCCGTCCGTCGTCGGAGGTCTGGATCGTGTACGCCTTCGCGTAGGACGTCTCCCAGTTGAGCTGGACGTGCCGGAACGACTGGCCGGAGCCCAGGTCGACCTGCAGCCACTGGGGGTCGCTCCAGTCGCTGGCCCAGCGGGTCGTGGCCTTGCCGTCGACGGCGCCCGCGGCCGTGCAGGGACAGTCGCCGCCACCGGCCTGCTGGGAGAAGGCCGTCGCCGTCTTGCCGAAGGCGATGTTCGTGCCGTCGACCGGCGGGGCCACCACGCGCACCGAGCGCGTCTCGACGCCCACGTTGCCCTTGCCGTCGGTGACCTTGACGTAGATCTTCCACACGCCCGTCCGGTCGGGCGCGGTGACCTTCAGACGGCCGTTCCCCTCGTCCGTGTGGCGCAGGGACGTCAGGTTCTTGTCCTTGTCGATGTACATGCTGTTGGCAAGGACTTCGTAGCTCAACGCGTCCCCGTCGGGGTCGGCCGCTTTGGCGGTGAGCGTGAGGGCGCCGCCCGCCGGAACCTTGGAGGCGTCGCCCTCGACGGTCATCCCGGAGATGACCGGCGGGGTGTTGTCCCCGGAGGTGTTCGCGCCGTACGCCTTCTTCACGGCGTGGTAGGCGAGCCGCCTCTGGCCCGCGGGCAGGAGGTTGAACCAGATGCCGCCGAAGTCGTACTCGGTCCCGTAGTGGAACATCGTGGCGCCCAGCGCTACGCCCTTGTGGCCGGTGACGCAGCTCCAGGCCTTGCTGTACCCCTCGGCCTTGGCCCGGTCGGTGGGCTCTTCCGGTACGCCGTTGGCATCGTCCGGCACCTCCCACTCCCCCGCGGGTCCGGTCTCGGTGACGATGTACGGCTTCGTGTAACCACCCTGTTCCCAGGTGGACTTGATGTCGCACACCGCGTTGTAGGAGTTCACGGCGTACAAGTCCAGGTCGGGGGCGTTCTTCTTGTAGTAGGGCCAGGCGCCCGTCCAGGCGTCGGTGGAGGTGACGGGATGGTCGGGGTCGACGGCGTGGATCTTCTTGGTGATGTCGTTGACGAACGTGGTGTACGCGTCGCGCTGGCGCTCCAGCTCCGCGCCGGTGTAGCAGTTCTGCAGCCCGAGCACAGACTCGTTGCCGACGTTCCACATGAGGACGCCGGGATGGTCCTTGTAGGTCTGCACCCACTTGGGGAACTCTTCGAGCATCTGGTTCTTGTACGTGCTGTCGGTCAGGTAGTTGACGCAGCCGCCGCTGCCGGGGCCGCCGCCCGGCTGCAGCCAGAAGCCCGCGATCACCTTGACGCCGTGGGCGGCGGCCGAGTCGAACAGGGGCTTGCTGGAGGCGTCGGTGCCCCAGGTGCGGATGGTGTTGACGCCCATGGACTTGACGTCGGGCATGTACTGGTCGGCGTCGGCGACGCTCGGCCCCCAGGTCAGGCCCTTGATCTGGTAGGGGGAACCGTTCACCGCCAGCTGCCAGTTCCCCTGCGAGCCGGTCACCTTCACCACGTTGCCGGCGGCGCCGGCCTGCTGGGCGGGCAGGGCG